>JBCCVT010000010.1:0-28967 GCA_039195015.1 Pseudomonadota bacterium
CAAGGATCCAACTTATGACCCCGCAAGAGATGCATGCGAACATCGTGCGCTATGGCGACCTGAAACCCTGCAAGACGGCGTTCATCGACGCGCATACGCCGGGCAGTGACCAAAAGGAGAACTTCACGATCATCGGCGGCGGCGTGTCCGAAAGTGCCGATCAGCATGTGCACATCACCGACACACCCGGGTTCAATATTGGCGCAGCGGGGCAACCGCCGAAATGCCGCAACTCGCTGCACAGCCATACCACGGCCGAAGTGTTCTTTGTGCTCAAGGGTCGCTGGCGGTTCTTCTGGGGTCGGTGGGGCAATGCGGGCGAGGTTGTGCTGGAAGAGGGCGATATCTTTAACATCCCGACGGGCATCTTTCGGGGATTTGAGAACATCGGAACCGATTACGGAATGATCATGGCCATCCTCGGCGGTGACGACGCTGGCGGCGGCGTGACCTGGGCGCCGCAGGTGATCGAGGACGCGCAGGCACACGGGCTGATCCTGGCCGATACCGGGCGCCTCTATGACACGAAAAAGGGTGAGGCCCTGCCCGATGGCGTCAAGCCGATGCCAGTTTTGACCGAAGCTGAACTGAGGGCCTTTCCCGAGGTTCCGGCCTCGGGCGTCGTGCGTGACTATGTGGCGCGCTATTGGGACCTGATGGCGCTTGGCTCGGACATGCCGGCCAAAGTGATTGGGCCTGACGCGTTGTTGAAGGACAAACCCGGGTTCGAGGTCGATTTCCTGACCCGTGGATCGATCAGTGACACGCGTGTGACGGCGTCAAAACATGTCGTCCTGATGCCTGTGCGCGGACACTGGAAGCTGACATGGGAGGTCGGCGAAACCGTGCTCAATCCGGGCGATACCTGCCTCATCCCGCCCGGTCAGCCCTATGGGCTAACCCCGTCGATGACCGGCGAGGCGAGTCTCTATCGCATTACCTCGACCGATGATCCCGCCGGCGCTACCTGGGCGGCCTGACAGATGTCGCTGAGCGATCTGGATCGGCAGATGCTTGACCGGGCCTATGCGCAGGCCAAGACAGGCTATGACGAAGGTGGTTGCCCAATCGGCTCGGTCCTCGCGCGCGGCGCCGAGATCCTTGGCGAAGGGCGGAACCGGCGCGTGCAACAGGGAGACCCGATCGCGCATGGCGAGATGGATGCGCTGCGCAATGCAGGACGCCAGCGCACATATTCGGGCACGACAATCTACACGACGCTCTCTCCCTGCATGATGTGCTCGGGAACGATTGTCCAATTCGGGATACCCCGGGTCGTTATCGGCGAGAACGAGACCTTTGGCGGGAACGAAGACTTTCTTGCGTCGCGCGGGGTCGAGGTCATCCTGGCTGATGACCCCACCTGCAAGGCCCTGATGCGCAGATTTATCGAAGAAAAGCCCGAACTCTGGGCCGAAGACATTGCCGAGGACATGCCATGACAAAGATCGCGACAACCCATGTGGGCAGCTTGCCTCGAACCCAGCCCGTCGTGGATTTCATCTTTGCGCGGGAACACGAGAAGGCCTACGACCCTGCCGGTTTCGATGACTGCATGACGCGGGCCGTATCCAACACCGTGCGTCGGCAGGTCGATGCGGGTGTGGACATCGTCAGCGATGGAGAAACGTCGAAGATCTCCTATGCCACCTATGTCAAGGACCGCTACACCGGCTTTTCAGGCGACAGCCCACGCAACGCGCCCGCTGATCTAAAGGAATTTCCCAGTTTTCTCAAACGTCTGGCGGATGACGGAGGTACGCCGAAATACGCCCGGCCAATGTGTACGGGCGACGTTAAGTCAAAAGGTCAGGGCGAGCTTGAGAAGGACATTGCCAACCTCAAATCGGCGATGACGGCGCATGGGGTGGAGCGCGGGTTCATGAATGCGGCCTCGCCTGGGGTCATATCGCTCTTTTTGCAGAACGAGTATTACCCGACACGCGATGCTTACCTGGCCGCGCTCGCGGATGCGATGAAGGATGAATACGAAACCATCGTTGCGTCGGGGCTTGATCTTCAACTGGATTGCCCCGATCTGGCGCTGTCGCGCCACATGCTATTCAACGACCTCAGCGATGCCGAGTTTCTCAAGCTCGCTGGCGCGCATGTTGAGGCGTTGAACCACGCGCTTTCAGATGTTCCGCAGGATCGGGTGCGCATACACATATGCTGGGGCAATTACGAAGGCCCGCATGTATGCGATATCCCGATGGATCAGGTGTTCTCAACGTTGATGTCAGCCAAGGCACGATACGTGCTTTTTGAAACGTCAAACCCGCGCCATGCCCATGAATGGACCGTCTTTCGCGATCGCAAGGAAGAGATCCCGGATGAAAAAGTGCTTGTGCCCGGCGTGGTCGACACCACCACCAACTTTGTCGAACACCCTGAACTGGTGGCGCAGCGGGTCGAGCGTTTTGCCGATATCGTTGGCGCGGAACGCGTGATTGCGGGATCGGATTGCGGGTTTGGGACCTTTGCGGGCTTTGGTGCCGTAGATCCTGACATCGCTTATGCGAAGCTTGCTGCGCTGTCCGAGGGCGCTGCGATCGCATCGGAGCGTCTGCAATGATGCCCGCGTTGCTGGACCGGCTAAGGCAGGTCGACACGCCCACAGTCTGTAACGCGATCGAAGTCGCGCAGGGCAAGCGGGGGTTCGACGCATTCACGCGTGGGACGATGGTGTCCAGCGCACCGGATGCGTCTGCGATCGTGGGGTATGCGCGCACCGCAAGGATTTCGGCTATGGACCCACCAACCGAGCAACCCGATGTTATCAGGGCACGCCGGATGGATTACTATCGCCACATGTCCGAGGCGCGATCGCCGGGCGTTGCGGTCATCGAGGATTTGGATTGCCCGAATTGTGTTGGCGCCTTCTGGGGCGAGATCAACACCACCGTTCACAAGGGTTTCGGGCTCGCGGGTGCCTTGACCAATGGGGTGGTGCGGGATCTCGGCGATCTTCCCGATGGCTTTCCCGTTGTGGCGGGGTCGATTGGACCGTCGCACGCGTTCGTCCATGTCCGCGAGATCGGCACGCCGGTGTCCATCTTTGGCCTGTCCGTCACAGATGGAGATCTGATCCATGCCGACCGGCACGGGGCCTTGGTGATCCCTCCAGATGTGCTGCCGGAACTTGAGGGCGCGATCGACCGGCTTCTTGAAACTGAAAAGCTGATCCTGGAGCCCGCGCGCCGGCAAGGGTTTGATTTCGCCGCGTTCGAAGCGGCCTGGAGCAACTTTGAACGGAACAGGACCTAGGTAACCACCGGTTCAAGGCGTGGCCGGCTCGGTTTTGCGCAAACCGACCGATACCGGCAAACGAAACGATGATTCCGGCTTGCGAGACTCACAAGAATGCCTATTGTGCACGCAGGTATACGGGAGAACTGGCCTTGCGCCGGTGCCGAAGGAGCAACCGCCCCGGAAACTCTCAGGCCGACGGGACCGTGTACCTAAGACTGCTCTGGAGAGAGGCGCCTTGCGCCCGCCGAAGGGATAACGATCTCAGGCGAAAGGACAGAGGGGGCATCTGAGCCGCAAAGCGCCTTGACCGGCGCGGGCGGGCAACAGGTGCCGGACGATTTCCAGATCGGATGGCCTGCATGTAAAGGATGGGTCATGGGCGATTTGCTCACCACGCCGCTGACGGCATTGCACCGGGAGCTCGGAGGAAAGATGGTGCCCTTTGCCGGCTATGACATGCCGGTCCAGTTTGCCGGGATTATGGCGGAGCACACACATACGCGTGAGAAAGCCGGGCTTTTTGACGTAAGCCATATGGGCCAGGTGATCCTGCGTGGCGCATCCTACGATACCGTGGCCCGCGCCTTTGAACGCCTCGTGCCTATGGATGTGCTGGACCTCGGCGAAGGACGGCAGCGATATGGGCTCTTCACGAATGAGAACGGTGGCATCGAAGACGATCTGATGTTCGCCAATCGCGGTGATCATCTGTTCGTTGTTGTTAACGCCGCCTGCAAATCGGCGGATATTGCCCGCATGCGGGCAACACTTGAACCCGAGATCGACGTATGTCCCGTGACCGATCGTGCGCTTTTGGCTTTGCAAGGACCGGAGGCGGAGGCGGTTTTGGCCGAGCTCGATCCGCGCGCAGCTGAGATGCGGTTCATGGATGTGCGTGATCTCGATCTGGGCGGGGCGGCGTGCTGGGTCTCGCGTTCGGGCTATACTGGTGAGGACGGGTTCGAAATCTCGGTTCCGCAGGACGCGGCCGAGAAGTTGGCGCGGCGCTTGCTGGACCACGACGCGGTCGCGCCCATCGGTCTCGGGGCGCGGGATTCGCTGCGGCTTGAGGCGGGATTGTGTCTTTACGGGCAGGACATCGATACCACTATCACACCGGCCGAAGCCGCCCTGACATGGGCCATTCAAAAGGCCCGCCGCGCGGATGGTGCGCGGGCCGGCGGGTTTCCCGGCGCTGACACTCTGCAGGCCGCAACGCTTCGACGAAAACGGGTTGGTCTGCGTCCCGAAGGCCGGGCACCGATGCGCGAAGGCGTGACGCTTTACGCAGATGCAGAAGGCGGTGAACCGATCGGTCAGATCACCTCAGGCGGGTTCGGCCCGACGGTCGGTGGCCCCGTGGCCATGGGCTATGTCGCCAAAGACCTCGCGCAAGACGGTCAGCGGCTATTTGGAGAATTGCGCGGCAAGCGATTGCCGCTGACAGTGTCGTCACTGCCTTTTGTGGCGCCCGGTTTCAAACGTTGAATATCGACAGGGAGTAGGGAATGAAATTCACCGAAGAACATGAATGGCTGCTGATCGATGGCGATGTGGTCACGGTCGGGATCACGGAACATGCAGCCGAGCAACTCGGCGATATCGTCTTTGTCGAACTGCCTGATGTAGGCGCTTCCATCAGCAAGGATGACGAGGTCGTTGTGATCGAAAGCGTCAAGGCCGCCTCCGACATCCTCGCACCGCTGGATGGCGAGGTGATCGAGGTGAACGAGGCAATCGTCGAAAACCCCGCGATGGTCAACGAAGACGCCCAAGGGGCGGCTTGGTTTTTCAAGCTAAAGCCGTCCGATCTGGCGCCAATGGACGAATACATGGACGAAAAGGCCTATCAGGATTTCATCGGATAGGCGCGTGCAACGGGCGCTCTTCGGTCCCTGCGGTCCCTTGTCGCGCGAGCGAAGACGACCCGAAGGGCGGATGAACGCCCGTTGAACGATTAGAATGATGGGCCGGCCAACAAGGCCTGCCAAAGCGCAATTTGGAGAGTGCCATGACATTCACACCGACCGAATACCTGCCATATGATTTCGCGAACCGTCGCCACATCGGCCCGTCGCCGGCCGAGATGGAAGAGATGCTGCAGGCGGTTGGGGCGGACAGTCTGGACGCTCTGATCGACGACACGCTTCCTGATGCCATCCGCCAAGTGCAACCGCTTGATTTCGGGAAGCCGAAATCCGAGCGCGAACTGCTCTTTCACATGCGTCGTACCGCAGCCAAGAACAAGGTGCTGACCTCGCTGATCGGGCAGGGGTATCATGGGACTGTCACGCCTCCCGCCATTCAGCGCAACATTCTTGAAAACCCGGCCTGGTACACTGCTTATACGCCCTATCAGCCCGAGATCAGCCAGGGGCGGCTCGAGGCGCTTTTGAATTTCCAGACCATGATCAGCGATCTGACGGGGCTGGAGATTGCCAACGCGTCGCTGCTGGATGAAGCCACGGCCTGCGCAGAGGCGATGACCATGGCGCAGCGCGTTGCCAAGTCCAAGGCGCAGGCGTTCTTCGTAGACGAGAACTGTCATCCTCAGAACATTGCGGTCATTCAGACCCGCGCCGCGCCGTTGGGGATCGAAGTCATCGTGGGCGCGCCCGAGGACTTGCGTGCCGAAGATGTGTTTGGTGCGATCTTTCAGTACCCGGGCACTTATGGTCATGTCCGCGATTTCTCTGACCAGATAGCCGCTCTGCATGCGGTAAAGGCTATCGGAATTGTCAGCGCCGATCCCCTCTCGCTCACGCTGCTCAAGGAACCGGGTGCAATGGGTGCAGACATTGCGGTCGGCAGCACGCAGCGGTTTGGCGTGCCGGTCGGTTACGGCGGCCCGCACGCGGCCTATATGGCCACGCAGCAGAAGTTCGCCCGCGCAATGCCGGGGCGGCTTGTTGGTGTCTCTGTCGACAGCCTTGGCAACCGTGCCTACCGTTTGTCCCTGCAGACGCGCGAACAGCATATCCGGCGCGAAAAGGCGACGTCGAACGTATGTACCGCGCAGGCGCTTCTTGCCGTTATGGCCTCGTTCTACGCTGTGTTTCATGGGCCTGACGGTCTGACCGCAATCGCGCAACGGATCCATCGCAAAACGGTGCGGCTGGCGCGCGGTCTCGAGGCGGCGGGTTTCGCCGTGGAGCCCGACAGCTTTTTCGACACGATCACGGTGGATGTCGGCCTTTTGCAGCGCGGCGTTCTGCAAGCTGCCGTGCGCGAAGGCATCAACCTGCGCCGGGTTGGAGACAGCAAGGTCGGGATAACTCTCGACGAACGCACGCGGCCCGCGACGATCGAAGCCGTCTGGCGTGCTTTTGGCATCATCATGGAGGACAACGATCTGGCGCCTGCGTACCGGCTGCCCGAAAACCTGCTGCGCAAGAGTGCGTTTCTGACCCATCCGATTTTTCACATGAACCGGGCAGAGACAGAAATGATGCGCTATATGCGGCGGCTGGCAGATCGGGACCTTGCGCTGGACCGCGCGATGATCCCGCTGGGATCCTGCACGATGAAGTTGAATTCGGCAGCCGAGATGATGCCGGTCAGTTGGCGCGAGTTCTCGCAGATCCACCCGTTTGCGCCGTCGGATCAGGCCGAAGGCTATCACGAGATGATTGCGGACCTGTCGCAGAAGCTGTGTGACATCACCGGATATGCCGAGATTTCGATGCAGCCCAACTCGGGCGCGCAGGGGGAATACGCGGGACTTCTGACGATTGCGGCATGGCATCGGGCACGCGGCGAGGGGCATCGCAACATCTGCCTGATCCCGATGAGCGCGCACGGCACGAATCCCGCGAGCGCACATATGGTCGGTTGGACGGTCGTGCCTGTGCAATCCGCCGAGAACGGCGACATCGATCTGGAGGATTTCCGCGCGAAGGTGGCGGCACATGCGGACAATCTTGCGGGGTGTATGATCACCTATCCTTCGACCCACGGGGTGTTTGAAGCCACCGTGCGCGAGGTGTGTCAGATCACCCATGACCATGGTGGCCAGGTCTATATCGATGGGGCCAACATGAACGCCATGGTTGGATTGGCGCGACCCGGTGACGTCGGGGGGGATGTCAGCCATCTGAACCTTCACAAAACCTTCTGTATCCCGCATGGCGGTGGCGGTCCGGGCATGGGGCCGATTGGCGTGAAGGCGCATCTGGTGCCTCATTTGCCGGGTCATCCGATGACGGGCGGGCAGGAGGGGCCGGTGTCGGCGGCGCCCTATGGGTCACCCTCACTTTTGCCGATTTCCTGGGCCTATTGCCTGATGATGGGAGGCCAAGGTCTGACGCAGGCCACGCGCGTGGCGATCCTGAACGCCAACTACATCGCCAAACGTCTGGAAGGGGCCTATGACGTGCTCTATCGCGGTCATTCGGGCAGGGTTGCACATGAATGCATCATCGACACACGCCCCTTTGTCGACAGCGCCGGCGTGACTGTGGACGACATCGCGAAGCGCCTGATCGATTGCGGATTTCATGCGCCGACCATGAGCTGGCCGGTGGCTGGTACGTTGATGATCGAGCCGACCGAGAGCGAGACGAAGGCCGAGCTTGACCGGTTTTGCGATGCGATGCTGGCAATTCGCGAAGAGATCCGAGCGATCGAAACCGGTGCCATAGATACCGTAAACAACCCGCTCAAGAACGCGCCCCACACAATGGAGGATCTGGTGCGGGACTGGGACCGGCCCTATAGCCGGGAGCAAGGCTGTTTCCCGCCGGGCGCGTTCCGCGTCGACAAGTACTGGCCGCCGGTCAATCGGGTCGACAATGCCTGGGGCGATCGTCATCTGGTCTGCACTTGCCCGCCCATGGAGGACTATGCCGAAGCGGCCGAGTAGGGTGCCACCAAATTGAGGCGCCTGCGGCGCCGCGTCCTTGTCTCGGGTCCCGCTTTTGGCAGGACCCTCGGTCCGCCCGGTTGCATCGATTGGGAGCGGTCGCCGAGACATTGCGCAGCAGGTGGGGTCAGTAGCCGCGTTTGCGGTCGACCTCGTGGAGGAGCGGCTCCCCGCCGGTTAGGCGGCGAAAATTTTCGACCACGTCGCGGAGCGCATCACCGAGATGCCAGCCGGACACATGAGGGGTGATCGTGACGTTCGGATGTCGCCAAAGCGGGCTCTCGGGCGGCAGGGGTTCGGTTCTGACCACATCGAGCACCGCATGCGCAAGCGGACCAGTGTTGAGAGCGTCGATCAGGTCGGGTTCGACAATCAAGTCGCCGCGTCCGGCGTTGATGAGCAACGCGCCGTGTTTCATCCCCGACAGCGTTTGCGTGTCCAAGAGATCGCGCGTCGCATCGGTCGAGGGCAGAATCGCGATGGTGTAGTCGGACCGGGCGAGCAGTCGAGTGAGCCCGTCCAAGCCGGTCAGGCAGGTCACGCCGTCCATTTGATGCGGCGAGCGGCTCCACCCCATCACCTGAAAGCCGAGGTCGCGGAAGAGACGTGCCGTGCGTCCACCGATATGGCCGAGCCCCAGCACGCCGACAGTTGTTTTTGACGCTTCGCGCGGCGCTACCGGCGCCCAGTTCGCGCGCGCCTGATCACGGTCATGCTGGTCCATGTTTCGCTGATGACGCAGGACATATGCCAAGCAGTACTCGGCAATCTCATAGGCCGGCGCATCGGGTTTGAGGCGCGTCACGCGGACATGGGGTTGCAGCGCGGGATGCGCGACGATGGTTTCGACACCGGCGCCCAGCTTTTGCACCAGCTCGAGATTGGGAAGCTGTTGCGGCAGATCAGATCTCAGGCTTGCGACCGCAAGCATGCGGATCTCATCCGGGTTTCCCATGGCGTCAGGCGTTCGAATATCGGCGCCGGGCGACATGGCCGTGAGCTGCGCCTTGATGTCCGCGTCATTGATCCAGTTGGTGACGCCGGTTGCGATCAGCAAGGCCATGGGTGCTCTCCGCTTTGGTGGGTGTTTGGTCTGCAGATGGCACCGGCCGGGCCGGCAATGTCAACGGGGCCCGCGGGTTGAAATCTGTTGCCAAGTGGCGCGCGCAAGGCCACGGTGACGCGCATGACGGCGCCCGTTATCGACAACCTGCAATATGCCAATTGGTCGACGAAGATATTCCGGCAGATGCGTCGCGGTGGCGTCGATGCGGTGCATGTCACCATCGCTTATCACGAGAGCTTCCGTGAGATGGTGCAGAACCTCGAGAGCTGGAACCGTTGGTTCGAAACCTATCCCGATCTGATCATGCCCGGACGCAGCGCAGCCGACGTCCAGACAGCCCGGGATACCAGACGGACTGCGATTTTCTTTGGCTTCCAGAATCCAAGCCCAATTGAAGACGATATCGGCCTCATTGAGATCTGCCACCAGCTCGGCGTGCGGTTCATGCAGTTGAGTTACAACAATCAGTCGCTGTTGGCCACGGGCTGCTATGAAGAAGACGATACTGGGCTGACGCGCTTTGGCCGTCAGGCAGTCGTTGAAATGAACCGCGTGGGCATGGTGATCGACATGTCTCATTCGGCCGAACGGTCGACGCTGGAGGCCATTGATGAAAGCGCCCGCCCGATTGCGATCACCCATGCCAATCCCGACTGGTGGCATCCCGCGCTGCGTAACAAATCCGACGCGGTGCTTCGCGCCTTGACTGCGCGAGAGGGAATGATCGGGTTTTCGCTTTATCCCCATCATCTCAAGGACGGGTCCGCCTGCACGCTTGACTGCTTTTGCGAGATGGTCGCGGAGGCGGCCGATCGCTATGGGATCACGCATTTGGGGATCGGGTCGGACCTCTGCCAGGATCAGCCCGACAGCGTGGTCGAATGGATGCGCATGGGTCGGTGGTCAAAGCAAATGGACTTCGGCGAAGGCAGTGCTGATGCGCCCGGCTTTCCGCCTCAGCCGCACTGGTTCCGGACGAATGAGGACTTCGCCAAATTGCGCGATGGCCTGCGCGCAGCGGGCTTTGACGACGATGGCTGCGCGGCGATCCTGGGCGGCAATTGGCTGCGGTTCTATGAGACGTCTTTTGGAGCGATGCCATGAAGGATCGAGTGTCTCCCGCGACGGTACCCCTTCGCAAACCGGCCGAGGTGATGCGCCTGTCGCGCATGGGGGCGGCGTTTCCCACGCGGCTGTCTTTCCTGCCGACATTGCTGAGGCGGTTGGCAGCGGAGGGCGCGCGCGTCGAACGGACGGTTTGGGAGATCGACCGACAAGGCTATGGGCATGCGGTCTATACCGTGCCGCTCGGGGGTCATGTCTATTCGCTTGTCGCGGTGTCGACCCATTTGCCGGACGATCAGCGCAGTGACCGCGTGATCGCAACCGCCTGGGACACCGCCTATGTGCTTTACGACGGCGTTCCATCAGCGGCCGAATGCGAACGGATCTGCGCCGATGCGCCGCGCCAGGAAGCGGCGCGCTTTGACAGACGCGACCTTGTGCTGAGCCGAGCGAACAAGTCGGTGCGCCTTTTCCAGCATGTGGTCGACAGTCTGCGCGCGGGGCAGCAGCCGGATCGCAGCCGGGTGCACAAGACCGGCTATCTGATGCGAACCACGGCCGTTTACGGCAATGGCAAGTTTGGCATTGGGGACCGCGCCTGGATCGCAGACCGTGCAGGTCTTTCGGGACCTTTTATGGCAGAGATGCTAACGGTCTGGCTGATCCGAGGCTTCACGCATGATCTGGTCGAACATCTTGGGGGCGCGACGCTGGACCGGGGGATCAAGCGCTATCTCGGGATCGGGAACGCGACGGGGCTCGGCATGGCGCCATTTCTGGTGAGTCACCCTCTGCTGCTGGACGCCTGGATGCAGGTTCGGGAAACAGCTTTGGCCCGCGCGCGCGCCGTTGAACGATTGACTGATACGGAACGTCAACGGTTCGCGACGCTGTCCACGCGTGTGGCGTGTCATCTGGATGGCTGGACGGTCGCGGATGTGGGCGCGATGGAGCGGATCGACCGTCTGCGCCGCGAATGGCCACGCCTGATGGCGGAGTTCGACGACGCGGCGATGGAGCGTTCTTTTCCGATCGACGCGCTGATCTGCGCCAGTCGTCAGTACAGCGTGGATCTTCAGGAACTGACCGTAGCCTTTGCGATCGAACCCTTCGGCGATCTCGTCGACGCACTGACCGATTGCATGGCGTCACCCTTCACACCTCGGATCGATCCGTCGATGGATTTGGGGACCTTCCGCATGGCGCTGATGTGCGACTGGGACTGGGCGCTTGCGCTGGACTATTCCTCAGTGAAACAGTCCGCGCTCTTTTGGTACGTGTCAGAGGAAAAGCTGGAACCGCGACTCGGTCGGCGGTATGACGAACCGGGTGCGGATCGGGAAAGCCCGCTCGACATTGCCCGTCAGGTTCAGGCCTTGGCACATGATCTGGATAAGATGCGTGACGCTTCGTTGGCCGGCTTTCTGGAACACCATCCTGAACACCGCTCAGCGATCCGCCGTGTTCAGACGCTGGCGCGTTTCCCCTATGCCGAGATCCGCGACAACCTGATCGCCGAAACTTGCCGACCAATCGACATGCTCCGCTGCAAACTGGCGTTTTTTGGTGCCGCCCGGTTCGACCCGAAATCGGATCTTTGGACGCGGATCACACTGGCGCAGGGCGCACCGCTGTTTGATGAGCTAGATCGAGCGGATGACTGGTGGCTGCCCGTGATGGGGGCTGCGTGAAGGTCGCACGTGCGGAGCTTTATGCTCAGACACTGCGCGCGGGTCGCGGGGCCGGGATATCCCTGGGTCTGGCCGAGGAACTGGCCGAGGCAGCGCCCTGGCTGAGTACCAAAGGGGTCGAAGCCATGGCCAGAATGCTCTACGAGGCGGATAGCCACGGCGTTCTGGAGCAGATGGCGGCGCGTCTCGACCGCATCCAGATGGGCCAGAATGCGGATTCGCTTGCGGTGCCGCTGACCCTGATGCAGGCGGTTGCCGCGGGTCGAGGTTTCGGCGTCGAAATGGGGAAGCGACGGCTCAAGCCCGCCGCGGCGATCGCGCGCGCAAAGCCGGGGCCGGTTCAGGTGTCTAAAGAGGCGTGGACCTGTTTGACCAGGTTGGCCAAGCGAACATTTGTTCCAGCGACGGATGCCTCTCGCGCGTCAGGTGCAGGCGCTGGTGCGGATGGCGATTAGGCCGGCGGAGTGAAGCTATGGGTGGACAACGCACAACTGACCAACCATTGGGTCTCGATTTGCATCAACTACTGGCCGGGGACGCGTGACCAGTGTTTAGACGGCTGACCAACGCCAGCCAAACCGGTCGAACGAGGTCCCGGAAATGACGCAGCGGGCGTTCAAACAAAGCCGCAAACAGCAGCGAAATGCCAACCGTCAGCGCCAGAAGCCATAGGTCATACGCGGGCAGGTTATCGGGCAGAGTGGCGTCCATCAGGTGAAGCGTTGGATAATGTACGACGTAAAGTGAGAAACTCGCTCCCGCCGTCCACCGGATCGCGCTGGCCATCGGGCCCGACTGCCCGAGGTCGGATGTACGCGCCAGGTGGCGCACGCCCAGCAAGTGCAGCGCGACCGCACAGGCGATGACACTGTTCCACAGAACCTCGTCGGAGTAGACAAGGACCGCCGCGTGATGCATCGGAGCCAGCCAACGGATCGTCACGTCGGTGAGCATGGCATCCAGGCCAATCCCTTTCAGCCAGAGTAGAAAGAACACCGGCAAGAGGCACAATGCCCAGGCGCGTGGCGCTGCAAGACGCGGCATGTGACAACCCAGATGCCAGACGGCGACGCCGAGCAGCCAGGCGGGCAACAACGCAAGGACTGGCAGGCCGACGACCAGTGCGATCAGTGCCAACATCACCCACCGCAGCGCGCCACGCAGAAACAGCGCTGCGCCGAAGAGTGCATAAAACCCGGCCTCGTAACTGAGCGACCAGAGAGGCCCGTTTGTACCAAGCCGCACGCGGTCGAACACGCCCTGCCATTCATTGGAAAACGTAAGGCCGCGCCAGAACATCTCCCACGCGGTGCGCTCGGTATAGTAGCCCTCGGGGTAGGCGGTCATATCGACGCGCGTGCCGATGCTGTCGAACACCCAGGTCAGGATCAGCGCAGGCACCAGCACCGACCAGAGCCGCGTCAGGCGGTTGAAACTGAACCGTTCCAGCGTCCCGTCCCTTTCGGCGGCAAAGGCAATGACCACGCCTGAAAGGACGAAGAAAACGATCACCGCATCGCTCGCGACATTCCATTCGCGCAGCACATAGTAGTCGCCACCCGTGAACCGGATATGTGCCATATGCCCGAACAGCACCGTCATAGCGGCGAGCACACGCAGCACATCCAGCCAGAGCGAAAATCCTGGCGTCATCTCGCGCCCCATCGGCGCGCCCTGCCGCTCCAGCCGGACCCGGGCGGCCTCCCAGCTTTGGCGGAACGGTTTTAGCAGGGCGGCCTGCAAGGTCGGATAGGGTTGTTCGGCCTTGTTGCCATCTGCGTCTGACACACCAAAGGTCAGGCTCTCGCGTCCGCGTGGGACGTAGAGCGTTCCGAACATCCAGTCCCAGATCGCAAAAATAGACCCATAGTTCTTGTCGTGATGTTCGACGGCGACGGAATGGTGCACCTGATGTTGTGCGGGCGATATGAAGACATGTTCCAGAACAGGGCCATAGCTCAGCCAGATGTGACTGTGGCGCAGGTTCGACCCAAGTGCGTTGAAGGCGAATGTCAAAGCGTTGGCGCCGCCAATCGTGACAAGATCGACATGGCCAACGAGGCCCCAGAGCACCACTGCCTGCACGATCCCGACGATCCCCGTGATCAGCAGGTTCCGGAGCAGCGTCTCGACCGGGTGGCTGCGAGTGACCGTGATCGGCGTCAGCACATCGGCAGAATGGTGCACGGCATGGAACGGCCAGAGCAGTTTCCATTCATGGTGAAACCGGTGTGCCCAGTATTTGCAGAAATCCGTTGCCATCACGATGATGACCGTGGCGGCCAGGCTGCGCGCAAAACTCGGCGCAGCGTCGCTCGTGGCGCCGCCGGTCAGCGCCTCAAGCACCCAATAGGCGACCGCAGGCGCAAAAAGGACCGCACCGAAGATGCCAAGGAAGCCTGCGAGGTTGTTTGTTAGAAAAAGTTTGAAATCCAAAAGGTTGGAGCGGTGGCCATAGACGTCTTTGGGCAAGAGCCAGCGTGTGAAGCTTTTTGGACGGCCTTGCAAATGCCAGACCAGAAAGGCGATGACAATCGTGCAGCCGATGTAGAATACCGACAGCCGCACGTTCATGCTGAACACATATGCCACTAAGTAGTGGCCAAATCCGATCAGTGTTTCCAAGTCCCGTCACCCCTTGCCGTTGGGCAAGAGGCTATCGATGGATCGAGGCAGGATGATGGCGTGATTGTGTGCGGTGTGGGGACAATCCTGGGTTCAGGCGATCGATGTTGACCGTCCCGCCTGACGCCCCGAAAAGATACAGCCGCCCAGAAAGGTGCCTTCCAGCGCATTGTATCCGTGGTATCCGCCGCCACCGAACCCGGCGACCTCACCGGCCGCGAAGAGGCCCGGAACCACCGCACCATCCGCGCCGATCATACGGCTATCAAGATCGGTCTGCAGCCCGCCCAGCGTCTTGCGGGTCAGAACATGCAGTTTGACCGCGATCAGGGGGCCATTCGCGGGGTCGAGGATGCGGTGCGGCTTGGCGGTGCGGATCAGACGGTCGCCGCGGTAGTTGCGCGCCGCGTGGATGGCCATCATCTGCGCGTCCTTGGTGAACGGGTTGTCGACCTGGGCATCCCGCGCCTCGATCTGGGCCTGCAGGCGGGCGCCGTCCACCAATCCTCCGTCCAGCTGATGCATACCACGGATCAAGTCGGGAAGATTGCGCGCGACCACGAAGTCTTCGCCGCGTTCCTTGAACGCTTCGACCGGGGCGGTCGCTTTGTCGCCCGACAGGATGCGCTGTCGCAGCACCTCCATCCAGCTTTTTGAGGTGAAATCGGGGTTTTGTTCCGACCCCGACAGCGCAAACTCCTTCTTGATGATCTTCTGTGTCAGAACGAACCAACTGTATTCATGACCCGTCTTGAGGATCTCGCGCAGCGTTGTCAGCGTGTCAAAGCCCGGCAGGCAGGGTGGCGCAAGCCGTTCGCCGCGCGCGTCGAACCACATTGAGGACGGGCCGGGCAGGATCCGGATCCCGTGTGACGGCCAGATCGGATCCCAGTTGCGCACGCCTTCGGTGTAATGCCACATCCGGTCGCCATTGATCACATGACCGCCGGCGGCTTCGGAGATCTCGATCATCCGACCGTCCACATGGGCCGGCACACCGGCCACCATATCCTTTGGCGGCTCGCCCAACCGGTCACGCGGCCAGTTCTTGCGGACCATTTCGAAATTGCCGCCTATCCCGCCGGACGTCACGATCACCGACGGAGCGCGCAGCTCGAAGTCGCCGATCACGTCCCGGTTCGTGGCTTGTCCGCGTTCGGCGGCATCGTCGGACAATAGCGAACCCGAGACACCCTTGGCCGCGCCATTCTCCATCAGGATGCGATCGACCTGGTGGCGAAACCGGAGTGTAATCCGGCCTTTCGACACGTGTTCGCGCACGCGCCGTTCGAAATGCTCGATCGCGCCGGGGCCGGTGCCCCAGGTGATGTGAAACCGCGGCACTGAATTGCCGTGACCTTCGGCATAGCTCCCGCCACGTTCCGCCCAGCCGACAACGGGAAACCAACGAAGCCCCATGCGGTAGAGCCAAGACCGCATTTCGCCCGCTGCAAAGTCGACATAGGCTTCGGCCCACTTTCGAGGCCAGTTGTCCTCGTCCCGATCGAATTGCGCACTGCCCAGCCAGTCGCGCATTGCCAGTTCGCGGCTGTCGCGAATGCCCATGCGACGCTGCTCGGGGGTGTCGACCATGAAAAGCCCGCCGAGGCTCCAGAACGCCTGACCGCCCAGAAAAGCCTCGGGTTCCTGATCAACGATAATCACGTGTTTTCCGCGATCGCCAAGCTCGGCTGCGGCCACCAGACCGGCAAGGCCTCCACCCACGACGATTGCGTCCGCAGTGTCCATCGCGATCCTCCTCTAGCCGCGGCGATACCAAAGGATAAACGGTAGAGCCACCGCATACATGGTGATCCCATAGACCGCCGCCGGCAAGGCCAGCGCACTGAAGCCGGTGGTCGCGCCGGCGATGAGCCCCGCAAGCGTGATCCCGAGCGTCGAGTTTTGGATGCCTGTTTCGATCGAGATCGTCTTGCTTTCCTGCTTGCTCAGCCCCATGGCGCGCCCGAGGCCAAGGCCGATCAACAAAAGCGCTATGTTCAACGCGACCAGAGCTTCTCCCATAGCGGTGAAGTTTTCGACGAAAAGCGCCCAGTTCGATGCGAGTGCTGCGGCAACGATGACGATGAAGAGCGCCACCGCGACGCGGCCCATGACCGGGTCGGCGCGCCGGGCCCAGCCAGGTAGCGCTTTCCGGATCGAAACTCCCAGAAGCACGGGCAAAGTGGTGATCAGAAACATCCCGATGGCAAGGCGCGCGATCGACACGTTCGGCCCCGCATCGCCCAGGAAATGGTTCAGCGTGAGTGTCGTCAGGATCGGAACGGTTACAAGGCTCAGCAGGCTGATGACGGCGGTCAGCGAGACCGACAACGCCACGTCGCCGCGCGCGAGCTTGGACAGGATATTGCTCGTTACTCCGCCGGGGCAGAAGCTCAGCAGCATCACACCGACTTTGATCTCGGGCGGCAGATCAAACGGAATGAGGATCAAGAACGCCGCCAGCGGAACCAGCAACACTTGTGAGACCGCCCCGACGGCAAAGGCCCGCCACCGCTGAACAACCCGCGTGAAGTCTCCGAATGTGAGCCCGAGCCCCAATGAAAACATGATCGTCGCCAGGGAAAGCGGCAATGCAACATCGATCAGTATGTCCATGTGCGCCTCCCGTCCCAATGCGCGTGCGCGACGGTAGGCCGGGTGGCGGGCGCTAGGCAACCGCCCAAACGAAGGGCTGCCGTTTGGTCAGGCGCCAAGCGTGATGTGGCGGTCGGGAGGCGCAGACCAGTCGACAATCGGCCCCTTGGGGACAATTCCCAGCGGATTGCGCAGTTCGGATGGCGAGAAATAGCCTTGTTTATAGATGTCAAAATCGACTGTCCCGGCGACACCGGGCACGCGATAGATGGCGCGCGCATAATCCCAGAGATTTGGGTAGTCGCTCAGTTTGGCAAGATTGCATTTGAACGCGTAATGGTAGGCCACGTCGAACCGGGCGAGCGTCGGGAAAAGACGCAGATCCGCTTCGGTGAGGTGATCTCCGGCAAGGCAGTTGTGATCGGCAAGATGCGCCTCGATCCGGTCGAGCGTTTCGAAAAGCTCGGTCACGGCGGTGTCATAGGCATCTTGTGTGCGGGCAAACCCGGTGCGGTAAACGCCGTTGTTGACCGTTGGGTAAATCAGGTCGTTCCAATCATCGATTTGATCGGCAAGGTTAGCAGGGTAAAGCAGGTGCTTTGCATCGAACTCGAGCGCCAGCATCCGCACGATATCCGCGCTTTCGTTCGATACGATCTTTTCACGATGGCGGTCCCAGAGGACCGGCACGGTCAGGCGACCGGTGTAGACAGGATCCTGTCGTGCATAGACGTGATGCACGGCCGTTGCGCCGAGGACAGGGTCAGAGAACGCGCCCTCGACATCCATGACCCACCCCTGATCGGTGCGACGCGGGCGGGCATAAGCGACCGAGATCGCCTTCTCCAACCCCAGGACCGCACGGGTCAGCAGCGTGCGATGCGCCCAGGGACAGTTCCACGCGACATAGAGATGATAACGCCCCGCCTCGGGTCGATACGGTCCATCCGAGGTGATCCAGTCTCGGATCGTACTGGCCGCGCGGCGGAAAGCGCCATCTTCAGCGGTGTCGGGGCCGGGATCTTCGGCCAGATAGGTTCCGTTCAGCATGATGCCCATGCATCGAACGTAATATGGATCTGTCCACGTGACACCGGCGTGTGCGCTCATGTGCCCTGCGCAGCCGCACAGGCCGGTGCCGGACTTGCCCTTTTGCGACGCTCGGGCCTATATGAGCCTCCAGTGTGAAAGCGTCAGAACACGAAGGACAATACGCATGGCCGGCCACTCAAAATGGGCAAACATCCAGCACCGCAAGGGCCGTCAGGACGCAGTGCGCGCCAAGCTGTTTTCGAAACTGTCGAAAGAGATCACGGTTGCCGCCAAGATGGGCGATCCGGATCCCGAAAAGAACCCGCGCCTGCGCCTGGCCGTGAAGGAAGCGCGCGGTCAGTCGATGCCCAAGGACAACATCGAGCGGGCAATCAAAAAGGCCAGCGGTGGCGATGCCGAGACGTTCGAGGAAATCCGCTATGAAGGGTATGGGCCAAACGGCGTCGCCGTGATCGTCGAGGCGATGACCGACAACAAGAACCGCACCGCGTCGAATGTCAGATCGACGTTCTCGAAAAATGGCGGAAACCTCGGGGAGACTGGCAGCGTTGGTTTCATGTTCGAGCGCAAGGGCGAGGTGACTTACCCTGCGGATGCCGGCGATGCTGACACTGTCATGATGGCCGCCATCGAAGCCGGCGCTGAAGACGTGGAAAGCGGCGAGGACGGTCACATGATCTGGTGCGCAGACACCGATCTGAACGAGGTCGCAACGGTGCTGGAAGGTGAACTGGGCGAAAGCGAAAGCACCAAGCTTGTCTGGAGGCCCACAACGACCACTGAGCTTGATCTCGACGGCATGCAAAAACTGATGAGACTGGTCGACGCGCTTGAAGATGACGACGATGTCCAGCGTGTCACCACAAATTTCGAAGCGACCGACGAGGTGATGGCGCAGCTCTGACCGCGCGCGAAACACCCTGAACCTTGCGCCAAAACCCGCCGCCTTGCCGCGGGCTTTTTGTGCAGCAATGGCGATCCATGATACGATCGGCTATTGCACGTATTTTGATGAGGAAATTGTTATGGAAACCATTGAAAACGCCGTCGATCCGGAACGGGTCGCAGGGGAAGATCCGCGCAAATTCTTTCTGAGCGAAGCGCAACATGAAAAACTAGCGCGCTACCTGAACGCCGAGATCAATATTCCGATCCTGTGGTCAGAAGAGAAAGAGTTGTCGATCCTGCGCAAGATCGTCATTGCCGTCGACCGCAATACGATGAAATACATCCCCTCTGAAATCCTAGATGGTGTCAACGACGCGAATTTTCAGTTGGAGGATGTGCTTGCACGGTCGCTCAAGGACAACCTGGTGCCCATGCTGGCGAGCGCGATACCCTTGCCTTTCCTACCGGGCAAGATCAAACGCAAGATCCTTGAGGCTGCCGTCGACGTGATTGTGGATGCCGCCGCGCAGGCGACCACGATCGACGAAAAGGTCGAGGCGTACTTGAGCAAGCTCAGGGACTGAAATCAGCCGCCCACATAAGGGGTCTTGGTGTCGTCTGTTGGGCGATACCAGACTTTCTGGTTGTGCAAGCGTCCCAACAGGTCATGTGTGTTGCTGAGCGTATCATCGATATCGGCCAACGCCTGATCACTTTCGGCGTCTTCGGATATGATAGATAAGCGTTTCATTGAAAGAGCGGACTTGCGTTGCTGTAGCGCGGTTTCGATCAGTTCGAGGTCGTCGACATCCAGTTCGAAAATCGTGTTGTAGCGTGGCATGACTGCTCCGTTCATTGCACGTTTTGTTTCCGATCGGAAACGGCCGATAAACGTCACTTAGGGCAGTTTTTGCGACATGGCCAGAGCTGCAACATGCAAATCTTTCATCTTCATGTTGAGTATGCGATTGCATACCAGGCCATTGCATTTAAGTATTTGATTTATATATAGATAAATCCCATTTTTCGATTGGATTGTGGGCCTGCTCAGTCGAAAAAAGTTGAGATCTCCTCCAGCGGTTTTTTCAGTTTCGCCACTGCCGGCACCGTCGCATCCTCGGCCGGGTGTCCGACCGCGATGATCATGCTGGGTTTCTCCGATGCCGGGCGGTTCAGCGCGTCGTTGAGAAACTTCATCGGATTTGGCGTGTGGGTCAGCGTGCATAGCCCGGCGTGATGTAAAGCGGCGAGCAGAAAGCCGGTGGCGATGTTCACGCTCTCGGGCACATAGTAATTCTTGTAGCGCGTGCCGTCGTCAAATTCGCCCCAACGTTGCGCGAAGACAACGATCAGCCAAGGCGCGATGGTCAGATGCGGTTTGTCGGCAGTCGTCCCGATCGGCTCAAGCGCCTTGATCCATTCATCACTGGCGCCGCCGTCATAGAACCGTCGTTCCTCTTCCTCGGCTTCGGCACGAATGCGTGCTTTCATCTCGGGCTGTGAGATCGCCACGAAATGCCAGGGCTGGTGGTTGGCTCCTGATGGTGCGGAGCCTGCCGTGCGCAAGCAATCCTCGATCACTGCTCGCGGCACCGGCCGATCGCAGTAGTCACGTGTGGAATGGCGCGTGCGCATCTTTTGATAAAACGCCAGCGCAGCTTGCGCCATTTCCTCCTCCGTGAGGTCGACGCGATCGGGCAGGGGAAGTGCCTCGTAGCTCAAGGCGTCTTTCGCAAACATTCTGACCTCCTTCTGTCGACACGCGACGCGTAGCGTGCGTTTCGCTGCTGTTCAAGGCTGGATCAGCACGTCTCGGGCGGCGGTCCGGATCGCGCGGGTAAGTGGAGCAAGCGCCGAAGCCATGACGCGGCTGACCTGCCAATCAAGCGCGGTTTCAAGCTTGAGCGGTGAAAGCGCCACCAGATCGCCCTGATCGATCAAGGGGCGGACCATGACTTCAGGATTCATGCCCCATCCAAGGCCCAGCCGCGTTGCGTCGACGAACCCGTGTGATGATGCCAGGAAGTGGGTCGGTGGCGCGATCCGCCGCCCGGTCAGTCGGTGAATCCAGACCGATTGCAGGCGGTCCTTTGCATTAAATGTCAGGCAGGGTGCCTGCGACAGGGACTGCGCTGTAACACCGTTTGCAAACCACGTCTCGACAAAGGCAGGGCTGGCCGTTGCCACGTATCGAAGCGCCCCAAGCGCCACGCGATCGCAACCGGGCGCCGCGGTGTCGGCACTTGTGATGGCCGCACTGACCGCGCCGCGCCTCAGCCAGTCGGCGCTGTGGTCCTGATCGTCGATCACGAGATCGAACATCATGGCCGACACTTCGGCCAACGCGGGTATCACCCAGGTGGCCAGGCTGTCGGCGTTCACGGCAATTGCCATGCGCGCCTGGCCCGGATCGGTGTCGAGCGCCAGATCCCGGGTCACCTGCGCCTCGAGCAAGCCGATGTCTTCCGCGTGTTTGGCGAGCCGGGCGCCGGCATCCGTGGCCGTGCACGGCGTGCCGCGTTGTATGAGGGACGCGCCAATCCGTTCTTCGAGCGCCTTGATCCTTTGCGAAATCGCGGGCGGTGTCACATGGAGATCGCGCGCCGCATGCTCAAAACTTCCAAGGCGGATCACGGCCGACAAGGCGGCAAGCTGAGAAGGACCGAACCTCATAAGCAGATCTTATCTGAGCTAAGCAGAATAAACTAGACGAAAGAGCGACCTCGCGATACCCGAAGCCGGTGTTGACGGGAGCCTTGATCCATGGACGTCTTTCTGCCCGGGTTTGCCCTAGGTTTTAGCCTGATCCTCGCAATCGGAGCCCAAAACGCGTTTGTGCTGCGCCAGGGGCTCCGGCGCAGCCATGTCTTTGTTGTTTGCCTGACCTGTGCGGTATCAGACGCGATCCTGATCGCGGCTGGCGTGGCGGGCTTTGGGGCGCTGGCGGTGGCTATGCCATGGCTCGAGCCCGTCATGCGCCTTGGCGGGGCGGCATTCCTGGTCTGGTATGGCGCCACGACCCTGGCCCGCGCCTGGCGCGGTGGCGAAGCCTTGATGGCCCAAGGGCAGGAGGTCGACGCGCTGGCGCCGGTGCTGCTGACCGTTCTCGCGTTTACCTGGCTCAACCCGCATGTCTATCTCGACACTGTCGTGCTGCTCGGGTCGGTGTCGTCGCAATATGATCCAAAGCCGCTCTTTGCGGCGGGTGCGATCACCTCGAGTTTCGTGTTCTTCTTCTCGCTCGGCTACGGCGCACGACTGCTCGCTCCGGTCTTCGCGCGCCCGCGCGCCTGGCAAATCCTGGATGCGCTCATCGGCCTGACGATGTGGGCAATCGCAATCAAGCTTCTTATCATGTGAACCGCTTGCACCCAGGTCGGATTCGGGTGCAGATGCCACCATGGATCACGCCCCATCCTCACGACCCGTGGCAGGTATCCTGTGGATGCTGGTGACGGGGCTGTGCTTTGTGGCAGTCACCGCGATCGTCAAATACATGGGACCGCGCGTACCACCGGCCGAGGCCGCATTTCTGCGCTATGTGCTTGGGCTAGTCTTTCTGTTGCCGATGCTGCGCAGTCTGATGGCCGCGCGGCTGACCCCGCGGCTCTGGGCTCTTTTCGGCGCGCGAGGGCTCTGCCATGCGATTGGTGTCATTCTCTGGTTCTTTGCGATGACCCGTATCCCGCTGGCCGAGGTGACGGCAATGAACTATCTCTCGCCGGTTTATGTGACACTCGGTGCTGCGCTGTTTCTGGGTGAAAAACTCGCCGCACGCCGGATCGCCGCGATCGTGGTCGCCCTGATCGGTGCGGCGATCATCCTTCGTCCTGGCTTTCGCGAGGTGAATGACGGTCATCTGGCGATGCTGGGGACGGCGATTGTTTTTGGCGGGTCCTACCTGTTGGCGAAAGTGCTGGCCGACGAGGTGAGCCCGCCGGTCGTGGTTGGTATGCTGTCGATCTGGGTCACACTGGGTCTGGCGCCATTTGCGCTGGCGGAATGGGTGACCCCGACGATCGAGGATCTCGGACTGCTCTTTGCTGTGGCCTGTTTCGCCACGGCCGGACACTACACAATGACGCTGGCCTTTCGCGCCGCGCCGGTCACCATGACCCAGCCGGTCACCTTTCTGCAGCTGGTCTGGGCGACGGCGCTTGGTGCGCTGGCCTTTGCCGAGCCAGTGGATGTCTGGGTTGTCATCGGTGGGTTGGTGATCCTGTGTTCGATCACCTTCATCACCTGGCGTGAGGCGGTGCTGAAACGGCGCCTGATCACGCCGCCCACGCCCGCCACCAAGGTTTGAACGCCGCTCAGGCGCGCGGGTCCAGCAGTTTGGCGAGGATCCCGTTGCGGGTGATTTGACCGATGACACTATCGCCGTCGCGCACGCCAACCGGCCTGTCATGGCCTTGCGCCGCCTCCATCACCTGCTGGATCGTGGCGTCCGACGCGACCATGCTCTGCGGTGCATCCGTCAGCGGCTCCATCACGTCCTGCGCGCAGAGAACGCCCAGAGGGTTCATATGTGCGACGAAATCGGCGACGTAGTCAGTGGCAGGATTTGTAAATATGTCCTGCGGAGTGCCGCATTGCACGATCCGGCCACCTTCCATGATGGCGATCCGGTCGCCCAGCTTGAAGGCTTCGTCAAGATCGTGGCTGACGAAGATGATTGTCCGGCCAAGTGTTTTTTGCAGGTCCAGAAGTTCATCCTGCAAACGCGTGCGGATCAACGGGTCAAGCGCCGAGAACGGCTCGTCCATCAGAAGGATCGGCGCCTCGGTGGCAAAGGCACGTGCGAGACCCACACGCTGCTGCATGCCGCCCGACAGCTCTCCGACCTTGCGATCGCCCCAATCCGAAAGGCCGACCAGCGAGAGCTGCCGGTCAACGCGTTCGCGGCGTTCGGCGCGCGAAAGCCCGCCAAGTTCCAGACCCAGCCCCACATTCTCGCGAACACTTCGCCACGGCAGCAGACCAAATTGTTGAAACACCATCGCGACCCGGTTCAATCGCAGTTGGCGCAGCGTCGCGGCATCGGCGCGCGCGACATCAACCAGACCGTCTCCGGCTTCGACCCGCACGGCGCCTCGGATCACCGGGTTCAGCCCATTGACCGCGCGCAACAGTGTTGACTTGCCCGAGCCCGACAGGCCCATCAGCACAAGGATCTCGCCCTGTTCCACCTGCAGCGTGCAGTCATGGACCCCGAGGACCTGACCGGTATCCTCCTGAATTTCAGCGCGGCTGCGCATGGCATCCATCATCGGTAGGGCGGTCGCGGGGCGGTCGCCGAACACGATATTCACGGCATCGAATTCTACGGCGGTGGGCATCAGTTGCGCTCCATCCTGAGCATCCGGTCAAGCATGATGGCGACCACGACGATGATGAAGCCGCTTTCAAAACCAAGGGCCGTATTGACCTGATTCAGCGCGCGGACAACGGGTACACCCAGCCCGTCGGCCCCGACAAGAGCCGCGATCACAACCATCGAGAGCGACAGCATGATCGTCTGGTTCAAGCCGGTCATGATCTGTGGGAGGGCGTAAGGCAACTCGACCTTCCACAGCGTTTGGCGTGATGTCGCGCCAAACGCCTGAGCTGCTTCGAGCAGCGGTTTCGGTGTTGATGTCACACCCAGATGCGTCAGGCGGATGGGGGCGGGCAGCACGAAGATCACTGTCGCGATCAGGCCCGGAACCATCCCGATCCCGAAAAACACGATTGCGGGGATCAGATAAACGAATGTTGGCAAAGTCTGCATCAAGTCCAGCACGGGCCGCATCACCCGATAGAGCCCCGGCCGGTGTGCCGCAGAAATCCCGATCGGCACGCCCACCCCCATGCAGACGACGCAGGCGGAGAGCACCAGTGTCAGGCTCTCGGTGGTTTCTTCCCAGTATCCCTGGTTGAGGATGAAGAGAAAACCGAACACGGTCATCGCCACGGTCTTCCAGTTGCGCTGCAGGCCCCAGGTGATGGCCGCGAAAACCGCGACAACCAACAGTGGATGCGGCGTTTGTAGCACCCACAGGATCGCATCGATCATTGCCTCCAGTGCATCCGACAGGCCGTCAAAGAACCAGCCGCCATGAATTTGCAGCCAGTCGAAGATATTTGCCGCCCATTTGCCGATGGGAATTTTGTTTTCGGTCAGCCAGTCCATCGGTGCTCCTTTTGGCGGGCAATCGTGATATGGGTCGGGCGTGCAGACGGGAGGCGCCGCAATGACCCTTACGCTCTTCACCCATCCGTTTTCCCGCGGTCGAATCGCCCGATGGATGCTGGAAGAGGTCGGCGCCGCTTACCAGATCGAATTGGTGGATTTTGATGCGCCCCGTCCCGACGCCCTGATGCGCGCCAACCCGATGGGCAAACTGCCGACGTTGTTGGATGGCGACACGGTAGTGACCGAGGCTGCCGCAATCTGCGTCTATCTCGCGGATCGATTTCCCGACGCCGGCCTCGCGCCGCGACCGGGTGAGACGGCGGAATTCTGGCGCTGGTTGTTCTTTGCGGCTGGTCCGCTGGAACAGGCCGTCATCGCCAACAACTTCAACTGGTCCTACGAGGGGCGCGAGATCAATGTCGGGTTTGGCAGCTATGAACGCACAATGGATTCGTTGGAGACCAAGCTCGACGCCGATGATTACATCACGGGCGGGCGCTTTACCGCCGCGGATGTATATCTGGCGGCATCGCTCGGTTGGGGCATGATGTCGGACGGTATTCCAAAACGGCCCGCTTTCGAAGCTTATGCCGCGCGCTGTTCGAGCCGCCCCGCGGCTCAGAAAGCCGCCGCTGCGGATGATGCCTTGGCGGCGGAAATCTAGGAAGCGTCGCATCACCACGGGTAGGAAACGGCCCCATCCGTGACAGGGCCGTGCCAAGGGCTTATCCGCCCAGAACGCTCATGACAGCGGATTTGGCGTCGCCGCCATCCTTGGTTGTTACACCGTCGAGCCAACCTGTCAGTGCGTCCGGATTCGCGGCAAGCCAGGCAGTTGCGGCCTCGGCGGGGTCCTTGCCATCGTCCAGGATCGCGCCCATGATCTCGTTCTCCATGGCGAGCGTGAATTCCAGATTGTTCAGCAACTTGCCGACATTCGGGCATTCCGTCACATAGCCGGTCGAAGTGTTGGTGTAGACCGTCGCGCCACCGAGATTCGGGCCGAAAAAGTCATCGCCACCGGTGAGATAGGACATTTCGAAATTGGCGTTCATCGGATGCGGCTCCCAGCCGAGGAACACGACGGGTTCGTCGCGACGATCTGCGCGGGCCACCTGTGCAAGCATCCCCTGTTCCGAGCTTTCGACCACCTCGAACCCATCAAGATCAAAGGCGTTCGCTGCAATCATATCCATGATCAGACGGTTGCCGTCATTGCCCGGCTCGATCCCGTAGATCTTGCCGTCGAGCGCGTCTTTTTGCGCGGCGATGTCAGCGAAATCTGCGATGCCCAGATCCGCGGCTGCCTTGTTGACGGCCAGCGTGTATTTGGCACCTTCGAGGTTGGCACGCACCGTGTCGACGGTGCCATCATCGCGATACTTGGCAATATCGCCTTCCATCGTCGGCATCCAGTTGCCCAGGAAGATATCGACATCGCCATTGGCGAGCGACGTGTAGGTCACCGGTACGGACAGGACCTTGATGTCCGTCTCGTAACCGAGCGCTTCGAGAACGACCGTGGTCGCTGCCGTCGTCGCGGTGATGTCGGTCCAGCCCACATCAGAAAAAGTGACCGATCCGCAATCGGCGAAAGCAGGCGACGCGGCGATCAAGGCCAGCGCGGATAGAGTGGTGACACGTTTCAACTGAATTCTCCCTGTCATTGCTTTGCGAAACACTATCGGTTTGTTGATTGACTAGTCAATAAAGTCGTCTTAGCCTTTTTCCGACGCGGGATTTCCCGCGTCTGTTTGTTGGAGGCGCAGATGCCGAAAGTCGGGATGGAGCCTATCAGGCGTGCCGCACTCGTCCAAGCGACGATCCATGAAATCGGCGAGGCTGGATCGCTTGATGTGACGGTCAGCCAGATCGCACGGCGCGCAGGCATGTCGAGCGCGCTGGCCCACCATTACTTCGGATCAAAGGATCAGATGCTGGTGGCGGCGATGCGCCATATCCTGACGATTTTCGGTGCCGAAGTGCGCGGCGCGCTTGCGATGGCGCAGGGGCCGACGGGACGGATCGAAGCTATTGTGCGCGCGTGTTTCTCGGCGCAGAACTTCCGGCCCGAAGTCGTTGCTGCCTGGCTCAACTTTTATGTGCAATCGCAGACCTCGGATGCGGCAAAGCGCCTGCTGCGGGTCTATCGTCGGCGGTTGCACACGAATCTACGGGCCGGGTTTCGATCGCTTGTGACCGATCCCGATGACGCGGCCGAAACCGTCGGTGCGCTGATTGACGGGGTCTATATTCGGCAGGCTCTGCGCGCCGATGCGCTGTCGCAGGAGGACGCGGTGTCGTTGGTTCTCAAACAGGTGGCGCGCCTCACGGATAATGGCCGATGACACGCCCCAACATCCTGATTTTGATGGTCGACCAACTGAACGGGACCCTCTTTCCCGATGGTCCTGCCCCTTGGTTGCACGCGCCGAACCTGTGCGCGCTGGCTAAACGCTCAGTGCGTTTTGCCAATGCTTACACCGCGTCGCCGCTTTGCGCGCCGGGCAGGGCGAGTTTCATGTCCGGGCAACTGCCGCGCCGCACCGGGGTTTATGACAACGCGGCCGAGTTCCGCAGCGACATCCCCACTTATGCCCACCATCTGCGTCGGGCGGGTTATGCGACCTGTTTGTCGGGCAAGATGCACTTTGTCGGACCCGATCAGCTCCACGGGTTCGAAGAGCGCTTGACCACTGATATCTATCCCGCTGATTTTGGCTGGACACCGGATTACCGCAAGCCGGGTGAGCGGATCGACTGGTGGTACCACAACATGGGGTCGGTAACCGGTGCGGGCGTCGCAGAAATCTCCAACCAGATGGAGTACGACGACGAGGTCGCCTATCACGCGCGCGGCAAGCTATACGATCTGGCACGCAAGACGGATGATCGGCCGTGGTGCTTGACCGTGAGCTTCACACATCCGCACGACCCCTATGTTGCGCGGCGCAAGTACTGGGACCTCTATGCTGATTGCGGCCACCTTCAGCCTTCGGTTCCGGCCATGGTTTATGAGGATCACGACCCGCACAGCCAACGCATTTTCGACGCGAATGACTGGCGCAGTTACGCGATAACCGATACCGACATCGCCCGCTCGCGCCGGGCCTATTTCGCCAATATCTCGTATCTCGACGACAAGATCGGTGAAATCCTTCAGGTGCTGGAAGACACGCGGCAGGAGGCGATCGTCGTCTTTGTATCCGATCACGGAGACATGCTGGGCGAACGCGGCCTCTGGTTCAAGATGAGTTTCTTCGAAGGCTCCTCGCGCGTGCCATTGATGATTGCGGCCCCTGATCTGCCGACGGGGCGGATCGACGCGCCCGTGTCGACATTGGACGTGACGCCGACACTGGCCGCGCTTGCAGGCATCGATCTCGACGAGGTTGCACCCTGGACCGATGGCGAGGACCTCGCGCCCTTGGCGCATGGGGACGAACGGCAAACGCCCGTTGCGATGGAGTACGCCGCCGAGGGATCCGATGCCCCGCTGGTGTCGCTGCGCTATGGCAAATGGAAATACAATCGCTGCGCGCTGGATCCCGATCAGCTCTTTGATCTCTGCGCCGATCCGCACGAATTGACCAATCTGGCCGATCATCCGGATCACCAGGGAACCCTGACATCCTTACGCGCAAAATCAGGGGCACGATGGGATCTTGATACCTATGACGCGGAAGTGCGCGA
>JBCCVT010000011.1:0-25729 GCA_039195015.1 Pseudomonadota bacterium
ACACGTGGCACCGGCACGGCCTGGACCAAGGCTTGGGTGTATGGATGCAACGGCTTTTCGATCAGGTCGCGGGTGGGTCCATCCTCGACAACAGTCCCGAGATACATAGTGATCGTCCGCGCGCATACATAGCGCACAAGCGCAAGGTCATGGCTGATAAACACGGCGGCCAGGCCAAGACGGTCGCGCACCTCGCGCAGGACGTTCAGGATCCCTGCCCGGACCGATACGTCGAGCATCGAAACGGGCTCATCCGCAACGATGAACTCCGGCCGCAAGACCAGAGCGCGCGCAAGCACGACCCGCTGCAATTGCCCCCCCGAAAGTTGATGAGGATAGCCTTGCAGGAAATGCTCCGGAGCCGCGAGATGGACCATGGCGAGCGCTTCCCGAATGCGTTCTTCGTGTTCTTCGGGCGGTATCTTGGCATTGCGCAGTGGCTCCTGCAGGCTGCGCAAAATGGTAAAATGCGGATTGAGTGCGTCGAAGGGGTTTTGGAAAACGAGCTGGGCCCGTCGGCGGAATGCCAGCTCATCGGCGCGGTCGATATCCGAGATACTCTCGCCGTCGAAGCGGATCGTTCCTTCGCTCGGCGGGATCAGCTTTATCAGCATGCGACCAAGGGTGGTTTTGCCACAGCCGCTTTCCCCAACGATGCCAAGTGTCTCTCCGCGGTTCAGAGTGAAGTTCACCCCGGTCACGGCATGGATCTGAGGGTGACGTCCCTTGATGATATCGGCAATTGACCGGCTGACATCGAAACTCCGGGATACGTTCTCGACGGTAACAAGGGGTTGTGGGTCGCTCATGCTGCGGTCATTCCGGTCCATGTCTCGGCGTGCCGTGCCGCCTCGCGCAGTGATGCCGACTCGTCGACACGGTGGCAAAGAACCGAGTGGTCGGGTCCGCGACTTCTGTACGCGGGGGCATCGGCGCAGACTGACTTGGCAAAGGGACAACGCGGACGGAACCGGCATCCATTGGGCGGGTTCAGCAAATCGGGCGGTGAGCCCTCGATGGGAGAGAGCTCCCTATCGTCTCCGGCAAGCTCGGGAAACGCGTTGTAGAGGCCCATCGTATAGGGATGGCTGGGCCGATCGAGCACATCCCGGACAGGTCCTGCTTCGACAACACGACCAGCATACATCACCACCACGTAGTCGCAAATGTAGGCGACAACACTGATGTCATGGGTCACAAGGATGACCGAGAGATCGAGGTCCTTCTGGAGTTCGGCAAAGATGTCGAGCACTTGCCGCTGGATCACAACATCAAGGGCGGTAACAGGCTCATCCGCGATGACCAGCTTGGGCTTGAGCGCGAGGGCCAGCGCGATCGAAGCGCGCTGCCGCATACCACCCGAAAACTGGTGCGGGTAGTCTCGCAACCGCTTCCCCTCGAGTCCGACCATCGCAAAGAGCTCTTCGGCGCGCCGGCGCGCGTCCGCACGTCCCATACCACCGCGGTCTCGCAGTACCTCTTCGATCTGATGTCCAACACGCCAGACCGGATCGAGCGCGTTCATCGCCGACTGCGGGACATAGGCAATTTCGCGCCAGAGAAGCCGTCGCATCTCCCGTTCAGAGAGCGAGATCAAATCGCGGCCCTCGAAGTTGATACTCCCGCCTGCAAAACGCGCAGCACCCGGCATGACACCGGTGATCCCACGCACCGCCGTTGTTTTGCCGCACCCACTTTCGCCAACGACGCCAACAACTGCACCTGCGGGCACCTGGAAACTGACATTATCAACCGCGCGGACATTGCCGCGGGGCGTCTTATAGTCGATCACAAGGTCACGGACATCGAGTAGCATGGGTCAGTCCCGAAGCTTGGGAAATAGGATTTCCTCGTAGCCACGGCTGATGAAGAAGCCCGCGACAACGACGGCGATGATGCAAAGACCTGGCGGCACAAACCAGTAATACTGCTCCCGCCCGAGTGCCTGCGAGGCGTAGGCGTCCTGCAACATGTAGCCCCAGGTCACGCTATCGGAGGGGCCGAAGCCAAGAAAGCTGATCGCCGCCTCCGTCAGAATCGCCCAGCCTACCGCGATGGAGGCGTAAAGAAAGGAAAGCGCCAATACGTTCGGCGCGATGTGCACAAATAGAATACGGAGCGGGCCTGCCCCGGTGACGCGCGCGGCCTCGACAAAAGCGCGCTCGCGGAGGCTCATCACCTGTGCCCGGATCACACGCGCTGATTGCGGCCAGAGCAGAAGCGCGATCCCGAGGACGACGTTCCAGTGGGACGGATCGAGAAACGCCGCCAGTACGATGACGAAGGGCAGGAAAGGCACGCCGAGCGCGATGTCGGCTAGTCGCATCAGTAGCGTGTCGACGATGCCACCGAAATATCCTGCAACCAGCCCGATCACCGTGCCGACCGTCACAACTGAGATCGCCGCAGTCAGGCCGACGATCAGCGCGCCGCGTGTGCCCATTACCAATTGGGAATAGATGTCCCTTCCCGAGTATGTGGTTCCGAGGATATGGTCGCCCCCGGGCGGCAGGTTGCGCGCGAGATTGTATTCAGCGTCAAACAGAATCTCGCGCGGGTCATGCGTGATCAGGCTGTCGGCAAAGATCGCCAACAAAATGAAGACAAGATAAAGGATCAACCCGGCGAGAGCGAAGGGGTCACGCCGCGGGATTTCCATGGCCCCGTAAAGCGCGCGCCGGATCCTGGCCATCAGCGTCGTGCCGCGTCCCAGAAGAAAAATATCACCGGCTTGCTGCAACGCGCACCCTCGGATCCAGGAGGTGATAAGTGATGTCGGCGATGAAGTTCATCACGACGAGAACGGCTGTAATCATCAGGAAAGCCCCCTGGGCCAGTGGGTAGTCGCTGGCGGCAACGGCGTTGACGAGCAGGCGACCAATGCCAGGCCAGCTGAACACGGTTTCGACAACCACATTGCCCCCGACGGCACCCCCGATGCCCAGTGCAAAGGCCGTGGCCACGGGCAACAGCGCATTGCGTGCCGCGTGGCGCATGACAATGGCCCAGGTCGAAAGGCCCTTCATGCGGGCCATCGTAATGAATTCTTCTTGCAGGACGTTCAGCATGTTAGAGCGCATCAGCAGCAGCGGCAAACCCTGCAGGTATATCGCCAGTGTGATCGCAGGCAGCGCCAGATGCGAGAGGAAGTCTGCGGAGGTGATACGTTGCCAGGTGCTATCCCAAACTGCGCCGGACGAGTTGGCCCCGCCAGATGGAAACCAGCCGTAGTGGAAACTGAACACGGCCAGCAAGACCATGCCGAGCCAGAACTCCGGGGCCGCCCGCGTGGTCAGAACCAGCGGAATGCCCACGCCTTCGACCCAGCTTCCGCGCTTCCAGGCCAGATAGGCTCCGGCAATGATGCCAAAGACGTAGGCAACGATCAGCGCCGTCAGCGTCAAGATGACGGAGTTCGGGAAGACCTCCCAGACGACCTCGGTCACCGGTTTCTTGAAAAAGAAGGACTGCCCCAGGTCGCCCTGAAACAAGTTCCACATAAAGAGCGCATATTGCTCACCCAATGACTTGTCGAGGCCGAACTGGGCGATCAACGCCTCCTGCTGTTCCGCGGTCGTCGTGTTGTCGATAAACGCCGCGAGCGGAGTGCCCGGCATGGTTCGGAACATGAAGAAGAGAATCGTCGCCACCGCCCAGAGGACGAAAAGCATTTGTACTAACCTTCTCCCCACGTATCCCAAGCCGCGCACTCCCTGCCTTCAGACCAGTAACGCTATTCGGCGAAGGGTTCGGTCACGCCGGACGGGTAATGCAGACGACCGCTCTCGACCACGTAGCCTGCCTCGTCGAGGATCGATTTGGCAAGATCCATGCCAGTCTCCAGCCCCTCGGCGATCCCGTCTTTGTGCCAGAACGACAGCGCCGGCGAGACATGGCTGTTGGCATTGATCGCAAAGCCGTTCCACGCCGCATTCTTGATCAGATCGCGGTTGATGGCGGCCGAAAGCGCCCGGCGGAACGCTGCATCGTCAAACGGCGGGCGACGCAGGTTAAACGCCAAGTACTGGAAGCCGATATCCACTGACTGGACCACTTCGAGATCGCCGTCTGCGTTGGCTGCTTCAATTAGGAGTTCCGGATCGCCCGTGTAGTCGGACATGAAGTTCACTTCGCCCGAGCGCAACATGCCCAACGCAGCTTCCACGTTCAGCACGATGCGGAGGATCCAGCGTTCCATCTTGGGCGCTGCCCAGTGATCGGCATTGGCCGAGAGCACGACTTCTTGCTGAGTTGCCCAGCGCTCGAACTTGAACGGACCAGAGCCAATGCGCGATTCTTCGAGCACTGCTTCTGCGTTCTCGCCCTCGCCGAGGTTGGCCAGCAGCGGTTCCCAAACATGCTTCGGCGCGAGGTTGAGCTTCGACAAGGTCGAGGTTTCAAAGGCGGCGTTCGCCTCTTTCAGGTTCATGCGGACCGTACGGTCGTCGACCACCTCGATGTTGTCGATGCCATCGACGAACGGCTTGTACATCGGCGCGAATTTCACCGGCGCGGTGAACGAGAACACGACGTCGTCGGTCGTGACCGGCACGCCATCATGCCACATCATGCCATCGCGCAGCGTTAGTGTGACGCTCAGGCCATCGTCCGCCCATTCAACGCTTTCGGCAGCCCATGGCTGCGGCAGACCATCCGGGCCGATCCGCATAATGCGGTCCCAGATCAGTTCCGTGATCCAACTGTCGGTTGCACCGGAAATGTAGAACGGGTTGATCGCGTTCAACTCGTCCGACGAATTCAGCACCATGTCCTTGGTATCGCCGACTGGAGCAGCGTTAACGAAGCTCCAGAAGTTCTTGATACCGAGTCCGGGCTGTTCGACCATCGAGGCCGGTTCCCACGCCGTTTTATCGAAGGCGTAGACCTTAAGCGGATGCACGAGGAAGGCATAGACCTGATCGCGGTCGATGATGTCCTGCGCCTGGTCGATAAGGACCTTGCGCTCGTCCTTGTCGGTGATCAGACGCTGTTTCTCGGCAATCTCGTCGTACGCGGCATTCTCGTAGCCAACGAAGTTGTAACCCTTTTCGGCTGTGGTGGAGTGGAAAAGGTTATAGACGAACTCGTCCGGGTCCGAGCGCTCGGGACGTCCGACCATCTGCCACATCGTCAGATCCCATGTATCGCGATTGTACCAGACGGCATCGGACTGCTGCGGGCGCGGTAAGCCTTGCACGCTGACGTCCAGACCGAGCTCGCGCCAGGCCTGCGCGATGAGTTCTGCAGCCTGGTATTGTTGCGGGTTGGCCGCCTGAGCGCGGCTGATTAACGTGAGCGAGCGGATTTCGTCACCAGCATCGGCAACAGCGGTTGTCGCCGCGCCTGTCGCCAGACCGGCAACGGCAGTGGCGGTCATCAGGCTCTTCCGCAGAAGCCCCTTCGATTGCATTAACATTCACACCTCCATGTTACGGGGCGCGTGGCCCCGGTCTTTCGAAGGTTTCTTCTTTCTGAAACGCACGTGCTAACACTGCACTGCGTTTTACCTGCCGAAACACTGTTTTGCTCACTGTGCAGAGTGTACTGCTTGCGGTAAACCCTTTTTGTCGAAGAAAAGGAGACAGTGATGATGGATTCGGCCGAAAGCAGCGTTCTTCAGCAGATCCGGCTGGACGATGCGTGGAACTTGGTCACTGCCTTCTCCGGCATGCACCGCTGGCGTCCTGAAGACGTAAACCGTGCGGGCGACCTGATTGCCGAGCGCCTCGAGGCCCTTGGTGTGCCCGTCACAGTGCATCGACCGACGGTTTGGCTCAGCGTCCCTCTCGATGCATCGGTTGAGGTGGACGGTGCACGCTTGCGCGCAAAGCCACCCTCATCCTCCAAGAGCTGCCCGGAAGGCGTCACCGCAGAACTGGTGTACATGCCGTCGCAGAAAGCGAGCTTGCGCTCTTACACCAGAAGCGCGACCGCTTTCTTCGGCTCGGAGGGGGCCGAAATCGGTGATCGGCTGAAAGGGAAAATCCTTCTGACAGAAGGGTTTGGAAACCCGGCACTAACCTCCATCGCAGAGGCGCACGGGGCTGTCGGGCTGATCGCGATCAACCCCGGCGTCGATATCCACTGGGGCACATGCACCACAATATGGGGCACACCGGATCTGGACGATCTGCCGCGCAAACCGACAATCCCCGTAGTCGCGGTCAACAAGGAAAGCGGTGCCGCGCTGATCACCCAGGCGACATCCGGAGGTCAGGCGACGGTGCGGACCGAGATGCAGGAAGGCTGGTTCGAACAGGCTATCCCGGTGACCGAAATTCCGGGTGCCGGCGACACCGATGACTTCGTTCTGCTGCACGGACACTACGATTCCTGGGAAGTGGGTGTCGGCGATAACGCGACAGGCGATGCAACCCTGTTGGAACTGGCGCGCGTTCTCTGGGCGAACAGATCTGAGCTGCGCCGTTCCGTTCGAATCGCCTGGTGGCCCGGACATTCCACAGGCCGCTATGCAGGCTCCACATGGTTCGCCGACGCCTTCGCAATGGATCTAGACGAGAACTGCGTGGCTCAAATCAATTGCGACAGTCCCGGCTGCCGCTGGGCCACCAGCTACCACCAGACCACCTGCATGGCCGAGATGAAGCCGCTGGTGAAATCAGTTATCGAAGAGATCACCGGACAGACGCCGATATTCAAGCGGCCGAACCAGGCTGGCGATTACTCGTTTAACAACATTGGCCTGTCCAGCTTTTACATGCTTTCATCGACCATGCCGGACGATCTCCGCGCCGAGAAAGGCTACTACGCGGTGTCGGGCTGCGGAGGCAACATCGCCTGGCATACGGAGAACGACACACTGGAAATTGCGGATCGCGATATCCTCTTGACGGACATCCGCATCTACTTGCTCTCTGCGCTGCGGCTGCTGTTGCCCGAGATGCTTCCGGTGGACTGGCGCGTTGCCACGGCGGAGTTCGGTGAAACGCTTGCCGAATATCAGGAGGCCGCGGGAGATGCGATCGATCTGGCTCCGGCTGCTGACGCACTTGCTGCTCTGGACGGCGCTTTGGAGCGCCTCGACTTGCGGCTGGCCGAAGGGCGTGTCAATGCGTCGACGGTGAACGCTGTCCGTATGCGATTGGCCCGGATGCTCGTGCCGTTGAACTACACCCGCGTTCCGCGTTTCCGGCATGATCCTGCGATCACGTGTCCACCGCTTCCGGTGCTCGATGTCTGCCGCACTTTGGCGGAGCATGACGAGATCACACGAGGCTTTGCGATGACCCAGGCACTCCGCGCCCGCAACCGCGTCACCGCAGCTCTGCGCGAAGCCACTGCCCTGGTCAGTGCCGCCTGAGCAATGTGGCAGACACAGAACATCCGCAGACGGCGCGTTTTTCTAGTCACAGGCATCCGCCAGAGCGCGGACATACCAGCCTCAAGCCAACTGGTGGGTGAGGAGAGTAGAGCGTCATCCTTGGACCAGGGCCTCTGGCAATGACGTTTTCGGCTCAACTGGGACTTCGGATGTCACGTTACCCCGTTTTACCCACTGGATGTGAGAGCTCCGCGCAGCCGCGCCGTGGCGGCCTGATCGACCGTGCCATCCGCTGGATTGATCACAACGGAATAATCCTGGCGCGCGCCTACGGCGCTGACGTAGCCTTCTCGCACATCAACGGCGACGCGTTCGGGATCACGTGCCACGGGTGGCCCAAAACCACCGCCCCCCGGTTGGCGCAACGAGACGCGGTCACCGGGTGCCAGATCTACGCGATCAGGCCGCGTGAAGGGTGGCGCACCGTTTACCGAAATCGCCCCTTCGCTGCCGGGACCGGCGCCGTCCAGACCAGGAGCAGGAACATGGAACCGCCCGCCCGAAAGGGCGGCCCGCACCGATCCTGCGGCGCAATTTTCAAGCACCGTCTCTTGTCCCAGCCCGCCGCGGAAGCGCCCCGGGCCGCCGCTATCCGTCAGCAGTGCGCGGCGGCGCACCAAAAGTGGCGTCTCATGCTCGAATAGCTCGACCGAGGTGCTGGCAATGTTACCGGGAAACACGACCGCCGTCACACCATCACGGTCGGCAAAGGCCCCCTGCCCGCCTTGCGCATTGAAGTGTGTGACAAACTCTCGTCCGTCCGCACCCCGGCCCGCGAATTTCTGGATCCAGAGCGGGTAGGTTCCCGACGGTGCCATGACCCGGTCGGGCGCGATCTTGTGCAAGGCGCCCATAATCACCTCTACGGTGAAATAGGACAGCAGGCTGCGGTACATTCCTGCAGCAGGATAAGTTGGGTTCAGCACCGTGCCTTCCGGCACATCCAGCACCACCGGCCGGAAAGCGCCTGCATTCATTGGCAGATCGGGGCTCAGGCTTGCGATGAAGGGAAAGACGCAATAGGCCCGGGTGATGTTGAGCACCGCGTTGACCGGCTTGGCAACCTGAGGCGACGTACCCGCGAAATCGAGCCGCGCCGCTCCGCCCTCGATCGTCAGTGCAAGGCAAAGGGTGATCGGCTCGCCATCGTCATCCGTGATCTCATGGGCGACCTCGTGCTGAACGCGGCCATCGGGCAGTGTCGCGATGGCTTTGCGCAGCGCGGCCTCCGATCGGTCGCACACTGAATCGGCCAAAGCGTCGAGACCATCGAGATCAAACTCGTCGACCATCCGCCGCAATCCATCGGCGCCGACATGATTGGCTGCGATCTGTGCCCTCAGGTCTCCCAGCACCTTGTCGGGAGTGCGCACATTGCGTGTGATCAGCCGGAAAAGTTCATCGTTGGGTTCGCCGCGCCGGATCAGCTTGGAAACCGGGACGATGATGCCTTCCTCATAGACTTCCCGGGCATCGGTGCCTCCAAGCCGTCCACCCATGTCAACGTGGTGCGCGCACGTGCAGGTGAAGCCGATCAGTCGCCCGTGATGGAACACCGGCGTGGCGACAAACACATCCGGCGAATGACCTGCCCCAATCCATGGGTCGTTGCAGATCAGGACGTCGCCGTCTTCCAGCGTCTCGGGCGGGTAGATGCGCAGCATGTCGTGCATGACGGTCGGCGTACTGCCCGCCTGCCCGGGTGTGCACTGCGTCGATTGAGCCAGCATTTCGCCACGGCTGTCATAGAGCCCGCAAGCATAATCGTGGTTGTCGCGCACGATCAGCGAAAAGGCAGTCTTCACCAAGGTTGTGGCGATCTCGTCGGCGACTGAGATCAACCGAGACCACAAAACCTGAAAACGCAAGGCATCGGCCGGGTCTTTGATGTGTTCGGTCAAAGCGCCTCCGGTAGATCGATGCGCAACCACCCTCCGGCGACCCGTTCCGCGCGCGCGGCGGCACCGACCCGGATCGTGGCGCCGGGTTGTCCGATCAGCGCCGGGCCTTGGATGACGCCGTCAACCGCGTCAAAGGGCAGGATCTGGTGCGCGACCATGGCGTGCGTGGTCGGGTCCCAGGCGAGTCTCTCCTCGACGGTTGCAGATGTCACCTGACGTGTGCCGGCCACTGACGCCAAAGGCACTTCGCTCTCTGCAAGAACACGCAAGGTCACGATTTCGGGTTCCAGATCATCATAGGCATAGCCATAGGCGGCGCGGTACGTCTCGGCAAAGCTGGCGGCGATCTTCGCCGGAACGGGGTTGTCCACAGCGACCCGCAGCTGGTGCCCCTGACCGACATAGCGCATCTCGGCGATGCGGCGTTCCCGGATCGGCGCGCCTGGCGCTGCCTCGGCGACAACGGCGCGCGCCTCTGCCGACAAAGATGCGAACGCGGCAGCCAGCTCCTCTCGATCGGTATACGCCAGGCGCACGGGACGACTGCGCGCGACCTCGAAAGCCGGCGGCGCAGCAAGCATCCCCAACGCGGAGAACACGCCGGCCGAGTCGGGCACCAGGACCGTCCGCAGCCCGAGTTTCCGCGCGATTGAGTCAGCATGCAGCGGCCCGCCCCCACCGAAGGCGACCAGCGCTGCCCGTTCAAGGTTTCCTCCATGCTCTGCGACGTACATGCGCGCCGCCTGGGCCATGTTCTCATCGACGACCGAGATCACCGCTGCAGCCGCTTCGAGCGGCGTGAAACCGAGCGGATCGCCAATGTCGCGGGCAAGAGCCGCTTCGGCCTCGACGACGTCGAGCGTTATGGCTCCCTCCAGAAAGTCGCTTGGGTCGAGGAAGCCCAGAACCACATTCGCGTCGGTCACCGTCGCGCTGTGTCCTCCGCGTCCGTAACAGGCGGGACCCGGATCTGCTGCCGCGCTTTCCGGCCCAACACGGATCAGACCGAGGCCGTCGACAGTCGCAAGACTGCCGCCGCCGGCCCCGATCTCGATCAGGTCAACCGTCGGCACCGCAATGGGCGTGCCGCTGCCACGCTTGAAACGGTGCACGCGGTCGACCTCGTAGGAGCGGGTCACCGGTATTTCACCGGCAGAAATCAAGCATGTCTTGGCCGTGGTGCCGCCCATATCGAAGGCGATGGCATCCCGATGCCCTGCTGCGTCGGCCAAGGCGCGAGCAGCCAGCGCGCCGCCGACGGGACCCGACTCGGCCAACCGCACCGGCGCGACGCGGGCCGTCGTCGCCGCGATGACGCCGCCGCCGGACTGCATCAGGAACAAGGGCCCGCCATATCCGGCGCCGCGCAAGCCCTGTTCCATCCGCTGCAGGTAGCCGTCGACCTTGGGCCGGACATACGCGTTGATGGTCGTCGTCGCCGTGCGCTCGAATTCCTGGATTTCTGGCAGAACGTCCGAGGACAGAGACACATCGAGAGGCAAACCGGCCTCGCGGACGATCCGCGCGATGTCCTGCTCGTGGGTCGGGTTTGCATAAGCATGGAGCAAACAGACCGCCACAGAGGTCACGCCCTCTTCGACCAGCGCACGCAGGGTTGCCAGCGCTTCGGCTTGATCAAGCGGAGTATCGACGCTGCCATCGGCGCGCATGCGTTCGGTCACTTCGCGCCGACGATGGCGGGGAACGAGAGGTTCAGGGAATCTCTGCCGGATGTCGTAGATGTCGTAGCGGATTTCCCGCCGGGTCTCGAGCAGGTCCGGGAAGCCCCGCGTGGCGATCAGAGCAGTCTCCGCCCCCTTGCGCTCGAGGATCGCGTTGATGACCAGCGTCGTACCATGGATCAGCGCAGTCAACTCTGCGGCCAGACCCGGACGATCCCACTCGAGCTGGGCCATCCCCTGCATCACGCCGCTTTCGGGAGTAGCCGGGGTGGTTGGGATCTTGAGGGCTGTTGTGGTGCCGGTCTCAGCGTCATGCACCAGAAAATCCGTGAAGGTGCCGCCCACATCGCAGCCGAGCCTCAGACGCGAACCTGTCATCCCCGCCTCCGCGCGATCAGACAGGGCGTCGTCATGTCAGCGTTTCCAGAAGCCCGCGAATCAGGCGGCGGCGCGGCTCAAGCGACGAAATATAGAGTTGCTCGTAATCGGTGTGCCCGCCTCGCCCGTCCACGCCAAGCCCGTCGAGTGTCGGCGTGAGGGGTGCGGTAAAATTGCCGTCCGAACCGCCACCAGTCTTGAGTTGCTCGAGATCCCATCCGATCTCTGCAGCAATGGCCCGGGCGCGCTCGAACAGGTAATCGATCCCCTCCGACCGTTCGTAGGGCGGCCGGTCAAGCCCGCCCGTGACCTCGATCCGAACATCCGGGTCTTCGGGGGTCAGTTCGGCAAGAAATTCCTCGACGATCTGCATGGCGTCTATGTCCGGGATTCGGATGTCGACCCTGATCCATGCCTCTGCCGGCACGACGTTTGTGCCCGTGCCACCGCGGATCAGGCCGACGTTGCAGGTCAGGCCGCGGTCGTAATCCGTCAGCTCCTCAAACTTCAGCACCGTATGCGCCATTTCCGCGATGGCGCTGCGCCCGTCCGCGTGACGCGACCCCGCGTGCGAGGCGCGGCCCCGGGTGGTCACTTCGTAGCGCACGGCGCCCTTGCGGGCCGTCACGATCTTTCCGCCTTCGCGCGCAGGTTCGGTCACGAGCACGTATTTAGCGGCTTTCCCCAACGCGATGATAATGTCCCGCGAGGTCGGGCTGCCCACCTCTTCGTCGGCCACGAACATATGCGTGACAGGCAACGGGGCACCGCCATTGGCGGCAAGGTCGGCGACGGCCGCCATCGCACAATAGGCGCCGCCCTTCATGTCGTAGATCCCTGGTCCGTATGCCACGTCGCCGTCGACACGAAACGGGAACCACTCGAGCGTTCCCGGGGGGTGCACGGTGTCAATGTGGCTCAGGATCAGGATGCCCGGCGCGTTGGATGGTGCGCTCCAGGGTGCGCGCACGATCAGGTGGTCGCCGTAGCCATCCCGGCCGGCGATGCGCTCGATCTCGGCGCCGCACGCGGCATAGTCTTCGGCGACCTTGTCGGCCATCCGGTTCACGCCCTCGGTGAAGGTGGTGTAGCTTTCGATCTCCACCCAGCTGCGGATGCCCGCCAGAAGCGCATCGGTATCGGCCGCAATCGTCATGAGAACGGCTCGCTTTCTAAGCAGGTCATCCCGAACGCCCCTCCGGTTCGCCCAAATCCCAGAAGACGCCGGCCATGATCTCCAGGGCCTCGCGCGTCAGCGGTTTCAGCACATGCTCGTCGGGGCCGTGTTGACGACAGCCGCCGTAGGAGTGCGGGATCCAGAGAAGCGGACAACCTAGGTTGCGCCCAAAGAGTTCGCTTGGCAGGCCACCGGAGGAGTTCGGCAACACCATGGGGCGTACACCAAGCGTCCGCTCAAGGCTGTCGGCCGCCCAATTGACCCAAGGGCTTTCAGGATCGGTGCGCCATGCCGGGAAAAAGTTCTCGCGGACAGGGGTGATGTCCACCATCCCAAAACCACGCGCATCGAGGTGTTCTCGCAAAGCAGGCAAGAACTGCGTGTGGTCCGCGTCAACGGTGAACCGGATCTGGCAGCGTGCGTGTGCGTCCGGCTGAACGCCGTTGACCGGGTTCTCGGGCCGTCCGCAGACAAACGCCAAGATGATGAAGCTGGTCCATGCATACATCTTTTCCGCAACAGACAGCCCCGGCTCGCCCCAGTCCTCCGGCATCACCAGTGTCGGGTCCGCCGGGTCGATGGTCAGCCCATTCAGAATCTCGCGCACACGGGGTGGGATCTCCTTTGGCAGCCAGTCCTTGATCTGGATCTGACCGCGCGGCGTGGTGATCGTCGACAGCGCCTGCGCAAGGATCACGCCCGGATCTTCAAGAACACCGCCCCAATGCCCGGAATGCCGGCTGCCTTCGCGCAGCTTCAGCGACAGGTCGAAGGCAATGCCGCCCCGATTGCCAAGCTTGATGTCGGCTTGCTCAGGACGCATGCGCGGCCCGTCGGACGCGATGAAGACATCGCAAGCCAGCCGCTCGTTTTCTGCTGCGAGAATGGCGTCGAGGCCGGGGGAGCCGATCTCTTCGCTGGTTTCGATCAGGATCTTGGAATTGAACCCATGCGTACCACGTTCGGCCAGCACGGCTTCCAGAGCCGCAATGACGATGGAATGCTGGCCTTTGTTGTCGGCGGTGCCGCGACCGTACCAACGTTCGTCTTCGACAGTGATCGTCCAGGGATCCAGACCTTCGCGCCACTGTTCGGGGATGCCCCGTACAACATCACCGTGGCCGTAGGTCATAAGCGTGGGCAAGCTGGGATCTTCGATCCTCGTGGCGATAAGGAACGGACCGCCAGCCTTGGCAGGGTTATCGAGGATGACTGTCTCGTACCCGGACATCGCGAGGGAGGGCGCGATCTCCTGTTCAAGATAGCGGTAGAGGTCGGGTAGACGCGCGGGTTCCTGGCTTTCGGTCGGGATCGCGACCCGGCGTCGTAAGGTTTCGAGAAAGGCACCACTGTCGAACGTGTCTCGCACGCGTCCAATTGCCCCGTCCCGGCTACCCGTCACACCAGAGCTCCAGTCACCAGCCGTTCGGCGGCCCGCAGGGCGGCCGCGGTGCGGTTGACCCCACGTATCACCTGCGTCTGCGCAAAGCCAAGCGTCTCTGGACCATGCCCGGACAGCTCCTGGGCGACCGCCAGGGCAGGCAAAGGCTGAACCGGGGTCGCCGGGTCATGCCGGAAGCGAGGCTCAACCGTGTAGTTCAACGGGACCAGGATGCGCGCAAGGCCCTGGATCACCGCATTGGCTGCGCCAGAGACGATTGCACCGGACGCGATCCCCTGATGGAACTCCTCCATGGCCGCAGCAAGGCGGTCTGCCGCAGCAGCCGCTGGCCCGAGGTCCGCGAGATCGCCGGCAGCTTCTTGATAGCTGGCAATGGTTTTCGTGAATTCCGCAACCTGTGCTCGCCAATCGAACGGCAAGACATCGGCGTTGGCGACACCGAGCACGGCCGCCAGATAGACCTTCATGTCGCGCAGAAGGATATCACGGTCAGCAATCTCGAGTGTGTCGTGCTCGGTGTGCCAGGCGATGTTCCCGCCACAACCGCCGACGACGTAGTAGTCCTTTTCCGCGCGCAATTCGTGCGGCATCGTCGAGGAAAGCATGAAGAAACTCGACAGACCAATGTTGTTGAAGGCGTAGTCGCCTGCCCTGTGAGGCCGCTCGCCAGCGCTCGATTGACCTGTCACGGCTTGAATCGTCTGCTGACAGAAGCTCTCGGTCTCCTTCATCCAAGAGACGTCGATGAATTCAGTTGCCCACCGGCACCCGGGGCTGTCGCAGTTGATCTGGGCGACGCAATTCTCATCGAGATCGATGGCGAAGGTGTCGGCGTACCACGTGGAACCGGCATAACGCCCCGTGGAATGCCCCGGCCACCATGCAATTCGGACAGACCGCTTCAGACGGTCGCGGTTGGCCCAAAGCACGCGCGCGACCTCAAGGAGCGTCGCATCGCCGGTTGCGTTGTCGCCAACGCCGACGTCCCAGGAGTCGTAGTGGCCGTGCAGCAAGATGAACTTCTCGGGTTCTTGCGTACCCGGGATCTCAACGACGGGCACCAGCGAGCGGTACCACCCTGCCTTCATCTCTGTGCGAAGGGTCACGTCGCCACCGCTCTCGGCCACTTTGAGGAGTGCGTTTCCGTCCCGGGCATTCACAGCCGCCACGGGAATGCCGGGCCGGCGCGGCAGGTCATCGAGATCGGGAGTTCCCCAGATCGTCGTGCAGATACCCCAGTGGGAATCCTTGCCCGGGTTCTTGGCAATGACACCCACGGCGCCTTTCTGCTCCAACTCGCGGATCTTGCCGGGAAACGAGAAGCCCTCGGAGATCACGATCTTACCCCTGATCCGCTCTTCAGAGGAGGCATCGGCATCCTGGTTCTTCGCAAAAAGCGTGTTGATCGAGGTGCTGATCCGGGCCGGCACGTGGACAAGAGGCGCGGTCAGACCATCCCGGCAATCAGTAGCGTACGCAGGCGGCTTTGCATTGAACGTTGATCCGTCGGCAGTCACGGAGGCCGAGAAAGGGATAGACAGATGCAGATCCGCTTCGTGCAGTGTGACGGGCACGCCCACCGCCTCAAGGCGTGCCGCGATATCATGCGCGGCTGCCTCGACATCTTCGGGTTTCCAGCGCGGCATGGTCGCGAAAGCTTCGACAAGGCTCCAGGGGGCATCAAGCGAGACCTGGTCCAAAAGATCAAAATCAGGAAGGGTCACAGGGACACTCCGTTAGCGCAGGTCAAAACAACGTTTCGCCTGATGAAAACGTGTTCCGCGAGTCGTTGCAAGGGACAACTGGCAGCAAACGACCTCGGCGCGCGTCAAGGCGGTCGAGTGCAGCGCATTTCAGTTTGAATTCGAAGTCCGGTGAAAACGTGACGCCGCGCCGTTCAACCGCTCACGGCGTATTGTTCGCCGAACCAGCCCAACATCCTCGACAACGTCATGGCATTTTCGAGCACTGCGTCGCGGCATGCCTCCTGCGTCGCATCGTCAAGTCGTGCCGTCGGACCGTTCACACTCAGGGAAGCGATGACCTCGCCTGACTGATCGCGAACGGGCGCGGCGATCGAGAACGTATTGGGATCGATCTCTCCGCTCGACAACGCAAAGCCAGCCTGCCGAATCCGCTCGAGCGACTCTCGCAGTTCTTCTGCCGAGACCACGGTCTTTCCCGTGTATGCGACGAGCGGGCCACCGAGAACAGCGTCCCGAACATCGGTCGGCGCATGCGCAAGCAGGACCTTGGGTCCACCCCCTGCGTGCAGAGGCCCCAGTCGTCCTACCGCCGCAAAGATGCGGAGCGGCTGGGGCGACTCGCGCAGAGCAATGCAAACGCTGTCTTGACCCTGTCGAACTAGCAACAAAGCGTTCTCCTGCGTCCGCTTTGCAAGATCGGCGAGCACCGGTTCCGCCGTACCGATCAGAGGTGATTGCCGCCGTGCCTGATCGCCCATGAACATCGCTCGGTAGCCAAGCGAATAGATCCGCCGCTCGGCGTCCTTTCGCACAAAACCACGCCTCTCCAGAGTGTAGAGAAGTCGAAAGGTCAGGCTTTTGGTCGTTCCCGTGGCCTCGGCCAGTTCGGTCACACCGGACCCAGGCATTTCCGCCAGCTTGATCAGTAACTGCGCTGCACGATCCACCGAGGCAATGACATAGGCATCGCCGGTTTCGCCACTTTTCTCTTCTTTGCCGTCTGTCATCGCACTATGTTTGTCTGAAACAGGGTTTCAACAGTCGAAACACCGGAGTGTACAACATGGATACTGCGACAGCCACGTTTAAGAAAGACATCTCTTTAGATGCGCCTTGGGCTCTGGTGGAAGCATTCGCGTCGCAGCACCGCGAAAAACCTGAAGATGCCGATCGCGGGGCAGAAATGATTGCCGAAGCACTGCAGGCGCACGGCGTTCCAGTCACGATGCACAGGCCGAACCTGTTTCTGTCGTTGCCGGGAGAGGCCTCGATCAAAGCCGGCGGCATGGTGTTTCGTGCTAAACCGCCCGCCTTTTGCGCCTCCCGCCCGGAAGGCGTCTACGGGGAGTTGATCCACATGGCGCAGGCCAGCGGTGGCACGCCGCTCGACCGGACCCCGGCGACCGCGCAGGCGCTCGAAGCCGCGCGTGGCAAGATCGCGATCATCGAAGGTTTCGCACTGCCGAACTTCGTGGCGGGGCTTGAAACAGCAGGTGCTATTGGCGTGATCGCCGTCAATCCGGGTGAAATGATTCATTGGGGGACCGTGTCGACGATCTGGGGCACGCCGGAACCCGCCGACCTGGAGAGACTGCCGCGTATTCCGTCGGCTGCGGTCAACCGTCCTGACGGGGATCGGCTGATTGCGATGGCGGCAGACGGCGCCCGCGCAACGATCCATACCGAGCTGGAGACCGGCTGGTTTCCGCAATACGTGCCCGTGGTCGAGATCCCCGGCACCGAAAAACCAGAGGAATTCGTTTTGGTCCACGGCCACTACGACTCGTGGCGCGAAGGGGTTGGCGACAACGGCACGGGAAACGCCTGCATGCTCGAGGTCGCCCGCGTTCTCTGGCAGAACCGCGCGCATCTTCGCCGTTCGGTTCGGCTGGCCTGGTGGGCCGGACACTCGACCGGACGCTATGGCGGTTCGGCATGGTTTGCCGACACCTTTGCGCTCGATCTCGAAGACAACTGCGTCGCCCATATGAACTGTGACAGCCCGGGGTGCCGCTGGGCGACGGACTATTCGACAGTGTCCTGCATGTCCGAGACCGAAGGCCTGGTGCGCGAGGCCGTGGCCGAGGTGACGGGCCAGAGCGCCAAACGCAAGCGCCCGCAGCGCAACTCGGACTACACCTTCAACAATATCGGAATCTCGGCATGCTTCATGGCGTCCTCGATGATGACGGACGAGAAACGCGCAGAGGTCGGCTACTACGTTGTCGGCGGCTGTGGCGGGAACATCGCCTGGCACACCGAAACCGACACGCTGGAAATCGCCGATCGCGACGTCCTTGAAAAGGACATCGCCTTGTACCTCGAAGTGGCGGTGCGCTTTGCCAACGATGAAATCGTGCCGGTCGACTGGCGGGCCACTGTGACTGAGTTTAAAGCGACGATCACAGAATATCAGGACACGGTGGGCGCAGATTTCGACCTTGGCCCGGCAGCCGATGCCCTTTCGGCGCTTGGGCAGGCGCTGGACAGGTTTCACTCTGCCATCGCCGACAAGACGATCCCGTCAGACAGAATTAACGCCACAAACCGGGCACTTGCACGGGTGTTGATTCCGGTGAACTACACCCGTGGCCCACGCTTTACCCATGATCCGGCCCTCAATGTGCCGCCGCTGCCCACGATTGCCGAGGCTGGGATTTTCGCCTCGATGCCAGAAGACCAAAAGGGATTTGCCAAGACGCAACTGCTGCGGGGGCGCAACCGGCTTGTTGCTGCGTTGCGCGACGCGACGCGCACCGTCGAAGCCGCGCTCTGAGCCGCCGATCCATGCGTGCAATACGCTACTTCCGGACCGGCCCTGCCGCCGAGGTTCTGCAACTCGTCGATCTCCCCGCACCAGAACCGGCGCGGGGAGAGGTCTGCGTGCGAATTCATGCCTCGGGCGTCAACCCGCACGACACCAAAGGCCGATCGGGCTGGACCGGCGCCACAGTCCCGGCGGGCGGGATCACGCCGCATTCCGACGGCGCGGGCATCATCGAAGCTGTGGGCGACGGCGTCGATCTCCGGCGCGTGGGCGAACGGGTCTGGATGCTGGGCACCCGTCCGGAAGGCACCGCCGCCGAGCTCGTCTGTACGTCTGAGACCCATGCGTTGCCCCTGCCGCTGGCCCTGAGCTTCGCCGAAGGCGCGGCGCTTGGCGTCCCTGCTGTCACCGCGTGGCTGGCGGTACTGGCCGACGGTCCCGTGACGGGGCAAACACTCCTTGTTCATGGCGGCGGCGGAGCTGTGGGCCGTGTCGTGGTCGAACTAGCCGCCCGCAGCGGCGCACGCGTCGTGGCCACTGTAGGCTCGAAGGACGGCCGCGCCGTCGCAGCGGCCAAGGGAGCCGACGTTGTGCTCAACAGGCACACAGACGATGTGGCCGCCGCCGTGCTGGACCTCACCGAGGGTCGAGGGGCAGAGAGGATCGTGGACGTGGACTTTGGCGCCAACCAGCCGACCACGCTCCGGGCCCTCGCCCTACATGGTACCGTTGCCGCCTACTCTTGCTCCGAGAACCGTACGCCTGTTCTAGACTACTACGCCTTCGCTAAGAAATCGGCCCGTCTCGATTTCGTGCAGGGCGCGCTTCTGAACCCAGTGCAACTTGCGCAATCTACCGCGGCCATCGGCGACTTTTTGCGTGCTGGCTTGCTGCGACCCGACATTGCAACCGTGTTGCCGTTGGACGAAACAGCTCGCGCGCACGAAATGGTTGAACAGGGCGCGCCTGCCAATGTGATCGTCACACCCGGCGCATCCGAAGACGCCAGCAGACCCGGAACGGAGACAGCATGAAAGATCAGACCCGGCCAACCGGTGCGCTTTGCGACCCGGTCACGCTCGAAATCATCCGGGGCGCCATCGCCGCAACCCAGCGCGAGATGGAAGCACTGATCGAGCGGACTGCGATCTCTGCCTTCATCCGGGAAAAGAAGGACTTCTACACCGCACTTTTCGACGCGGAAGGGGTGATGGCGGTCGGGTCGATGGTGCCGGTCTTCGGGGATATGACCGGCCCAGTCTTCAAGCACTTCCCGCGTGAGACGATGCAGGATGGTGATCTCTACTGGTACAACGACTGTTACGGCAGCCGTGGTGCGGTTTCTCATTCAAACGACCAGGTTCTGCTCCGCCCGGTTTTCCGGGACGGCCACCTTTGCGCCTTCGTTATGGGCTGGGCACACTTCGCCGATATCGGCGGCATGCGGGCGGGCTCGATCAGCCCCGATACGACTGAGATCTTTCAGGAAGGCATCATTGTCCCACCGACCAAGCTGATCGATGCCGGGGAGCTCAATACGGCGGCGCTGGAGATCTTTCACCGCAACTCCCGCTTTCCGGAACAGTCCCGGGGCGACATGAGCTCTCTGATGGCAGCGGTCGACCTCGGTGCGATGCGCGTTCGAGAGATCATCGACCGCTTCGGACCCGATGTCTGTGCCGATGGGTTGGCACAACTGCTCGAGCGCACACGGAGTTTGGTGCGGGCGCGGTTGTCCGAGACATTCGACTATGGCACGCACCGCTTTACCGATCGGATCGACGGCGATGGCCATGGCGGCGGCCCCTACCGGCTGCGCTTTGCCCTGACGCGTGAGAAGACGGACACAGGCGACCGGTTCGTGTTCGATGCCACCGAGACAGACGATCAGGCCCCTGGACCGGTGAATTTTCTAATGAATCCGGGTGTCCCCGGCATGGCGCTCGGGCTCTACTACCTTGGTGGCGATCCATCGCAGGTATGCAATGCCGGCGGCCCGCAGGCGTTGGACGAGATCCGGCTGAGGGAAGGCTCGCTCGTGCAGCCCGCGTGGCCAGCGCCCCTTGGGATGCGGGGCCTGACCATGATGCGCACGCTGTCTGCCCTCAATGGCCTCGTCAACGTGGCAGGCGGCGGTGCGCCGGCCGCCCATGCCGCCTATGTCATCGCGATCCTGCGTCTTCGTCTGGGGGATCAACCGATCCTTATGGCCGACGGGATTGGGGTTGGATACGGCGCGCGCGAGGACGCAGATGGCATCGACGCGGTCTATTTCGTGGCGCAAGAGAACTATCCCGTTGAGTTCCTCGAACTTGCTTACCCCATCCGGCTTCGTGAATACGGAGTGGTGCGCGACTCTGGTGGGCCAGGCCGCTGGCGCGGCGGTGTCGGCATTGTGCGCGAGTACGAGATCCTTGCCGACACCGGCACCCTAGGTGTCAGGGTCGATGGTGTGGAGCACCCGCCTTGGGGTATCGCGGGTGGGAAATCCGGCGGCCCTGGTCGCGTGGTGGTCAATCCCGGCACGAACGAAGAACGGAAACTACGCCCCTTGTCAGACGGCAACCCGCTGAAAAGAGGCGATATTCTACGCATCGAGACCGGAGGCGGCGGCGGCCACGGACATCCCTTCGACCGCCCGCCTGAGGCTGTCCTCAAAGATGTGCTCGGCGGCTTCGTGAGCGCTGTGGCAGCTACTCGAGAGTACGGAGTTGCGCTCGCCGACGGTAGGGTCGATGCGCAGGCCACTCAAAAATTGCGCAGCAACCGTCCGGCCTCCGCGGCCTTCCATCGCGGGGAGTACACTGATGTCCTCGACTGATACCACACTCGACATTGCCGTTGATATTGGCGGCACGTTCACCGATGTCGCCCTGCGCGAAGGAAAATCGGGGCGCGTCTGGCGCGCCAAGACCCCCAGTACGCCGTCCGACCCGTCCGAGGCCTTTCTCGACGGATTGACCCGCGCGCTTGAGACTGCGGATCTGAATCCTTCGGGGCTGAGCACGGTCTTTCACGGCACCACTGTCGCGACCAACATCATCCTTGAAGGCAAGGGCGCGAAGGCGGCCCTTGTGACCACGCGCGGCTTTCGCCACTTACTCGCGATCGGACGCCAGGACATCCCGCGGCGGGCGAACCTCTATACCTGGCGCAAACCCGAGCGACCGGTCCCCTCGCACCGGATTGTCGAGATCGACGAGCGGATCGCGCCCGGAGGCTCCGTGCACGCCGCGCTGGATGAGGCCAGCGTTGTGCGCGCAGCGGAAGAGCTTGCCCGGATGAAAGTCGAAGCGGTTGCCGTCTGCCTGCTTCACGCCTTTGCCAACCCCGAGCACGAACGCCGCACGGCCGAAATCCTGAAAGCCCATCTGCCGAACGTCGCCATCACGACATCGACGAATGTCTTGCCTGTGATGCGCGAGTACGAACGGTCCCTCGCCGCGGTGCTGAACGCCATCGTCATGCCCGGAATTGCCACCTACGTGTCGCGCCTTGAAGAACGGTTGGACAAGGCTGGCGTGAAAGCTCCGTTGCTGCTGATGCAGTCAAACGGCGGCGTGGCGGGAGCGGCCAAGATCCGAAGCGCTCCGGCGCTCACGGCACTGTCGGGCCCTGCGGCCGGTGTTGTCGGTGCGCTTGCCGAAGCCCGCCAGGCCGGAATTGAGGACATCCTTACCGTGGACATCGGCGGTACCAGCGCAGACGTCAGCCTGATTCGTGGCGGGGAAATCGCGCTCACGCAAGCCGGACAGGTCGGCGAATGGCCGCTGCCGTTGCCTATGGTTGATATTATCACGCTTGGGGCCGGAGGCGGATCCATTGCCAGTGTGAACGACGGAGCGCTCAAAGTCGGGCCGCAGAGCGCGGGCGCCGTGCCGGGGCCGGCCGCCTACGGCCGGGGCGGCACGGAACCCACCGTAACGGATGCTCACGTGGTCCTCGGGCATCTGCCAGAACAGCTTTTGGGCGGCCGCATGGCTCTGGACACCGACGCCGCGGTCAAAGCCGTTTCAGAGCGTGTCGCATCGCCCTTGGGCTTGACAGTCGAAGACGCCGCGCGCGGAATACTCGCCATCGCCGACAACCACATGGTCGGTGCCTTGCGCGTCTTGTCCGTAGAGCGCGGTTTCGACCCTCGCGACTTTACACTTGTACCATTCGGTGGTGCCGGCCCCTTGCACGGCTGCGCCCTTGCCGAATTGCTCGGCGTGAGGCGCGTTCTGATTCCGCGCGCGCCTGGCGTTCTGTGTGCCGACGGTCTGCTCGAGGCGGACCTCAAAGCGCAGTTCAGCCAAGCCCTGCCCGTGGTGTTGCCGGTTACCGATGCGGATGTACAGGGCTTGCTGGACAAGTTGGAGATACAGGCAAAGGACTGGCTCGATGCCGAAGCGGTGCCGGAGAGTCGCAGACATACAAAGGGCATGGCGCTAATGCGGTACCGAGGACAGGGCGCGGAACTCGCGGTTCCCTGGACAGCAGACCAGGCAGACCTCGCCGCCCGCTTCGCCGAGGCTCACAAAGCTCTCTATGGCTTTACCCTCGACGCGGTTATCGAACTTGTCACGGTGCGTGTCGATGCCGTCGGCGAAGCTGCGCCAACAGACCCACAGCCAGTGCCAGAAGGCGCGGAGGTAACGCCGATCGGGCACACCGAATTGCTGCTGCCAGAAGGGCCGCTCAGCGCACCAATCTTCGACCGCGACAGCCTCGGCGTTGAAACGGTGATCGAAGGTCCGGCGATTCTCTCGCAGCTGGACACCACGACATTGCTGCCGTCGGGATGGCGCGCGCGCATCGATCCGCTGGGCGCTCTGCTATTGGAACGTGAGGACGACGCAGCATGACGCAGCCCGACACCCCCGCCCATCTTGCCGCCATCTACGACCACATCGCCGCCGGCAAGGCTGGCTTTATCGACCGTTTGTGCGCCTACCTACGTCGCCCGAGTATCAGTGCTCAGAACATAGGCATCCGCGAAGTCGCTGCGTTTCTCACAGAAGAATTGAAGCGCCTCGGCATGGAGGCCGAAGCCGTGCCGACGGACGGGCACCCCATGGTGCTCGGACGCATTGGACACGACCCCGACAAGCTGACCGTCCTGTTCTACGGGCACTACGACGTGCAGCCGCCGGAGCCGCTGGAGGCCTGGCACTCGCCGCCCTTCGAGCCGACGATCCGCGACGGACGGATCTGGGCGCGTGGCGCCGGAGACAACAAAGGGCAGCACTTTGCTCAGATCCTCGCCATCGAATCCACTCTTGCCGTACACGGCCGCCTGCCCTGCAATGTCATTGTGCTGCTGGAGGGCGAAGAAGAGGTCGGAAGTCCTCACATCGCGGATTTCGTCCGCGAGCATGCGGACAGGGTGGATGCCGACCTCATGGTGACTGCCGATGGACCGCAACACCCCTCGGGCCGTCCGGTCGTGACCTTCGGGGTGCGCGGAATGGCGGGCTTCGAGCTGCGCGCCCGCACAGCGGACAGCGACGCACATTCGGGAAACTACGGCGGCGTGATGCCAAACGCACTCTGGAAGCTTGTACATCTGTTGTCCACGATGAAAACGCCGGATGGCAGGATCACGATCGAGGGCCTGCACGACCCGATCATTGACCCGACCCCGCTGGAACGCGAGGCCGCAGCGGCCCTGCCGCTCGACTTGCACCAGTTTCTTGAAAGCACCGGGATGGCAGAGCTCGACACACCTGCGGATCGCGGGTTCTACGACCGGACGATGTTTCACCCGACGTTGACAATCAACGGTCTTCATGGCGGATATGGCGGACCGGGATCGAAGACGGTTCTGCCAGCGGAAGCGGTGGCCAAATGCGACATCCGTCTGGTCGAAGCCATGACGCCCGATCAGGCGCTCGACGCTGTCGAGGCACATGTGGCCCGCCACGCACCAGATGTGCAATTCGTGCGCATGGGCGGAATGCTCCCTTCAAAGACGCCTCTGGATTTGCCCTTTTCAGCACCGGTGATTTCGGCTGTGGCGAGAGGTATGGGAAAGGACCCCTTGGTGTTTCCCGTCGTCGGGGGCAGCTTGCCAGACTACGTGTTCACCAAGATCCTCGGCGTCCCTGCGATTGTCACACCTTATGCCAACGCCGACGAAGCCAACCACGCGCCAAATGAGAACATCGAAATTGGCCTGTTCATCAACGGCATTCGGACAGGCGCCGCATTGCTCTGGGAATTGGGGCAACTCGGCAAACCTGACTAGGGCGCCGTTAGTCAGGTGATTGCGGACACGTCACATCCTGACCGGCAGGGAAAGGCGACCCGCCTGTGCGTAAGGCCTGCACCAACCCGCATCTCGGCGGCGCGAAGTGACAGGCGAACCGAGTTGAGCGCGGCTAAACCGGTTTTCCGCGCGATCTTTTCGGTCAGACGCGACATGCTCGCACAGGCGCACACGATCGCTTCGGCACCGTGCGAGCAATAGCTGAAAGTTTGGGATGGCCTGAAGGGCGGCATATCATTGCGGTGCTCACGCGCCGCAGTTCTCTGCAGAGAGAGGATATGCTACATGACGAGAGATACCATGACGGTCTTGCGTGATCCATTTGGATTTTCCTCCGACCCATTGACGGATTTGATCCGCTCCGGCGCACGGCAATTGATCGAACAGGCGCTTGAGTCGGAACTGAGCGCGTTGCTTGCCGCATTCGCGGATGACAGGACGCCAGAGGGACGTGCACGGCTTGTTCGGCACGGGCACCTGCCTGAGCGAGAAGTGCTGACCGGCGTCGGCCCAATGGCCGTCCAGGTCCCGCGCGTTCGGGATCGCGGACACCAGGCTGAGAACGTTCGCTTCACCTTGTCGATCCTGCCGCCCTATCTGCGCAAGGCAAAATCCGTCGAGGAGCTTCTGCCATGGCTTTACCTCAAAGGCATTTCCACCGGCGATTTCCAGGAGGACCTGGCCGCGCTGCTCGGCCCCAACGCGGCAGGGCTATCATCCACGACCATCTCTCGGCTCAAAGCCGGCTGGTGGGAAGATTATGATCGCTGGCAGCGGCGCGATCTCAGCGCCCGTCGCATCGTCTATGTCTGGGCGGACGGCAGTTGCTTCCAACCGAGAATGGCAGAAAGAGTGCGTTCTGGTGTTGATCGGCGCGGAAGAATGGGGCCGCAAAAAGATCCTTGGCCTGACTGATGGCCATCGTGAAAGCATTCAGAGCTGTTGTGAGCTGCTCCTCGATCTCAATCGACGCGGCCTGTCTCACGCCTCTGACCTGGCCATCGGCGACGGCACGCCTGGGTTCTGGGCCGCGTTGCGCGAGGTTTTTGGCGACACATGTCAACAGCGCTGCTGGTTTCATTAAACCGGCAACGTCCTGAACGCCGTGCCCAAGTCGGTGCAGG
>JBCCVT010000012.1:0-23867 GCA_039195015.1 Pseudomonadota bacterium
GCCGGTGGACGAAAAGCTGGCGCAGGCGGTGGTTGGCGATTGCATGGCCCAGGGCGTGGTCATCGGCGTGACGAACCGGTCGGTGCCGGGGCGCAACAACACGCTGTGTTTCTCGCCGGCGCTGATCGCCAAGCCGGACGATATCGACGCGATCACAGATGCGGTTGACGGCGCGCTTGGTCGCGTCTTCGCCTGATGTGGGCCACGCCCGTGAGCCTGCGCGGCACCCATGCCGCGCTGGTGCCACTGGCTCAGGACCACGCCGAAGACCTTGCCATCGCCGCGGCGGATGGTGAGCTTTACCGGCTGTGGTACACCACCGTCCCCGCGCCCGACGAGGTGCCGGCAGAAATCGACCGCCGTCTGGCGTTGCTGGAGGCGGGCAGCATGGTGCCGTTCACCGTGCTCGACGCGGCGGGCAAGGCGGTCGGCATGACCACCTACATGAATATCGATCACACCAACCGCCGGCTCGAGATCGGATCGACCTGGTACCGCGCGGCGGTCCAGCGCGGTCCGATCAACACCGAATGCAAACGGCTGCTTCTGGGCCATGCGTTCGACACGCTTTACGCCATTGCCGTTGAGTTCCGGACGCATTTTCTGAACCACCAGAGCCGTCGCGCAATCGAACGGCTGGGCGCGAAACTGGATGGTATCCTGCGGTCGCACATGATCATGGCGAATGGCAGCCTGCGCGATACGGCGGTCTATTCGATCACCGCAGCCGAATGGCCGACGGTGCGCGCCAATCTGGATTGGAACATGGAAAAACCGCGACCCTGAGGGCCGCGGTTTTGCCGGTGGTTCAGCGGGCCGCGCCGGTCAGATCACGATCTGAAACAGCAGCCCTGACAGGATCGCGCCAGTGACGCCAAGCCCCAGATAGGTCGCGAAGACCCTGGGTTTCACCAGCGACCAGACCGCCGCCATTGCCGGGATCGAGCTGACTGCACCCGCGATCATGAAGGCCATCGCCGCGCCCGCGCTCATGCCCTGCTCCATCAGCCCGGCCAGCAGCGGCGGCGCGACATAGGAATTCAGGTAGGCCGGCATGCCCACAATCGCCGCCGTGGCAATCGGCACAATCCCCTCGCCGCCCACCACCTGCGCGATCAGATCCGCGGGCACGTAGGAGACCAGCAGCGCTTCGAGCACATAGGCCAGTGACAGCCATTTGAGCAGGAAGATGGCATTGCTCAGAAACTCGACGCGGAACACCTGGCGGCGCGGCGCTTCGGTCCAGAAGGCCCAGACCGGCTTGCTGTCTTCCTTGGGGCCGCAGCCGCAGCATCCGGCGGGCTTGTATTGCTTGAGCGGCGACGCAAAGGCCCCGGTCTGCATCAGCGCCTTGACCGTGAAGCCGCCAAAGAGACCCAAGGCCACGGCGGCTCCCGCTTTGCCCACGGCGAAGGGCCAGCCCAGGGCCCCTGCGGTGATCAGCAGCGTCGGCGGATCGATCAGGGGCGAGCTGAGCCAAAAGGCCATCACTGCCGACAGCGGCGCACCAAGCGCCAGCAGCCCGGCGATGAACGGGATCACCTCGCACGAACAGAAGGGCGCGAGCCCGCCGAAGAGCGCGGCCAGAAAGATCATCCGGGTCTCGCGCCCCTCAAACGCCCGGGCGACCATGACCTCGGCGCCTGTCGCCTTGAGATATGCCAGTAACAACACCGCAAAGAGGATGTATTGCGAGGTATGCGCCAGCGCACCGGTGGCGAAGCGGATCACCTTGGTCAGGTTCCCGGGATCCAGAACCGCAACCCCAAGCAGCAGGACAACAATCACCGCCCATGGCGTTTTCAGATACCGCGACCAGCGCGTGACGCTGTCGGGCAGGGTTTGCGTTGTATCAGCCATCATTTGCAGCCTTTTTGCGTTGGTCCGCGCAGCATTCGGACAGGATAAATTCGGCCAGCGCTTCGAGGTGGTCAAACCGTGCTCGGTTGATCGTGCTGCGCCCGGATTTTTCCTGTGTCAGCACCCCTCCGGCAGTGAGAAAGCGCAGGTGATGCGCAAGGGTCGACGGCGCGAGCCCGGTGCGCGACTGGATTTCGCTCACCGTAAGTCCGGCCTCACCGGCGCGCACCAGCGCGTTGAGCACCTGCAAGCGGGCCTCGGATCCCATCGCGGCAAAACTCTGAGCGGCTTCTTCCAGGTCCATATGATCTCTCCTGATTCGATAAAACTAGTTTTATGGTTTTATTTCCTTCATTGCAAGCCCCGTCGCCCTTCTCATTCCGCATCTGGACGGGCATAGTCGCTGCCGGGAGGGGCACATATGTTCGACAAGGTTCTGATTACAGGCGGAAATGGCAATCTCGGCCGACTGGTCGCCGAGCTCTTTGAGGCATGCGGCACCAGGGTCGTCAGCGTTGATTTGCCAGGCACCGAAGGTCCGCACAGCGCCGCACGCGATGCGGTGATCGCCGCGGATATCCGCGACACGCCGAAAATCGAAGCGGTGATCCGGGAGCACGAGCCGCAAGCCATCCTGCACCTCGCATCGCTGCTGTCTGGCAGTTCCGAGGCCAATCCCGAGCGGGCATGGCAGGTCAACGCCACCGCGTCCATTGACCTGATGCGGGTCGCCGCCGCCCAAACAGATGGCCCATTTGTCTTTGCAAGCACCATTGCAACCTATGGGCCCGGCCTGCCCGACCCGCTGCCCCCTGATGCTCCGCAATGGCCCGAAAACATTTATGGCGCGACCAAGGTGGCGGTTGAGCGCATGGGCGTTTACCTGAAGAGGAAACACGGGTTCGACTTTCGATGTCTCCGGTTCCCCATGGTGCTGTCGCCCTTTGCGCCGCCGGGCGCGGTCACGGCCTACCCGTCGCATGCGTTTCGCGCCGCAATCGAAAGCGGGCGGTTCACCTTTCCGGTTTCGCCGGATACGGGAATGTCGAACCTGTTCCTGGATGACGTTGTGGACAGCCTTCTGGCGATCACCGTGGCCGAACGCGCCCGACTGACCGAGCCCGCCTACAATCTGCATGGGTATTACGTGTCGGCCCGCGAGATTGCCGAAACGCTGGAAACACGGGTGCAGGGGTTCGAGGCGCGGTTCGAACCCGACCCGGTCGTGGATGACCTCGTCCGTCTCTGGCCCGACCGGATCGACAGCGCGGCCGCCAAAACCGACTGGGACTGGACACCGCGTTTTGATTTTTCCACCAGTGCCGAGGCGCTCCTGGACCGGATCGGACGCGACAGCCGGTAGACGCCGCGCGCCACCGTGCCGCCATTTCAACATATGGCGCGGACTTGCCGTATCAGGGCTTGTTGGATCCGCGATCGCACGCTATCCCGGGTCGCACCGAACGTCTGTTCGGCCCATGGAGACTTTATGAAAGAGCTTGCGGCCCGCCGCTGAGATCTGCCCTGGCGGATCGACCTAACCCTCTGAACCGTCCGCGCGCGATGCCGGACGGACAGCTGCGTTTCATAGTTCTTCCGAGACACCACAGTGAACATCTCAAAACACGAACAGCGTGTCCTCCATGTGCTTGCACAGGGCGGCGAAATCCGGTTCGTCCGCGCCGAAAACGGCAAGGTCCGCGAAATCACCTGTATCACGCGCGATGGCCACGTTCTGGCCGACTGCACGCTGAAGCTGTTTGAACGGCTTCGAAAACGGCGGTTTATCCATTCGTCAAACGGGCGACCCTATCGCGTCAGCCGGTCGGGCATCCTGGCGGTGCGCGCGCAACCTGACAACCGATGAGGGCCGGATGATGACCGGCCGACCCATCAGGGAGGCCCGCACCCGGCGACGGTGTTGCGCGCAGAGGGCAACCTGCGGGTTGCCCCTGCCGCTTTGGCTGTCAAATCGCGGCAAGAACCTCGATCTCGACCAGCAGGTCGGGATTGGCAAGGCCCGCCACGACAAGCGTCGTGACCGCAGGCGGCGTGTCCGATAGCCACCGCGCCTGGCGGATCCGCGTCAGATGCGGCAGATCCTGCGCCCGCGTCAGGTAATAGGTGACGCGCAACACATCCCCAAGGCTGGCCTGATGCGCCGCGAGCAGCGCCTCGACATGATCCATGGCGGTATGGCATTGCGCCTCGAACCCGGATGGGATTGCACCGTCCAGCCCGACACCGATCTGGCCCGAGAGCGCGATGACCCGTGCCGGGTGATGGAGCTGCGTCGCGTGCGTGTAGATCCCCGAAAAGGTTTCGGGCACGGGCCGCACGGTGGAGGGGTTGGTTCGCGTGATCATCCTGGACCTTCATGCACATAATGTGGTGGTCCAAGCCTAGGATCGCGCGCCCAAGCGCACCAATCAATCCTGCACCGGTCGTCACAAACCCGGCTTATCCATCGCCACCGGCAAGCACTGGTATCTCCCGCGTGAGCCATGACCGGAACAGCTTGATCTTTGGAGTGTTGCGAAAGGCGTGCGGATAGACCAGCCAATAGGCGCTGCCGTCCTCGCAGGTCAGATCGAACGGCTGGATCAACTGGCCGCTTTCCAAGGCATCCGAAAAGAGAGCCGGTGTCAGCATCGCCACGCCCTGCCCGGCCATCGCCGCCGTCGCTTCGAGAACCTGAGGTCCGAATTGCTGGCTGGGCCGATCTCCAAAGTCGACCTCGGGCACGCCGGCGGCTGAAAACCACGCCCGCCACCACGGATCCGCGTGGGCCAGGATCGGCAGCTTCAGAAGGTCGCGTGGGGTCTTGAGGCCACCGATACTGTCGGCCAGACCCGGGCTCAGCATCGGGGAAAACCGCGTGTCCACCAGCTTGTGCGCGACGAGGCCGGGCCAATCACCGCGCCCGCCACGAATGGCCGCGTCGAACCCCGTGGCGCGGAAATCGACCACGGTCTCGCTGACCTCGACCCGGACAGCGACGTTCGGGTGCTGGAGCTGAAACCCGCCGAGTCGTTTGGCCAGAAAGCTGGTGGCAAAGGTCGGAATGACGCTGAGCGCCAGCACACCATGGGCGCGCCCGCGGGCTTCGGCAAAGGCATCCGCGATGGTGTCGAGCGCGATGCTCGCCTGTTCGGAAAGCGCCGTCCCGATCGCGGTCAGCGCAACACCGCGCGCTTGCCGGAGGAAAAGCGGATGCCCGACGCGATCCTCCAACACCTTGATCTGATAGCTGACCGCCGCCTGCGTCATGCCAAGCTCGGCCGCCGCCTGCGTGAAGTTCTTGTGACGTGCAGCAGCCTCAAACGCGCGCAACGCGGCAAGGGGCGGCAGTTCGGATCGCGCCATCCATCGAATTTCCTTATGCCAAGGGGTTTCGCCTTTGTTGGCATTACCGCAGCACTTCCCACAAATACAGAGCCTGTTCGCAGTTTCATGAGTGAGGATGCAGTCAATGATCAGGATAGCCATTAACACAGCATGGGTCTTTTTCTTGTGGCGCCGTCGGTTGGCGTCACGGTCGAAACGACGCAGGTCCACCGCGAAAACGATGAGCATCTTTTCCAACCACATGCGGCGTGACATCGGGTTGCCTGAAATGGACCCCGGCCAGCAAGACGTGAAGCGCCCGTATGTGAACGGCTGGTTCTGATCCAGCGCATGACGATCCACGCGCGCGCCAAGGCCGACCGGTGGTCGCGTGGATCACCTCCGGACGGCAAAGCCGCCCAGAGACCGGCACGTCCGCCCCGAAACGCCCGATCCGGTGGCGCGTCGCGGCACTTGGATGCTCCGCCGACACCAGTGCCAGCGGCCGCGTTAAGTCCAGATTGCCCTTGCCCTAAGGCCAGACTAGGGTGCGGCCATGGCCATTTCCGTCGACACGTTTTTCCTCAACCCCGATGCCCAAGGCACGCTGCAGGCTCAGATCCAGCAGATGATTGCCGAAGGGATCCTGTCGGGCCGGTTCCACCGCGGGGAAAAGCTGCCATCATCACGCAAGCTGGCGGTGCATCTGGGTGTCAGCCGGATCACCGTGACGCTGGCCTACACCGAACTGCTGGCCAATGACTACCTCACCTCGCGCGGGCGGTCGGGATACTTCGTGTCCGAAACTGCTCCGGTCCCGCCGATCTATGCCCCGCCCGAGCGGATGCGCGACCGGGTCGATTGGGACCAGGCCATGGCCCGCACCTTCAACGGCGGGGACACACCCAAGAAGCCGCAGGATTGGCAGACCTACAAATATCCATTCATCTACGGGCAGGCCGACCCGACGCTGTTTGACCATGGCAATTGGCGGCTCTGTGCATTGCGGGCCCTTGGTCAAAAGGATTTCATTCCGCTGACCACGGATTACTACGATCAGGACGATCCACTGCTTGTTGAGTTCATCGCCCGTCACACCCTGCCCCGCCGGGGGATCACAGCGCGGCCCGAGGAAATCCTGATCACGCTTGGCGCGCAGAACGCCCTGTGGCTGGCGGCGCAGATCCTTGTTGGCCCGGATCGGACCTGCGCCATCGAGGATCCCTGCTATCACGCCCTGCGCGACTTGCTGACGCATGTGGGCGGTCGAATGGCGCCGGTGGCGGTGGACGAAGACGGGTTGCCGCCCGATGCGCTGCCGCCGGATGCCGATGTGATCTTTACCACGCCCAGCCATCAAAGCCCGACCACCGCCACGATGCCGCGCGCGCGCCGCTTGCAATTGCTGGAGCAGGCGCGCGATCTGGATGCGGTGATTGTCGAGGACGATTACGAATTCGAGATGTCCTTTCTGGGCCCGCCATCACCCGCGCTGAAATCGCTCGATACCGAAGGGCGGGTGATCTATGTGGGCAGTTTTTCAAAATCGCTGTTCCCGGGCTTGCGTCTGGGGTACCTCGTGGGATCCGAGCCCTTCATCAGCGAAGCCCGGGCGCTCCGGTCGAGCGTGTTGCGGCATCCGCCCGGCCACATCCAGCGGACGGCGGCGTATTTCCTGTCGCTCGGCCATTATGATGCGCAGATCCGCCAGATGGCCAAGGTGCTGCACACCCGGCGGCAGGCGATGGAGGATGCCATTGCCCTGCACGGGCTGTCCGTGGCCGGACGCGGCGTCTATGGCGGATCGTCGCTTTGGATGCGCGCGCCCGCGACGGTCAACACCAACAGCCTGGCGACCCGGCTGCTTGAGGATGGCGTGCTGATCGAGCCGGGCGCGCCGTTCTTTTCGTCCGGTCCGGGGCGGGACAAATCGTTTTACCGGCTTGCCTACTCGTCAATCCCCGAGCGTCGCATCGAACCGGGGATCGAACGGATCGCGCGCGCCATCACCTCACCAGCGCACAACTGGACCTAAGCGCTGCAAACGACTGGCCCTAACGGCCCCTGCGTCACCCGCGTATTCCGGATGTAAGGCCACCGGCGGCAGGCCGGTCTTTCGTTATTTCCTGGGAGAACGCGACATGAAGATGACCACCGAAGAAGCATTTGTGAAAACGCTCCAACGGCATGGGATCGAACATGCGTTCGGCATCATCGGGTCGGCCATGATGCCGATCTCGGACCTTTTCCCGCAGGCGGGCATCACGTTCTGGGACTGCGCGCATGAAGGCTCGGCCGGCATGATGGCCGATGGATTCACCCGCGCGACCGGCAGGATGTCGATGATGATCGCGCAAAACGGCCCCGGCATTACCAACTTCGTGACCGCCGTGAAAACGGCATACTGGAACCACACGCCGCTTTTGCTGGTGACCCCGCAGGCCGCCAACAAGACGATCGGTCAGGGTGGGTTTCAGGAAGTCGAGCAGATGAAGCTCTTTGAAGACATGGTGGCCTATCAGGAGGAAGTCCGCGACCCCACCCGCGTCGCTGAGGTGCTGACCCGCGTGATTTCCAAGGCCAAGCGCCTGTCGGGGCCCACTCAGCTCAACATTCCGCGCGACTTCTGGACGCAGGTTGTCGACATCGAAATCCCCGACCCGATCGAGTTCGAACAGAGCCCCGGCGGCGAAACCTCGGTCGCGAATGCCGCGGCCCTGCTGTCGACCGCAAAGACGCCGGTGATCCTCAATGGCGCAGGCGTGGTGCTGAGCGAGGGTGGCATCGCCGCCTCGCAGGCGCTGGCCGAACGTCTCGATGCGCCGGTTTGCGTGGGCTATCAGCACAATGACGCGTTTCCGGGCTCGCATCCGCTTTTTGCGGGGCCGCTGGGCTATAACGGCTCGAAAGCGGGCATGGAGCTGATCAAGGACGCCGACGTGGTCCTGTGCCTGGGCACGCGGCTCAATCCGTTTTCGACCCTGCCCGGCTATGGCGTCAGCTACTGGCCCGAAAACGCCAAGATCATCCAGGTGGACATCAATGCCGACCGGATCGGGCTGACCAAGAAGGTCAGTGTCGGCATCATCGGTGACGCGGCCAAGGTGGCCCACGGGATCCTGTCGCAACTGTCCGAAACGGCTGGCGACGATGGCCGCGCCGAGCGCAAGGCCCGCATCGCGGAAACCAAATCCCGCTGGGCGCAGCAACTCAGCTCGATGGATCACGAAGACGACGATCCAGGCACCAGCTGGAACGAACGCGCGCGGGCGGCCAAGCCGGACTGGATGAGCCCCCGGATGGCGTGGCGGGCGATCCAGTCGGCGCTGCCGAAAGAGGCGATCATCTCGTCCGATATCGGCAACAATTGTGCGATCGGGAATGCCTATCCATCCTTCGAAGCGGGGCGGAAATACCTCGCGCCCGGGCTTTTCGGACCTTGCGGATACGGGCTGCCGTCGATCGTGGGCGCCAAGATCGGCTGCCCGGACGTGCCGGTTGTCGGCTTTGCCGGGGACGGCGCCTTTGGCATCGCCGTGAACGAGCTGACGGCGATCGGGCGCGGCGAATGGCCGGCGATCACCCAGATCGTCTTCCGCAACTATCAGTGGGGCGCGGAAAAGCGGAACTCGACCTTGTGGTTCGAGGACAACTTTGTCGGCACCGAACTGGATGAAGAGGTGTCCTATGCAGGGATCGCGCAGGCCTGCGGCCTGAAAGGTGTGATCGCACGCACGATGGATGAGCTGACCGACGCGCTGAACACCGCGATCAAGGATCAGATGGAAAACGGCAAGACGACCTTGATCGAAGCAATGATCAACCAGGAACTGGGCGAGCCGTTCCGTCGTGATGCGATGAAGAAACCGGTCGCAGTGGCAGGTATCGATCCGGCCGATATGCGCGCACAGGCCTGAGGCTTGTCCACCACCAGCCATAGCGGGGACGTTCTGGTCCTGAATGCCGGATCGTCCTCGATCAAGTTCGCGCTGTTCTCCGATCAGCTCGACATCCGCCTGCACGGGATCACGGCCGAGATCGGTGGCGGCGGATTTATCGAGATCGAAGGGGACCGCAAGAGCATCCCGCTGGTCGATCACCGGGCCGCGCTGACGGCGGTTCTGAAGGCTTTGAAAGACCGGGGTGTATCCGTCGACGCGCTTGCTGCCGCCGGCCACAGGGTTGTGCATGGCGGCAAGAAGCTGACCGCGCCGATGCGCGTCAATGCGGATGTGATGGCGGAAATCAGCGCCTGTTCACCGCTTGCGCCCTTGCACAATCCGCATAACCTCGCGGCGATCCAGACCCTGGCCGAACTGGCGCCCGACCTGCCCCAATTTGCGAGTTTCGACACCTCGTTCCATGCCACCAATCCGGATGTCGCCACGCGTTACGCGATCCCGCGCATGATGGAGACCAAGGGCATCCGCCGCTACGGCTTTCACGGGCTGAGCTATGCCTCGCTTGTTGAAACCCTGCCCGAGGTCTCGGGGGAGAAACTGCCCTCGCGTCTTCTGGCCTTTCATCTGGGCAACGGGGCAAGCCTTTGCGCGATCCTGAACGGGCAGTCGATCGCGACCACAATGGGGTATTCCCCGCTTGACGGGCTGACGATGGGCACCCGGTCGGGCGGGATCGACGCCAATGCCGTGCTGCGTCTGGTCGAAGAAAACGGGCTGGACCGGACCAAGGCGATCCTGAACCACGAAAGCGGTCTGCTGGGCCTGTCGGGCGGCAAGTCGGACATGCGCAAGCTGATGCTGGATCCGTCCGCCGACAGCGCCTTTGCGATCGAGCATTTCTGTTACTGGTCGCTGCGCCATGCCGGGTCGCTGATCGCGGCGATGGAGGGGCTGGACGCGGTCGCTTTCACCGGCGGCATCGGTGAGAACGCGGTCGGTGTGCGCGCGCGGATCCTGCGCAACCTGGAATGGGCGGGCGTTCGGATGGACCCCGATGCCAATCATCGCCGGGTTCCGCGCCTGCATTCCGAAACGTCGAAAATCGCCGTATGGGTCGTGCCCGCTCAGGAAGAACGGATGATCGCCAAGGACGCGCTCAGCCTGATGTCGCTTTCATGATAGACCCCTGCATCAACGCAACCGTCACGGCGGTCGCGGCGACGATGTCGTCGACCCGCGCGCCACGGCTCAGGTCACAGACCGGTTTGGCGAAGCCCTGCAGGAAGGGACCCAGAGCCTGGGCGCCCGACAGCTCCTGGGCGAGCTTGTATGCGATGTTGCCGGCGTCAAGCGATGGGAACACCAGCACATTGGCATCGCCCGCGCCCAATCCCTTTTGCGCCGCAATCGCGCCGTTCAAGGCGGCGTCGCCCTGCACTGGACCCGTGAACCCGGTGCGTGCGGCAGCCTCGCGCACCGTATCGACCGATGGGCCCGACCCGGAGGTTGCGGTTGAAAACGACAGGAGCGCCACCTGCGCCGAGCCCAAAAGCGCCTTGGCTGATTGCGCCGACGCCTGGGCGATGGCAACCAACCCGTCGGCGTCAGGATATGTGTTGACCGCGCAATCCGCCCAGATCATCTCGCGATCCGGGAAGCGCATCAAAAAAAACGATGACGGCAGGCTGACACCGGGGGCCAGTCCGATCGACATCGCCGCGGCTTTGATCACTTCGGCGGTGGAATTGACCGCGCCCGCGACAATCGTGTCGGCTTCGCCCGCAGCGACCATGGCCGCGGCCCGGTACAGGGGCTTGCGCAGCAGGCGTTCGGCCATGGCCGGTTTCATGCCCCGGGTCGTCACGAGCGCGGCGATCTGGCCGTCGGAAACATCCGCCAAATCAACAGGTTGGGCCAGCCCATCGGTCACCAGCCGTTCGGTCGCCTCGGCGATGCGGGGGTCGTCCTGCTCGGGCAGGACGACGCGTGCGCCTCTGCGGCGTGCCGCCTCAAATGCCGTGTCCAGTACCGTCATTCCGTATTCTCCCTTTCGCGCAAGGAGCCCGTCATGAACGACGACGTCAAGATCAATCGTGGCCTCAAGGGCGTCTATTTCGAACGCTCGGCAGTCAGCGATATTGACGGGTCAAAGGGCGAACTGAGCTATCGCGGCTATTCCATCCACGACCTGGCCACCCATGCGACATTTGAAGAGGTCTGCTATCTGCTGATCCACGGCGATCTGCCGACGGCGGCGGAACTGACCACGTTCGACGCGGCTCTCAAGGCGGCACGGACACTGCCACCGGAAGTCTACGCGATCATTGCGGCGTGCCAGGACGGGCATCCGATGGATGTGCTGCGCACGTCCGTGTCGGCGCTGGCCGCGCTCGAGCCCGAAAGCCGTGGGGTCAGCGAAGACGATTTTGTCGCCAATGGCATCCGGCTGACCAGCCAGGTTCCGATGATCATCGCCGCGCATGAGGCAATCCGGAACGGTCGTGAGCCGGTCGCGGCGGATCCCGATCTGAGCCATGCGGCGAATTGGCTCTGGATGCTCAAAGGCGAAAAACCCAGCGCCGAGGCCGCGCGGTTGGCAGACGTTGATTTCGTCCTGCACGCCGAACATGGCGCCAACGCATCCAGCTTCGCCGCCCGCGTAACCATCGGGACCGAGGCCAACCTGCATGGCGCGATTGTCACCGCGCTCAGCACTCTGGCCGGTCCGGCGCATGGCGGCGCGGCCGAAGACGTGATGAAAATGGTGCGCGAGATTGGCACGCCCGACAACGCCGCCGCCTATGTCAAGGCCAAGCGCTCGGCGCGCGAGGCGGTGACCGGGTTCGGACATCGCGTCTATCGCAAGGAAGATCCCCGGGCCCGGCACATGCGCGAAGGCGTGCGCCAGCTCGGCGAAGAGATGGGCGCGCCGGAGTGGTACGAAATCCTGCAGGCGGTGGTCGAGGCGATGAAACCCTATTCCCGTCATGGGCTGAACGTGAATGTCGATTTCTATTCCGGCGTGATCTACCAGCTGCACGGCATCCCGATGGACCTTTATGTACCGATCTTTGCCATCGGTCGCATGCCGGGCTGGATCATCCAATGTATTGAACAGCTGCGCGGCAATATCCTGATCCGCCCGCTGACACTCTATAATGGCTCGGAACCGCGCGACTGGGTGCCGCTGGAGCACCGATGACGACCGCGCTGCCGCGCGCTATTTGACGCATGATTGATCCACGAAAGGGACCGTTTTGGGACAACCGCAGATCAACACCTCGCCTCGCGTTTCTGACGAGGTCCGCAAGACCACATGCTACATGTGCGCCTGCCGCTGTGGGATCAACGTGCATTTGAAGAACGGCAAGGTCGCCTATATCGAAGGCAACCGCGATCACCCGGTCAATCAGGGTGTGCTCTGCGCCAAGGGCTCGGCGGGCATCATGCAGCACAACGCCCCGTCGCGGCTGCGCGCACCGCTGAAACGCGTCGGTCCGCGCGGATCCGGCGAATTCGAGGAGATCTCCTGGGACGAAGCGCTCGACATCGCGGCAGGGTGGCTTACCCCGATCCGAAAAACCGCGCCCGAAAAGCTTGCCTTCTTTACCGGGCGTGATCAGTCGCAGTCTTTCACGAGTTTCTGGGCACAGAATTTCGGCACGCCCAACTACGCGGCCCATGGCGGCTTTTGTTCGGTCAACATGGCAGCGGCGGGCATCTACACGATGGGCGGTGCGTTCTGGGAATTCGGTCAACCCGACTGGGACCACACCAAGCTTTTCATGCTGTTCGGCGTGGCCGAAGACCATGACAGCAACCCGATCAAGATGGGGATCGGCCGGATCAAGGGGCGGGGCGCCAAGGTGATCGGCGTCAACCCGATCCGCACCGGCTACAACGCCGTCGCGGATGAATGGGTCGGGATCACGCCGGGTACGGATGGCCTTTTTATCCTCTCTCTGATCCACGTGCTGATGAAGGCCGGACAGATCGATCTGGATTACCTGGCGCGCTACACCAACGCGCCCTGCCTGGTGATCGACGATCCCGGCGCCCCGGATGACGGTCTCTTGCTGCGCGATGATGCCGGCAAGGTTCTGGTGGTCGACCGCGCAACCGGGGCGCTGGCCCCGTTCGACCTGCCCGGCGTGCGTCCCGATCTCTCTGCCGGGGGGGTACAAAACGGTCGATCCTGCCAGACCGTGATGTACAAAATGGCCAATCGCTACCTGGCGGACGAATACGCGCCCGAACAGGTGGCCGACCGCTGCGGCATTCCGGCAGAACGCATCCGCCGCATCGCGGCTGAATTGGCCCGCGTCGCATTCGACGAGGCCTTCGAACTCGACCAGGAATGGACCGACTTCCGCGGCGAGACCCACAAGACCATGACTGGCCGGCCTGTCAGCTTTCACGCGATGCGCGGGATCTCGGCCCACGCTAACGGGTTCCAGAACTGCCGCGCGCTGCACGTCCTGCAAATCCTGCTTGGCACGGTCGAAGTGCCCGGTGGCTTCCGGTTCAAGCCCCCCTATCCAAAACCGGTTGAGGCGCATCCGACCCCGCATTGCCACTCCAAACCGGACTGTCCGCTCGATGGTCCACATCTGGGCTTTGTCCGCGGACCCGATGACCTCGCCCTGCGCGACGACGGGAGCCCGGCCCGTATCGACAAGGCGTTCACCTGGGAAAACCCGATGTCGGCGCACGGGCTGATGCATATGGTCATCTCCAATGCCCATGCCGGTGATCCCTACCCGATCGACACGCTGTTCCTCTACATGGCGAACATGTCGTGGAATTCATCCATGAACACCCGCGGCGTGATGGAGATGCTGACCGATCAGAATGACGACGGCAGCTATGTGATCCCGCATATCATCTACTCCGACGCCTATTCATCCGAGATGGTGGCCTATGCCGATCTGATCCTGCCGGACACCACGTATCTGGAACGTCACGACTGCATCTCGCTGCTTGATCGTCCGATCTGCGAAGCGGATGCGGCCGCTGATGCCATCCGCTGGCCTGTGGTAGACCCCGACCGCGATGTGCGCGGCTTCCAGACCGTCCTGATCCAACTGGCGAACAAGTTGAAATTGCCCGGCTTCACTGACGAGGACGGGATCCCACGCTACCGCGACTATGCGGACTACATCGTCAATCACCAGCGCAAGCCCGGCATCGGTCCGCTCGCCGGCTGGCGCGGGCCCAAAGAAGGTTCGGGGGTGGGTGGGGCGTCGTCCACAGGACGCGGGTCACCGAACCCCGACCAGCTCGATCGCTACATCGAAAACGGCGGCTTCTTCGTCAGCCATATTCCTGACGCGGCAACCTACTACAAACCCTGGAACAGCGCCTACCAGGACTGGGCCGTGGGCATGGGGCTCTACGACAGCCCGCAACCCTACCTCTTCCAGCTTTATTGCGAGCCTCTGCGCCGATTCCAGCTTGCCGCCGAAGGGCATGGCGATCGCCAGCCCCCCGACCATCTGCGCGCGCGCATCAAGGAACAACTCGACCCGCTGCCGATCTGGTACCAGCCGGAAGGGCAGGCCGATCCAGACTTCCCCATTACGGCCCTGACCCAGCGCCCCATGGCGATGTATCACAGCTGGGGCACACAGAATGCCTGGCTGCGCCAGATCCACGGCCACAACCCGCTCTATGTGCCGACCGCGCTCATGCACGCGCATGGGCTCAAGGACGGTGACTGGGCACGCGTCACGTCACCGCATGGCACGATCACAGTGCCGGTCATGGAGATGGCTGCGCTGAACCACAGCACCGTCTGGACCTGGAACGCGATCGGCAAACGCAAGGGCGCCTGGGCGCTCGACCCGGGCGCGCCCGAAGCCACAAGAGGCTTCCTGCTCAATCACCTGATCCACGAACTCTTGCCGGCCAAGGGTGATGGCCTGCGATGGTCCAATTCCGATCCCATCACCGGTCAGGCCGCGTGGTTCGATCTCAAGGTGCGCATCGAAAAGGCGGCCGTCCCGTCCGAGTCGCAGCCCGCATTTGACCGCCTCACGTCGCCGGTTCCGCAAGGCCCCGACGCGCTCGCCTGGAAACTGCCCGAATGACCCAGCTGCCGCCTAAAACCGACCGCAAGATGGGCCTGGTGATCGATCTCGACACCTGCGTGGGCTGCCATGCCTGCGTAATTTCGTGCAAGGGCTGGAACACCGAAAACTACGGTGCCGCCCTGTCGGATCAGGACCCTTACGGCGCCGAGCCGTCCGGCACGTTTCTCAACCGCGTCCACAGCTACGAAGTGCAGCCGGAAACCGGACCCGCACAGCTGATCCACTTTCCCAAGAGCTGTTTGCATTGCGAGGACGCCCCGTGCGTGACCGTTTGCCCGACCGGTGCCAGCTACAAACGCGCCGAGGACGGCATCGTTCTCGTCAACGAAAACAATTGCATCGGCTGCGGCCTCTGTGCCTGGGCCTGCCCCTATGGCGCACGCGAGCTGGACAAAGCCGAAGGCGTGATGAAGAAATGCACGCTCTGTGTCGACCGGATCTACAACGACAATCTGCCCGAGGTGGACCGCGTCCCCTCCTGCGTGCGCACCTGCCCGGCAGGTGCCCGGCACTTTGGCGATCTCGGTGATCCGGACAGCGATGTCAGCCAACTGGTTCGCGACCGCGGCGGAATGGATCTGATGCCCGAGCAAGGCACCAAACCGGTGAACAAATACCTCCCGCCACGCCCCAAGGACAGCTGGGCAGAGGAGACGGACATCCTCGCACCCCTGCTCGACCCGGTCGCCGATAGCCCATCGGGCTTTCTTGGCTGGCTCGACAAGGCCCTGGACAAGATCTGATCCATGCATCCAGCGCCTTCCGTTATCGTTTTCACCACCTTGTCAGGTCTCGGCTTCGGGCTTCTCTTCTGGCTTGGCCTTGGATACCCGCCGGTCACCGGTTGGACCGCCTTCGCCTTTTTCACGATCGCCTATCTGCTGGCCGTGATCGGGCTTCTGGCCTCAACCTTTCACCTTGGCCGGCCCGAACGTGCGTGGCGCGCCTTTACGCAATGGCAAACCAGCTGGCTCAGCCGCGAGGCCTGGTGCTCGGTCGCGGCGCTCATCGTGATGGCCATCCACGGGGCCGGTCTGGTTTTTGCGGGCATCTCCCTCAACGCCGTTGGTTTTGTCGGGGCTCTCTTCTGCCTTGCCACCGTCTTCACGACATCGATGATCTACAGCCAGCTCAAGACCGTCCCACGCTGGCACCAGCCGCTCACACCGGTGATGTTTCTGAGCCTCTCCCTGTCCGGCGGCGCTCTGCTGGCCGGTCAAACTAACGTCGCAAGCTGGGCCATTCCACTGGCCGGTGTTATCATGATTGGGCATTGGATTATGGGCGACCGGGCGCTTCGGTCGTCCGGCACGTCGCTCGCCTCCGCAACCGGTCTCGGCTCTATCGGATCGGTGCGCGCGTTCGAGCCGCCGCATACCGGATCAAATTACCTGCTTCGCGAAATGGTGCACGTGGTCGGCCGCAAACATGCGCAAAAGCTCCGCCTGATCGCGCTGGTTCTCGCCTTCGTGATCCCGACGATTGCACTGCTTCTTCCTTTCTCGCACGCAATCGCGGCCGTCGCCGTTGTCTCGCACCTGACCGGCGTCGCCGCATCGCGCTGGCTGTTCTTCGCCGAAGCCGAACATGTGGTCGGCCTCTACTACGGAAAGCGTTAAGACACCGCGTCACGGCGGGAACGACGCGGCCCGAGGGTCCGGGCAAAGCCGGGACCCGAGACAAGAACGTGGCGCCGCAGGCGCCTCAATCTGAAAAGAGCGCGTTAAAGACCGGCATGTGCCATCGCCGCATCGATCGCGACCTTGGTGCGATCCTCAAGACCTGTGAGCGGAGAGCGCACTTCCTCACTGCACAGCCCAAGCTTGCTCATCGCATACTTCGCGCCCACAAGCCCCGGCTCGATGAAAATCGCCTCATGCAGCGGCATCAGCCTGTCCTGAAGCTCCAGCGCAGCTGCATAGTCGCCAGAAAGACACGCCTCCTGAAACGCCGCGCAAAGCTTGGGCGCAACGTTTGCAGTGACCGAAATACAGCCCACACCACCATGCGCGTTGAACCCAAGCGCAGACCCATCCTCGCCCGAGAGCTGCATGAAGTCCGCACCGCAAGCTGCTCGCTGCTGGCTGACGCGGGTGATGTCTCCCGTCGCGTCCTTCACGCCGACGATCCGAGGCAGTTTTGCAAGTTCCGCCATGGTCTCGACGCGCATATCGATGACCGAACGGGGCGGGATGTTGTAAATGATGATCGGCAGATCGCAGCAATCGTGAAGTGCCGTGAAATGCGCAATCAACCCGCGCTGCGTCGGCTTGTTGTAATAGGGTGTAACCACCAGCGCCGCGTCGGCACCCACCTCTTGGGCCTTCTGCATAAACCGGATTGCTTCGAGCGTGTTATTCGAACCCGCGCCCGCGATCACGGGCACGCGGCCTGCCGCTGCCTTCACCACCTCTTCGACGACGGTCTCGTGTTCAGCATGGCTCAAAGTCGGGCTTTCCCCTGTCGTCCCGACCGGCACCAGCCCGTGCGAGCCTTCGCCGATATGCCATTCTATCAGGGTCTTGAGCGTGTCCAGATCCAGTTCGCCGTTGCGAAACGGCGTGACGAGGGCCGGCATCGAGCCTTTGAACATTGGTACGCTCCCTTCGTGTCGGGCGGCCGTGTAAGCACACCCTTAATCTCTTCGCTATATTGCACGTTTGTGAGTTGAACGTGCCCAAGCGCTGCATATTGTTGACGCTGTAGCCCCGGTTGATCAGGAAATGCAAGACATGACGCGCATCACGGCTCTGGCAGTGGTTTGGCTTTGCATATGTGTCATCACTCTGACCAGCGCCCCACAGGTAAAGGCCCAAGCCGGCCTGTCACGCGCGCTTGACGCGGTGCGTCAGGCCGACTGGGAAGAGGCACGCCGATCTGCGCGGCAGGACGGGCAGATCGCGCAGGACATTGTCCTATGGCATCGCCTGCGCGCCGGGTTCGGCACCTACAATGATGTGCTCGACTTTCTTGACCGTCGCGCGGACTGGCCGGGTCTGGCATGGCTCAAGCGCAAGACGGAAACCTCGTTCGCCGCCGCCTCGAACCAGACCGTTCTGGCCTACTTCATGGAAAACCCGCCGCAGACCGCCGAAGGGTTTCTGATCCATGCGCGCGCCCTGTCCGCAATCGGAGAAACTGGCGAGGCCGAAGCGAGTCTTGTGCTCGCCTGGCGTACCCTCCCGATGGGCAGCGCGGTGCAGTCGAATTACCTGAGCAGGTATCGGGCTCTGCTGGCGCCGCATCACGGCGCGCGGATTGACCGGATGCTGTGGGACAATCACCTGGTCAGCGCCCGTCGGATGCTGCCGCTTGTCAGCGAAGATACCCGCAAACTCGCCGAGGCGCGGATCGCCCTGATCGACGCCGCGCCCGGCGTCGACGCCCGGATCGCGGCGGTGCCCGAGACGCTCAAGACGGATCCGGGCCTTGCCTTCGACCGCTTCGTCTGGCGCGACCGAAAGGGGCGGGACAAGGATGCAATCGATCTGCTCCTTGACCGGTCGGTCAGTGCTGAGGCTCTCGGCCTGCCGGACAAGTGGGGGAACCGCCGCCGGGTTCTTGCAAGGCAGGAGATGCGGGCCGGAAAACCCAATCGTGCGTATGAAATCGCCGCGCGCCACTTCATGAGTCCCGAGGATGGTTATGTCTACGCCGACCTGGAGTGGCTTGCCGGTTTCATCGCACTGCGCCTGCTCGACGATCCCGCGACCGCGCTGCGTCATTTCGAACGCTTCGATGCAGCGGTGATGTCGCCGATCTCGAAAGGTCGCGGCGGGTATTGGATCGGACGTGCGCATGCCGCGCTTGGAGATGGCGCGGCTGCGCAGGCCGCCTATGCGCGCGCGGCCGGGTACCAGACCTCGTTCTACGGTCTTCTCGCGGCGGAACAGGCTGATGTACCGTTTGACATGTCTCTGGTCGGGCAGGCCTCGCCGCCAGATTGGCAGGAGGCGGGTTTTACACGATCCTCGGTGTTCCAGGCTGGCATGCTGCTGATCAAGGCCGGAGATGCCGAACTGGCCGAACGGTTCATCACGCATCTTGCCGAAAGCCTTGATACCGAGCAGGCGGCACAGCTGGGCGAGGCAGCGCTGTCGATGAACCGACCGCATCTGGCGGTCATGATCGGCAAGCGGGTTGCACAGCGCGGCGTGGTAATCCCGCGCGCGTATTATGCAGTACACCCTGTCGGGCGCATGGAGCTGCCGATGGCGCCCGAGATGACCCTCGCCATCGCCCGCCGGGAAAGCGAGTTTGACCCGCGTGTCGTCAGCGGCGCAGGCGCGCGCGGCCTCATGCAGGTAATGCCCGGCACCGGCCGCGATGTAGCCCGTGACTTGGGGATCCTGTCGTCGCATAACACCGGTCGGCTGACCAGCGAATGGCGCTACAATGCCAAGCTGGGCACGAACTATCTCGCGGGACTCGCGGACCGTTTCAACGGCAATGTCATCCTGATGTCGGCGGGCTACAACGCCGGTCCCGGACGGCCGACCCAGTGGATGGGCATATTCGGCGACCCGCGCGGTAGATCCGTCGACATGATCGACTGGATCGAGTTCATCCCGTTCCGCGAGACCCGGAATTACGTGATGCGGGTGACCGAAAGCCTGCCGGTCTATCGCGCGCGGCTTGGTCTTCCGGCGCATCCCATTCCGTTTACCGAAGAGCTCAACGGCTCAACCCTGCGCGCGTTCGCGCCATAGGGTGAAGAGACCGGCCGCCACGATGATCGCCGCCCCGATGGCGACGTGGAGGTGGATGACCTCGGAAAACACGGCAAGCCCCAGCAACGAGGCCCAGATCAGATGGAAATAGGCAAAGGGTTGGACGGCGCTGGCCTCGGCCATGTCGTAGCACTTGATCAGCAGCCAGTGCCCGAACGCGCCTGACACACACAGCAGGGCCATCCATGTCCAGTCCTCGCGCGCCATCGGTTCCCAGAACCAGATGCCAACCACCGTCATGAACGCAGCCCCAATCACACCCGTCCAGAAGAAACTTGTCGCCGGGCTGTCAGCGCGGGCTGCATAGCGTGTCAGCAGACCATAGAGCGCGAACATGAGCGCCGATACCAACGGGATCACGGCGGCGGGGTTGAAAACGCCGATCCCGGGTTGAAGAATGATCAAAACGCCCACAAAACCTGCCGCGATGGCGACCCACCGTCGCCAGCCGACACGCTCACCCAGCACCGGTCCGGACAGGGCCGAGACCAGAAGCGGATAGCAGATGAAAACCGCCTGGCTGTTGATCAGGCCAAGGATGGTGAAGCCAAAGACCGCGACGCAGACTTCCCCCGCGAGCAAAACGCCGCGCAGGGTTTGCAGCCAGGGTTGATCCGTGCGTGCCGCCGCCCGTAGCCCCCCTTGCGCCCGCGCGGCGAGCGCAATGACAAAGGCCGCAAAGAACCAATAGCGGATCATCACGACCATCAGCGTGTTGTACCGATCGGCCAGATGTCGCGAGATGCCGTCCTGCAAGGCGAACACGACCGTCGCGGCCACCATCAGTATGATACCCGCCGTCACGTTGTTGGTCTGCTGGGGGTGCGCCTCGGTCACGGCATCCACGCACGGGTCATGTGACGCTTGCGCCCGTAGCCCGGGACGCGTTCCACCGAAAACCCTGCATCAGACAGGGCCCGCCGCACAGCCCCGGCCGCAGTGTAAGTCGCCGCGGTCCCGCCCGGAGCGGTGTGCGTCGCGACCGCTTGCAACAGGTCGGCATCCCACATCTCGGGGTTTTTTGCCGGCGCGAACCCGTCCAGAAACCAGGCATCCGCGCTGCCGTGCCATGCGTCCAGTGTCTTTCGTGCGTCGCCCCTGATCACCGTCAGGATGACGCTGCCCAGATCGCACGGCGCGCCGTTCCGACCATCCCAGCGCGCCTTCAAGCGTTCCGCCAGTGGCACCAAGTCCGCAAATGGCTTTAGCGCGCGGAACATGTCGTCCGGCGTCATCGGATACGCCTCGAAACTGGTGAAACGCAGCGGGCCGGCCCCTCCCGCATCCTCCCACATTTTCCAGACTGCCAGAAGGTTCAGACCAGTCCCAAACCCAAGCTCTGCGATCTGGAAACCGGGCCGAAACCGTGCGGGCAGACCATTGCCCTGCAGGAACACATGCCGGGTTTCGGCGAGCCCGTCCTGCAGGCTGTAATAGGGATCGTCAAACCGGACCGACACGGGCACGGTTCCGTCGCGCCAGTCGAGTTCGGCCGTCTGGTCCTGCATGCCGCTGCCCTGTAAGGTTCCGCAAACAGCGCGACACTGGAGAAAGGTTCACCGCTTGGCAAGGGTCGACGTCACCATCCGCGGCGCGGGGATCTTCGGCCTGTCGATCGCATGGACCTGCGTGCAACGGGGCGCGCGGGTGCGGGTGGTGGATCCGCATGGCGCGGGTTCGGGTGCCAGCGGGGGAATTGTCGGGGCGCTCGCCCCGCATGTGCCCGAGAACTGGAACGAGAAGAAAGCCTTTCAGCTTGAAAGCCTTCTGATGGCGGCGCGTTTCTGGGCAGGGATCGAGGCGGCCGGTGGTCAACCTTCGGGCTATGCGCGCTCCGGACGGCTGCAGCCGATCGCGGATACGCGTGCTTTGGAGCTGGCGCAAACCCGCGCGGCCACGGCGCGCGCACTTTGGGGCGATGCGGCAGAATGGCGGGTCATTGATCGCGCCGAGGCGGATCGTTGGGCGCCGACCAGTGTGACAGGTCGGCTTGTCCAAGATACGCTCAGCGCCCGGATCCATCCTCGAATGGCGTGCACGGCGCTGGTGGCCGCATTGCGCGCGCATGGCACCGAGATCAGCCGCGACGCACCCACCCAAGACATCGAGATCTGGGCAACTGGCGTGGCCGGTTTGCAGGAACTCAACGGGCGAAACGGTCGTTCCGTGGGGGCGGGCATCAAGGGTCAAGCGGCGCTTTTGCGCTATGACGCGGGACATCTGCCACAGATCTTTGCCGATGGTCTGCATGTCGTACCGCATGCCGACGGAACGGTTGCGATCGGGTCAACCACAGAGCGGGACTGGACGGACCCGACCGCCACGGATACCGCGCTGAATCCTCTGATTGATCAGGCACGCGCCGCCGTGCCTGCCCTGGCCGGGGCACCGGTGATCGAACGTTGGGCCGGACTGCGCCCCCGGGCGCGCAGCCGGGCCCCGATGCTGGGGCCGCATCCGACCAAACCCGGCCAGTTCATCGCAAATGGTGGTTTCAAGATCGGCTTTGGGATGGCGCCGAAGGTCGCGCAGGTGATGGCCGATCTAGTACTCGACGCGCGCGACGCGATCCCGGATGGGTTTCGGCCAGACGCCTCGATGCCGCGGCATCAGGGGGCGTGACCGGCAGGCGTCGCAGTCGCTTCCATGCACATGCGCCCATCGGGACCGGTCACCCAAAGTGACGAGCCACGCGAACAGAGTATTGCGGGTTCACTGTGCAGCAACGGAGCGGTGGCGCGGAAACCGAAACCCGCCAGCGGACCCAGTTCCTCCTCGGCAAAAAACGTCAGCAACTGCGCAAGCAATGGGCCGTGCACGACCAGCCCTGCATACCCTTCGACCTCACGCGCGTAGGCCAGATCATAGTGGATCCGGTGGCCATTGAAGGTGAGCGCGGAATACCGAAAGAGCAGCGTGCTATCAAAATGCACCTCGCGACGGTTGTCGGCATCGGTCGGTGCATCCGGCGGCACGGGACGCGGCGCGTCTGGGTCCGGATCTTCCCGGTAGACGAGATCCTGCCATTCGGTGATACACAGCTGCCGATCTTGCCGGATATCGTGGCGCAGCGTCACAAAAGCGAGCGGCCCGCTGCGTCCGGATTTGCGGCTTTGCATGTCGACCCGACTGTGCCGTTCTGCCGGAATGCCCGCGCATAACCCGCGGTGAAAGGCCAGTCGCCCACCCGCCCACATGCGGCGCGGCAAACCGGTGTCGGGGATCAGGCCGGTGCCAACCTGCGGATGGCCATCCCGCCCCAGACGATCAGGCGGCTCGGGCGACCAGAAGTAGAGCTGATGAAAGAAAGGTGGCAGCGCGTCTCCATCCGCGACCTCGGGCGTGCGACCCAACGCGGCGAGCATTGCATTGGCGCGGGCCGGGTCCATCACGTCGTGTTGGATCAGGGTAGGTGCATTGATGCTCATAGTCGCGAAGCTAGGCCGAGATGCGTTTTGATGGAACCGGTCTGCACGGCGTCGCCGCATCCACTTGACAGGACGCTGAAAAGGATGGGTTCTGCCCAAAGCCACGATCGATATCGGGAGCAGGCCATGCCACCAACCGTCACAACGCTGGATCACCTTGTTCTCACGGTCCGCGATCCCGACAGAACCGTTGCCTTCTATCGCGACGTGCTGGGTATGCAGCCGGAAACCTTCCACCCCGCAGATGGCTCCACCCGGTGGGCGCTGAAATTCGGATCGCAAAAGATCAACCTCCACGTCGCGGGCGCCGAGTTTGACCCCAAGGCGATGCGGCCCGGCCCCGGTACTGCGGACCTCTGCTTTTTGACCGAAACCCCTCTGACGGATTGGCAGGCCCATTTCGACGCGAATGGAGTGGCGGTTGAAGGAGGTCCTGTGCATCGCACGGGGGCGACAGGTCCGATCGTGTCGCTCTATGTGCGCGACCCAGACGGTAATCTGATCGAGGTCAGCACAGCCGCGTGACAC
>JBCCVT010000013.1:0-23842 GCA_039195015.1 Pseudomonadota bacterium
CCGGCATGAGACTTGCCCCGGAACCTTGCCGCGCGGAGAAGCCTTTACCCGCGAGCCCATCGAGCCAATGCCGCTCTTCAACGTTCAGGGCTCGATCCGCTTTGCGGACGGCACGCCTTACACCGGCGCGTTCATTGTAACCGCGCCTGACGGGGAATACATGGATGGCGAACGCGCCAGCACCTCCGGAGGGTCGCGGGCGGGAACGCCGTTCCGCCGCCAGCCAGAAACCGATGGCAGCTTCTTTTATGACAGCCCCCAGAAGACGCCCGGCATTTTCATTCTGGAGCTGGATGCGGATGTGCTGGCGCGGCCCGAAGGCGCACCAATCGAGGATGCGAAAGGGCCGGTGGTCTGCAAACGGCTTGCTGGGCCGCAGGACAGTTTTGACGTCATAATCGTGGATCAGAGTGTCGCGGACACGCGCCCGACGCTCACCGGTCCGGACGCCATTCTCGTCCGGCGCGCACACACGAACCCGGCGCGGCAACCGCTGTTGCTGGGGGTGAACCAGGCCTTCGCGGGAACCGGGACGCTGAACATGATCAACGGTATCGATCGGGTGCGCGTCTTTGACGCCGCTGCAGGCGGGAACGAGATCACTTTTGATGGCACCGACAACGTCTTTGCCTCGGACCAGCTTGCCAACGGCGTTACGCTCTTTCTGGAAGGTGGGCCGAACCCGAGCGCGACCGCCGGGGATGTGTCATTCTCGTTGCAACTGACGGTCAGCGGCACGCCCGGATTTGCCGCAACCCACACCCTTACCGTCGTTCGCCTGACACTGGATGTGGCGCTTTCGCGGCCCGTGGGCGGGGGTACGCCGCCACAGATGAGCGAGGCCGACCGGATTGCCATCGGTCGCTTTGCTCAGGTTGCAGATCCGAATTTCAGCCACGAACGCACCCAGATCTGCGTGCAACCGCCCGAACCTGCAGATTTCACCGGAGATCTGAGCCTCAGCCCGATTGGCCCGCGCGCGGCACTCTTTGTTGACGAAGTTCCGGCACAAGGGCAGGGGGCGCTTGCCAACCCGCATGTCCTGCCCGCAAGCGCGGTCCCGCCCGCGGGGCAGGTGTTTTTCGTCGAAGGGCTCGACCACAGTGCAGCGGTGCGCGACAGCGGCTTCATGCTCGGGCTCGCAGGGATTGAGCCCGATGGTGACCGCGTGCCAATGACCATGGTCCGGGTGGACGCAGCGCCAGACAACCAGCCTGCGACAGCCGCTGTGACGGCCACGCGCTTTGGCGTATGGGACCAGGCCTATAATGCGGCCGGTGACTTCGTTGCTGATATCGTCGCGGCAGATGAGCGGCGTCTGCACTACCGGGTGCGTGATGCAGGTGCGGCTGCCGGGCCGATCACGGTGACCTGGCGCAGCCTGCTTGCCGATCAGAGCACAAATGACGACGCGCCCGCTTCCCAGGACCTGACATTGCCGGAAAGCGCCGCTGGAAACCGGCACTTCATATCGAACGGTGTGATGCTTGTGACCGATGACACCGATGCCGCCGTCAGCGTACCCAGCGGCTTGCCGGCTCAGCCGGGATGGATCGAACCGCGTGCGCGCGGGCAAAGCGACCATCGCCTGCGCCGCGCGCGGATCGACGGGTTCGTGCGGACCGAGTATTCGCCTGCCGCGCAACCCGGAACGCGGTTTGGCATCACAATGCCAGTCTTCCCGCGTGATCCAGATGAAAGGCGGCGCCTATCGGTACGCGTGATCCGCTATACCTCGGCCACTTATGTCGAGGCCACCGACCAACGCATCGCTGACCAGTTCGCTGAGGCCAACCGCCGCTGGAACAGTGTGGGTGTTCAGGTCGACGCGCAGGCGACCGTTGATCGTCCGATCCCGGCGGCAGCGCTCGATGGGGGCGGAGATTACGGCGGCAGCGCCAACAACGCGTTCGAACAGGCGGCCCTGCGCGACCTGATCCCGATCACGCCGGACAATACGCTGACGGTGGTATTCACCAGCGTCGCGGGCGCCAACGCCTATGCCACCGTGTCAAACCGCGATCCCGTGCCAAACCCGCCGGGGGCTGACCTGACGCTGGATGCGCGCTTTTTCGTCTTCATCGACAACATGCTGAACGTGCAGGACGTCACGCTCGGGCACGAGCTGCACCATGTCTTCTTCAACCGCTTCGATGGAGCCGTGAATGACGCCTTCTTCGCGTTCAACACACGGCCGGGAACCGCGGTTGGAGCGGCGCGTGGGATCGCCTTGCCCGACGCGAGGATCTATCGCCGGATCCAGAACCTGCACAATACCGACCCTGACAACGACGCCAACAACGACAACATCCTGAACTGGGTGCGCCGGGTGCGAACGTCTCGACAGCCAGCGCTTGCCGGGCCCGGGCCAGCTCCGGATGCAACCACCGGCAACACGCTTGTCGGACCATTCTGAGGAGCCCTCTGTGACAACGCCGATCGCAAAAATCCGCACTGATCTGGCTTTGATGGTCGGAGGCAGCTTTACGCCGGACGCCATCGGACCGGTCGAATATGACGCGGTGCTCGCACGGGCGCAGGAGGAGCCGAAACGCTATCTGAAAGCGCTGGTTCAGAGCTATCTGGGTGGCGATTTCGACGCGCGCGCTCTGTCGCTTCTGCGTCTTGGCGTCCCCGTCGAGCTGTTGCGCGACACCGATCCCGTGCTTGCAGCGGCAACGGCGACCCAGGTTTTGAGGCATATCGACGGATTTCTCGTTATCTATGATAGCGCATCGGACAAGGCTCAGCTTGAGGTTCTTCTGCCCGACGATGTTCGGTCGATGCATCAGAGACTCGACCGGATGCGCAACCGCCTGCGTCCGCTGACAGAGGTGCCGGAATGAGCCTTCTGTCGCCTACCTACCGGATCACGCTTGGCGACCAGCGCATCGACATGGGCAGCGAGCCCTTGGCGAGCACGTTGACACGTATCGATGTGCAGCGTGCGATCTGTCCAGCCATCGACCGCTTTGATCTGACTGTGGCACGCGTGGGCGCGCTCGCGCCGCAACGTGGTGATGCGGCCCGGATCGAGCTTGGATTTGCGGGCCAAGAGACCGGCCCCGTGCTGGTCATGACCGGCACCATCGATGAGGTTGATGCCGGGGCCGAGGCGGTGCGGGTGGTGGGGTTCGGCGCGGGCGCGCTCCTGTCGCGCAGCCGGGACAACCTGACCTTCCGTGACAAGATGGCCGTGCAAATCGTCCGCGATCTGGCAGATGCGGTGCGGGTCACCGTCGCCCGCACAGGAACCAGCGAAATCTGGCCTTACTACGTGGCGGATGCACGGCTGAGTTTCTTTCAGCATATGGCAACGCTGTCGGAACTGACCGGGTTCGATCTCTATTGCGACACCGAAGACGCGATCGTCTTTGATGATTTCGGCAACGGCCGCGAGCTTTACCCGCTGGATTATGGCGAGGACGTGATCGACTACGATGTCGAGCGCACCGTGGCGCACTCGGCACGTGTCGAAGCCTGGGGCGAAAGCCCTGGGGCCGCCCAAGGCGAAGAAAGCTGGTCCTGGCTGACCAAGGATTTCGAGCCGCGCAAGGGCATGGCTGGAACAAGCGATCCGCTCTGCCTGCTTGAACACAGCGCCTTGCGCACCGGAGAGGCCGCGCAACGCGCGGCGAACGCGCTGCTTCGTCGCGTCGAAAACCGGCGCGTTCGCGGCACTGTCACCGTCCTTGGGCACCCCGACATCAACCTTGGCGACAGCATTCGTCTGCAATCGATGCCGGACGCGGATCTGAATGCGACCTTCCAGATCCGCGGCGTTCGGCACCGGATCGACAAGGCGACGGGCTTTCTGACCCACATCACCTTCCAAGCGATGGAATTGCGCGTATGAACGACACCGTCTCGACCCTTCAGGCGATCATCCGGCGCGAGCTTGAAACCCTGCGCATCGCCGAGCTTGGCATCGTCATCGCCGTGCATCCCCATTCGGACGCAGGTGACAGCGACAATTACTGCTGCGACGTCAAGCTCAAGAATTCGGGGCTCGAGCTGCTGCGGGTTCCCGTCGTCACCGGCCATATTGGAACGGTTGCCATACCTAATCTCGGCGATCTGGTCCTTCTCGCCTTTGACAGAGGGGACATCAACCAGCCGATCATCACCGGTCGACTTTACAACGACGAAGATCGACCACCGATCAACACAACCGACGAGGTGATCTTTCGGCTGCCGCTCGACGCAGCCGAGGATGCGACGGTCAAGGCAGCCATTCGGAACCATCAGTCGGAAAATCCGCCGCGCGAGCTGATCATCGAGATGGAACCCAAGATCACCATCCGCGTGACAGATGGAACGGTGCGGGCCACGGCCGGTCCGTCAGAGCTTTTTATCGACCAGTCGGGAGCGTCAGGCGGGACCGTCACGGTGGTCACTGGAGGCACCAAGATCACGCTTAACCAGGACGGGGATGCCACGGTCGAAGCTGTGGGCGCGCTCACCATGACAGCGCAGCGGGACGTCACCATCGAAGGGCTCAACGTCAAAATCAAGGGCCAGATCAATACCGAAATCGAAGCCGGCGTGCAGGCTTCGCTGCAAGGCGCAATCACGCAAGTTCAGGGAAGCGGCCCGGCCACTCTCAAGGGCGCTGTCGTCAATATTCAGGGCGTTACCAATTTTAGCCCGTAGGAGGGATCATGCCGGGTCCACCGGTTACAATCGGATGTGCGGTCATCGTGACCCCGGGCGCTGCGGGGCCGCCCGATACAGGTACGATCGTGGGGATCTTTCCACCCTTCATTACGGCTGGGGGCATGCCGATGGCGACGTCCGGCTCGCTCTGCACCATGATCAACTCGCTCACGGGCGTGCCGTATCCGCTGATCATCGGACCGACCGCCAGCACAGGCGTGCGGGTCGCGGGCAAGGCGCTTGTGCGGATGCTCGACCTGATCCCGTCACCACCGGGCATCCTGACCATCCTTGGCCCGCCCGCAGCGCCTTACGTCATGGATGCGTGGCCGCCATGAGACAGGGGGACACGATATGACCCGAAACGAAGCCCCTCTCGGGCAGGATCTGCTTTTGCTGCGCAACCGGCGCGATCAAAGTGATCGCGACCGGGGCAGGGACCTGTCGACGCGGATGCGGGCTGAAACCAGTCAGCGCGATCTCGAAGTGGTGTTCGGCAACGAAAACATCGCGCAGGCGCTTCTGCTGCGTTTCCTGACGGCTGAAGGCGAGTTGAGCCGCCTGGGTCATCCCGATTACGGATCGCGCCTTCACGAGTTGATCGGCGAGCCAAATACCGAGGCCAACCGCAACCTTGCGAAACTCTACGCGCTGCGTGCCGTGCGACGCGAACCCCGGGTCGACAAAGTCCTGCGCGCCGATGTGCGGCAGCGGCGCGACGATCCCGGGGGCGTGGATATCGAAATGCAGCTGAAGATCGTCGATAGCGAAACGCCGCTGAACCTTGTGACGCCCTTCTTCTTTACTGCGGAGCAAAGCTGATGGATGCCGACACGATTCACCTGATCCAGCGCAACTTTGGCGAAGTGTCGAACGATATCCTCACAAGTCTTGTGGGTGGTGTTGTCAATGAACCGATCATTTTCGATTTGAAATCAGATCTCTACCCGTTGGCGCAGGCGGCTGAAGGGATTCGGATGCTGACCGGACAGATCGACGACAAGACTTCAAACCACACCTTCGAGAACGGCATCGACTATGTCTACGAGCCCGATCTTGGTTCGGTCGAATGGCTCGAAGGCGGTGCGCGGCCGATCGATGGCAGCACGTTCTTTGTCGACTACCTGCCGCTTGATGCCCTGTCGCCGATCACCGACATCAACATTGGCAGCGTCGCGCGGACGCTGTCGCAGGCGGTGGCACGCGAGATCGCGACGCTCTACGAGCAACTAAACGAGACATACCGCGCCGGTTTCGTGGATAGCGCCAGTGGTGCCGCGCTGGACCAGGTGGTTGCCATTCTCGGTCTCAATCGCAAAGGCGGGGACTTTGCGTCGGGCCTTGTCACGTTCTTTCGCGATGCCGGCGTTGTCGGAGACGTCACCATCGCGTCGGGCACCAAACTGACCGCGCAGAACGGTGCGGTCACCTTTGAGACCACCCAGCAGCGCACGTTGCAGCGCGGTCAGGCGCGCATCGACGTGCCGGTTCGGGCTGGCGTCGATTTTCCTGGCGAGGCTGGCCAGGTCGGGCCGGGCGAGATCGACACGCAGCTGCGTCCGCTTGCGGGCATCTCGCGGGTGTCGAACACCGAACCCACAATTTTCGGTGCCGCGCCCGAAACGGATACCGAGTTGCGGGCACGCGCCAAGGCTGAGCTCTACAAGCTCGGAAACGCGACGCTTCCCTCGCTTGATGCGAGCGTTCGGGAAAGCTTTGCGGTGTTGACCGAGTACTGGGACCCCAATGCGCCAATCGCGCGGCGGACATCGCCCGGCAGCGTCACGCTTTTGGTTGAGAGCGAGCCTGAGCGGCTCGACACGCTTGCCGCCGCGGTGAACAACCAGCGCGCGGCCGGGATCGCGGCCAGGATCGTGGCGCGTTACGTCTTCGTCACGCCGCGCATCGTGACCAAGATAAAAGGCGGTCTCACCTCCGCCGGCAAGGCAAAGGTTGCGGGCGAGATCATCGCCGCCATCCAAACCCTTGTGGATCCGCTCACCACCGGCGATCCGCTGATGGGGGATGCTCTGCTGGACGCGGTCAAGGCCGTCGATGATGTGGACGACGCGCAGATCGTGGACCTCTACGTCTTTCGCACCGATGCGACGCCGACACGCGCCGAAACAGTGACCGAAGCCCTGACCACATTCATCGCAGGAAACCCCCCGCAGGAGGAGACCGCCTTGCGCGCCGAGCTTGACGCCTTGCTCTTCGGTCTTGAAACCGGAGCTCCGACCGGACGCCGCATCCCTGACCGCGGTCTGATCCTGACGGCTGATGGCAGTGCGCCAGCAACCGACAGCGACATCGAAAACGCAACCTTCCAGGTCAAGGCAGAGGTCGAAGGAGAACCTGGCTGGATCGTTCTCGATATGGACGCCGCAGACATCGCTCTCCAGGAGGCCGATGCCTGATGGTCACAAAGACAGAGCGCATTCTGGACCTTTTGCCGGGGACCTTCGCGGCCCAGCCCGCCCAGTCGCCGCTGCAAACGCTGGTTGCGACCTATGGCGGTGAGTTGCAGCGGGCGGAGAACACGCTCGCCGCGATCCTGCGTGCGCATTGGTGCACGCAGGCGGATCTGGGTCGGGAGATGTTCGACGACCTTCCGCGCATTGCCGCCCTTTATGGCCTCGCACCGCAGCCCGGCGACGATATCGAAGAATTTCGCCGACGGCTGAAGTTGTGGGTACGCCTGATCCTCGAAGGCCCATCGACGGTGCGTGGCCTTCTGCGCGCGGCGTCGATAATCACAGGTCTCGAGATCGACGACAGCGACGAAGGGTTCGACGCCTGGTGGACGCGAGGCACGGACAGGATTTTGACAACCAGCTCCGCCAATCGGCGCGATGCGGGGCGGACGATGTTTGGCTTTGACAGAGGCGTGTCAAACGGCGCCGATGCTATGCCCGCGCGCATCTCTGGAACGGTCCTTTTGCCGGATGTGTTGGCGCCCGGTGCCCGGTTGCTGCATCTGAGCCTCGATGGCGGCGCACCTGTCGTTGTCGACCTGTCCGGGGCTGGCGATCCCGATGCAATTGTCGAGGCGATCAACAGCGAGGTTGGCCCGGGCATCGCCTCCATCACCGGCGGCAGGCTTCATCTGACGTCCCCTTCAACCGGGCCCGCAAGCCAGCTGCGGGTCGAAGATGGTCCCGACGATGCTGCGCGCGATCTGCTTGGCTTGCCGCCGCGCACCTATGCGGGTGCGGAGGCAACGGCGGCGCGCGTAACGGGCTTGGTGGATCTCGCAGGCGGCGCTGATCTGTCGGACCACCGCTATCTGCGCCTCCTTGTCGACGGATCGATCCTTGCCGAGATTGATTGCGCCGGTACGACCCCCGCCTCCACGTCTCTGGACGAGGTGGTCGACGCCATAAACACTGGGCTTGGGCTATCGATTGCGAGCCATGATGGGTCAGTCCTGACCTTGGCTTCGCCCAATTTGGGGGCCGTGTCGAGCATTACCTTCCAGACCCCGGCGGCGCAGGACGCGCGGCTAGCCTTGTTTGGCCCTGTCCCCTCGGCCGTCGCGGGTCGGGACGCACAACCTTCGCGCATTACCGGAACACCCAATCTTGCTTCAGGCGTCGATCTGTCAAGCGGCGGACGTCTGGTGCTGGCAATCGATGCGGACGGCGAGGTCGAGGTGGATTGCACCGGCGCGGATCCTGAAAACACGCAACTGCCCGAAATCATCGCGCTGATCAACGACGCACTCGGGGCCGATGTCGCCCGAACAAACGGCGCCAACCTTGTGCTCAGCGGAATTGCAACCGGAGCGGCCGGGCAGTTGAGGATCGGTCAGGCCGAGACCGGCGACGCGGCACGGGCACTGCTTGGTCTTGCCGACCGAACTGCGACCGGTAGCGCCGCTTCCCGCGCTGTCCTGCGCGGCATCAAGGTGCTTTCCGGCGGGGTCAATCTTGCTGCGCGGCCGCTTTTGCAAATTGCGCAGGACGGGCGACCGCCAAGAGTTTTCGATCTGTCCACAGTCGTCGATGCGCCGCTTGATGCACCAGCGCTCGCCCTGGCGATCAACGCACTGGATGACGCGCCATTGGCTGGGGTCGAGGACGATCGCCTTACGCTTTCCAGCCGATTGGAGGGTGGTGCAGGCCGGATCGAACTGGTCCCGATCTCTGTCACCGAAACCCGTGCCTTTGTGTCTCGTGTGCCGATCGCCGAAGACGCGGCGATGACCGTTTTGGGCCTGCTTGATGCCGAAGCGCAAGCAGAACCCGCAGAACCCGCCATCCTGCAAGGCGAGGTCAACCTGTCTCGCGGCGTCGACCTGAGGACGCGGGAATTCGTTCGCGTTCGGCTGGATGATGGTCTGCCGATCGACATCCGCTGCGCCGGTCCGCGCCCGCGCAACACCACGCAGCAGGAGGTTGTCGATGCCATCAACGGTGCCCTCGGCCAAGACGTGGCCGTCGTCGATGGGGACACGCTGCGTTTGGTGTCACCGTCAAGCGGATCGCACAGCCGGATCACGCTCGAGGCACCTCAGGCCACCGACGCGCAGCCGACGCTTCTGGGAACAGGCGCCTTGATCGCCACCGGCCTTGCCGCGCGCCAGGTGTCTTTTGTCGGCACGCAGGATCTGTCCGCAGGCATTGACCTCACCGGAGCGTCGCATCTCAGCCTTGCAGTCGATGGCGGCCCGGCGGAGGACATCGACTGCCGGGGGTTCGACCCCGCGGCGACGACGCTCGACCAGATTGCCGTGGCGATCAATCTCAAGCTTGGAGTGAATATCGCAAGCCATGACGGGCGCCATGTTTTGCTGACCTCACCGACGCGCGGGCCAGACAGCAGCCTCGAGATCCTGTCGCCCGCGTCTCCGGATGCCACGCTTGCCATTCTAGGCGTGCCGCCGGGTCGCAGGTATGTGGGCGAAGCCGCGCAAGCCGCCCGGATCGAAGGGCTGGTCCCACTGACGCCAGGCATAGATCTGAGCACCGCACGGTTCTTGCGGATCGGACTGGATACCGCCGCGCCGCAGGATATCGATTGCGCGGGCGAGGCTATCGATGCCACGGCCGTTACCGCCGACGAAGTGGTCGCAGCGGTCAACGCGGCGCTCGGGGCGGATGTTGCGCGTGTCGAAGCGGACCGACTTGTTTTGCTGGCGCCAGCTCCTGGTGCGTCGAGCCGGCTGGTCGTGCAAGACGCCACGGGCGGCGATGCGGCCCCGGCGATCTTCGGCGATACCGAGCGCGATGTCGCGGGCACACCCGCGCAACCCGCAAAGATCACGGGCAGGGTTGATCTGCGACGGGGCAGCGATCTGGGGACACGGTCGGTCCTGCGTCTGGTGATCGATGACGCGCAACCGGTCGATATCGATCTCGCAGGTGAAGCACCAAACGCCACCTCCGCAGACGAGATCGTCGCGGCGATCAACGCGGTGTTGCCGGATATGGCCTCGATCAACGCTGAGGGGCAGCTGGAGCTTGTGACCCCAGACGGTTCGCGGCTGTCGCTGGTGCCGCTGCGCTACTTCGAACTGATCGACTACCCGCCCGACGATGTCATGCAACTCCATCCGGGCGTAGAGCACGGCGATGCTATCTTTCCGGTTAATTCAGGCGCGGCCGAAGTGCTGGTATCCGCGCGCTTCAAGGCGTCTCTCGGGGTCGACTCGCCGGGGTTGGTCGATCTCGAAAACAGCCTCTCTCTGCGGTTGCGCGGCGCGCTGGAGCCTGAGCGCGAGGCCTTCATTGGTGAATCGGACCACGGTCTTGCGGTCGAGGTCTCGGACGGCCTGGTGCCGCGCGTGTTCGGGCTGCCCCTTTTACCGCATCTCGACCACCCGCCGGATGACCGCCGCACGATGGCGGCCGGACGGTTGGGTCGGCGGGGCGTGCTGCTGTCTGATGCGTTTGGGTCCGACATAGTCGAGCTGACCGAGATCGGGCGGCGAGACACTGCGCCGACCTTGCATATGCAACCGGCCGGGTCGTTGCCGTCGAACCAGCCGGACGGCGTGTTCCTGGGTCAGATCGATCTTGTGGGCGATCAGCCGTTTCTGGACGATGGGAGCGACCAACTGGAACTGTCGCTTCCACGCCTCAAAGGCCTGACAGAACTTGTGGGCCAACCCGTGGCCGTCCTGGCGGAACCGGTCGGAAACACCCTGATCGTGAAACGCTTGCGCGCCCTCTACGATCTGCGGATTCAAACGCAGTCGACCGAACAGCACGTCGGTGTCGTGCTCGACAATGGTGGTGATTTTGGTCCGCTCTCGCTTGTCACGCGCCTGAACGAAGGGCCCGATCCATCGACCATCGTTTTTGCCCGTGTTGTCGATCAGCACAGGGCTCTGTCACTGCAGACCGGCACGAACCGGCGCGTCTTTATGGACTGCCTGTCGTCGCGGTTCGATGCAGCGCATTTTGACCAGAACCGGTTCGCCGGTGGCCCTTGCACCGAACAGGGGACTTTTGACGCAAGCCGGTTTGCCGAAACGCCTGCTGCGAAATCGACGCCGGTCTTTGCCCCGGTCGCGGGCGGGACGACGACAGATGTGCAGCTCGATTGGAAGCAGCACATGCCCGGACGGGCCGAGATCAACCTGCCGCTGGACATGCCTGCACGCTTTGGCGCGCGCTTCGACACAGACCGTTTCGCCTTGCCGGGCGACGCACCCGAGACGATCGGCGGCCTCGTCACGGAACCGGCAACGGATGTCGATCTCTTGACCAATCGTCTTGCGCCCGGCGCCTCGGAGTCCCGCCTGATCGAGGCACGCGCGACGGATAGTGTCCCCATCGGGTTCGAGCCGGTGGATATCCCGTTCGCGCGCCTGGTTTCCTTGACCGGAGGCACGGGCACGCAAGCGGCCCGCGTCTTTCTGAGCGATCCCGGCCTGCCGGGGTTTATCGAACTCGCCGCGAAAGAGGCCGGAACCTATGGCAACCACATTGCGGTCGCGGTCTGTGACACCGAACCGGGTATCTACGATCTGCTCGTGGTCTTTGACGGGGCACGGTTCGAAAACGCCCGCGCGCTTGTGAATGGGCCACCCCTCACGGGCGAGGTGCGCGATCTGAACACGCCAGGCCCACGCGGGGCTCAGCATCTCAAGGCCGGTGGTATTGATCTTGTTGTCACGCGGGACGGAACCCCGCCCGAAACACCCAGTCATTAAAAGGAGATCCCGATGTTGGATGACGAACCATTTACCACTTTCGAGCCCGGCCAGTTGATCACAGCAGAAGCCATGAACGCAATGCAGGGCAAGATGCGGGCCGAAATTCACACGCAGATCGCCGAGGCCCTAGCGGCGCTGACCGAGATTGACCTTTCAAAGGACAGTGAAGCGCTCGAGGGCTATTCCGCGCAAGACCTTCTCGCCAAATTTCTGGAGCAAGCCATGCAACAATTCCCCGGACATACTGGTTACCGCAAGCTGTTCAAGGTTCTGGAATTCGACGAACCGAACCTTATCGAGCACGAGTTGAAACTCTGCCCACTGGTCGATCTTTACGAGCTGAAGGATTTCGACGTCATCTGCGCCGATGATGACGACAAACGGCGTGGGACGGCGCGGTTTTTCCTGTACCACACCAGCGAAAAACGGATCTCGATGGAAACCTCGGACGGCACGGTGACGGTGGATATCGAGGTTCGGGGTGAGACGCCTTTCTGCACGCCAATGTCCGAGGTGCTGGACTACCTGGGCGTGGAACACACCGATGACACGAGCCTCGGTGATCTTGAGACTGAGCTTTGGAAGGCGCTTTTTGCGGCACCCAATGATCAATTCGACCCCAGCGATTACTGCCACTCCCCATGGTACGAGCGCTGCTGCCGCGAGGAACGCACCGTTGGCAGTCTTAAGGCCAAGGGCGACTGGGACGATCTGAAGCTCAAGATGGTGCCATGCAAAACCGTCAACCCTGCCCCGGTCGAGACCGACGTGGCATCCGCCGAACGCCGCCCCGCGAACATCCTCGTGGAACATAATGATTTCGATCGCGTCACGCTCACCTTGCGCGAACGTGCGGTCGGCCCGGACGGCAACAGGGAAGACCGACCGGTCTGCCTGATGGTTCTTCTCAAAGTCTGAACGCGGCCGGAACTGACCTAAAGGGGAGGCTTGGCGCATGGAACGGGTCGATCGATTTCCGGCCACCGGTTTCTTCAGGGGCACGCGCACGATCATGGTGCGCAGCCTTCCCGAAGGCGCGCGCCTTTTGTCCTTCCGGCTCAGGATCATCCCCGTTGCGAATGACGCCAGCGTTGGCCCCGCAATCGAGACGGTCACGTTTCCGGTCTTCGGCTCAGCAGGGACGGTGATCGGAACCGATCCGGACGATCCAAACCGCGAGACAGGAATAACACGTGTCCAGGGCGGAGGGACTTTGCCCTGGTCTGAGATTCAGTTCGGCGGGTTTCGGACCCTGGCATCTGTTGCGGGTTCGAACTTTGCCGGCAAGGTTCTTCAGGTCGATCTGGGCGGGCTTTTTACCGATGTCGGCGATACCGGCACGGTGCCTGCGCGAAACGGCGTCTTCACGCTGGGGAGCGGCACCGAACAGGACCTTCCGGGCCTCACTGTGCAGCGCCTGAGGTTGAGCGCGACCGTCGCATCGCCGCAACCGGTCATCACCGAACTGTCGCTTCGCTCGGTGGCGAGCAACCTGACGCTGTCCATCGGGCGGCAGCCAGCGGCCTGGGCGATGCCGGGCGAGATCGTGACAGCGGTCGAAACCACCGATCTGACCGAGTTTGCGCAGGCCGCCCTGGATGAGGCCGAGGTCGCAGGCGGGTTTGCCCTGCTGCCGCTGCATCTCAAGACGGACACCACGGCCCGGCTGGCAATTGAGGTCATCATGGACGTGCAGGAACACGCAAGCGGTTTACCTGCGGGGCTGCGCGAAAGCACGTTGGATTACGCGCATGATGGTACGCCCGAGGCGGGCGATGACATCTTGCAGATCTCGGTGCCACCTGGGATGGAGGTCGATCCGACGGGGACCCGGATCGAGATTGACGGAACATTTGAAGGCAGCGAAATCAGCCTTGGGTCGGTCGCGGATCGTACACCGCAGGGTGAAATCGCACTGCCGGTCGGAAACGCGGCGGCCCAGCCGGTGACGATCAGCAGCGAAACGGTTCTGGACGCGGTGGATGTGCTGCTTTCGACGCAAGCCCGCAGTGCCGAGGTCAAAATCGACCTGCGCGCAGACTTCGACAGCAAGCCGGGTGATATCTCGCTGCTGTCACAGCCTGCGACGGGCACCCTTGGTGTCTCGGCCCATGGCGGTCCGCGCTGGCTGAGCGTGGCGCTTGGTCAGACCGTGACGCTTCCGCCCGAGACCGTGCGCCTCTGGCTTGTGGTCGAGGTGGTCTCGGAACCGGTCGCATGGCATGTCAATGCTGAAGCCGGTGGTGCAGCAGAGATGCAGACAAGCGACAATGGTGGCCTGTCATGGCGTGCAGCACGCGCCGCCTCACCGGATGGTTCGCTGGCGGCGCAGTTCCGGCTCCGACGCGCCTCGCCCGTGTTCCGGGTGCCCGTGTCAGCCGAGATCGGCCGCGATGATGAAGCGAACATACTGGCGCTCGACCGTTTTCAACCGCTCGGTCGCGTTGAATTCACGTTGGATGCGCAATCGGTCACCGAGGCTGTGAATGGCATTCTGTCAGAGCGCGCGGCAGCGGCCTGTCCCAGAGGCGAGCAGCTGATCAATGGCGGCTTCAGCGACCGCGACGAAGGCGAGCTCTATCGTCCGGGCAACTGGAGCGTAAGTGGTGGCGACGTGAGCCGGCAGTTCCTGTCGGTCGATGGCCTGGATGGCCAGAGCGTGACTGTCGTGCAGGTTGGCTCCCGCGACGGGGGACCGAGGTCATTGTCGCAGATCATTCCGGTCTCGCCGGACTGCACTTATTCGGTCACGTTTCGCGGCTTTGTTATTGAGCCTGGCGCAGTAATCGAGCTGATCTGGCGGGTCGCGGATTGTGGATTGTACCGGACCGATACGCTTGAACCGCCGCCTTTTGCCGGTTCGATCACGGTCGATACTGCGGCTTCAACGACTGCTGGCGTGAGGCTGCAAGCGATCCTGTCGCGCAGCATGACCGTGACCGCCCCTCCTGATGCCGAGCAACTGGAGATCCGCATGCGCGCTCCGGCGGGGCAGCGTCTTTTTGTTGACGCGGTATCGCTGGTCGGCGGTCCGGTTGGTCTGCGCAATCCTGATTTCACCGAGCTCGACCCGCTTGGTGAGGGCGCGGATGTCATCGAAGGCTGGACCGTGCATCCTCCGTTGACAGACGAATCCCCGCCGCTGTCAGCTGAAATCGGCATCGACGGCCTGTCGCTGACCAATACAGATGCCGAGCGGCGCGTGGTCATGTTGAGCCAGCAGGTGTCCGTAACGCCCGGTGCGCCTTTTGCCGCCGCACTCGAAGCGCGCCCCATTGCGGGGCAGGCAGGCTTTGCCGTGCGTTGGCTGAGCCGCGATGGTGCCGAGATCGGAACGCCGCTTGCTGCGCCGCTGGTAGATGACGGAACCGACATCACGCGATTGCGAGGGCAGGTGCCGGACGGTGCGGCGATGGCCGAAATCCAGATCCAACTCAGCGCAGGGGCGGGCGCGACACTCATTGCAGCTGTCGCCGAAGTCGAGGCCCCGGAAACTATCCCCGTGTCCTTTCTGGCCGAGGCACCAGGCCGCATGACGGTTCGCGATTTCACGGTGGCATTCCGACCCCGGTTGCCAGCCCCGTTACCCCAATTGCCGGATGCGACGCCGTGCCTGCCGACGCCTGCTGACGCGGCGCCTGCAGATTTCTGTGAATGCGATCCCTGTTGCGATAAAACGTCTCAAAGCATGCCGACGGCAATCGTCGACATCGTCGTGCCGCCGGTCGAACGACCTCAGGGCACGATCGTTGCCAATCCAGCGGCGTTGCCGCAACTGTCACTTGCCGCGCGGCTGCCGGAGGCCAGCGCGACCGCGCGCATCCTGTCACGGGTGCGCGAAGCGTCCTTCTTGCGGGCCCCGAACCGACTTGTGACACGCGCAACCTTGGGACGGGTCGCGCGCGAGGCGGCGCTCGCAAGGGCCAACACGCCGGTCGTCGAAATCAATGGGATCGGTGACCGCCGCGAAGAGTTGCTGGCCGAGATCGGGATCACATCGGTCGGCAGTATTGTCGCCTTGTCGGTCGATGAATTGGCCGAGATCCTGGATATCCGCCCCGAGCTTTCGCGCAATCTTCTGTCCCAGGCGCAGGTCATCCTGCGCGGATCGCCCGAGACGCGCAGCGGCTAGTTACGCGCAAGTGGCTGGGTTCAGGGATCCTCAGAGGCAAAGCGCGAAGGGTCGATCATGTGTTTCTTGAGCAGTTTGCCCAAGGCGCGCCGCTCTTTTCCGGCCCGGGCCGCGGCTTTGGTGACGTTGCCTTGTGTTTCCTGCATCAACGTCTCGAGGTAACCACGTTCGAACGCATTGACCGCCCGCATTTTTGCCTCGCCAAAGGGTTCGTCCACACCATCAAATTCGGGATCGACACCAGCCGACAGCGAGACACAGCTCTCTTTCGCGGTGACAACCGCGCGGTGAACAATGTTTTCCAACTCGCGCACGTTGCCTGGCCAGTTGTAGTCGACAATCCAGTGCCGGGACCGCGCATCGAGTGTCAGCGGCCCGGTTTTGTAGCGGCGGGCGAAGCGTTCCAGGAAATGCTCCACCAGCAGATCCGCGTCGCCCGTGCGTTGCCGAAGCGCAGGCAGCGTCAGCGAAAGCACGTCGAGCCGGTAGAGCAGATCCAGTCGAAACCGTCCGTCTCGGGCCAGACTGCGCAAGTCTTCGTTCCCGGCAGCGATGACGCGGAGATTGGCCTTGTGGGTCCTGCCGCTGCCCACGCGCCTGTATTCCAGCCCCTCAAGAAACCGCAGTAACGCAGCTTGTGCCTTGGCGCTGAGCGCTTCGACCTCGTCAAGAAACAGTGTTCCACCCTGCGCCTGTTCGACAAGGCCAGCACGGGCTTGATGCGCGTCCGTAAACGCGCCGCGCGTGTGGCCGAATAACTCCGCTTCGATCAGCGTGTCGGGCAAGGCACCGCAGCACACCGGGACGAACGGGCCATTTGCGCGCGCCGAGAGTTTGTGAATGGCACGGGCCGCGAGTTCCTTGCCGGTGCCCGTCTCACCCTTGATCAGGATGGCCGCGTCGCATTCCGCAAAGCGCCGCAGCGTGATGAGGCTGTCCACGAAACACCTTGATCGGCCCACCAGCCCGAGAGCGCCGACTTCGGCCGCCCGAACATCAGCACGGGAGATCGGAGACCCAGAGCGTCCGCACCGTTCAAGCCGCATCTTCAGTTCGGACTGTCCACATGGCCAGGTGACGAATTCGCGGCAGTTGCGGATGGTCGGCTCGGCCCAGCGGAACGCGCTCTTTTCAAGCGCCAGCAGGAATTTGGGGTTTGCGGTGCAGGACTTGAGCTTGCGCATTGTTCGGCCGTCCCATCCACGTATCCCGAGATAGACAATGCTGGGACCCGAGGCCGCATCGGCAAGCCGATCGGGGCCAGCGAGATCCACGTGATAGTCGAGCTGTCCAAGCGCCTTGAGCAATGTGCCGAACCGATCCGACTGTTCTTGCGAAACCAGTGTCAATGTGCGTTCGGTCTGATCGAAGGCCATCTTATCCCTCTCGTCAGGTCGCGGTGTCTGACGGCTTGGGGCCGCTTGCACGCAGCGCGAGCGCCTTCTTGGTCAGATCGAACCAGAACGCCGCACCGAGGCTGATCGCCAGCACGGTGATCGCCCAGCCAGCCAGCGTTTTGAGGATGGCAAGCGGATCTTGGAACACGGTCGCCAGAGACTGCTCATTGGCCCATCCAATCGGGAACTGACCGATCTGATCAAGCACTTCAGTGGCATCCGGGTTAAGCGGCTGTGCCGCAGCGGCTGCGGCTTCGGCCGACGCCACGATCGCTTCGCGCAGCGATGCGTCCTTCCAGAGCGTCTCCATGTACGTCAGTGCGTTCGCGTTCACCGCCACGACGATTGCGACCGACAAGATCAGACTGATGGCCTGGCTTTTGCGTTTGTACCAGCCCGAGGCGCGATGCATCGCTTCGTCGTACCACTGCGAGAGCCGCTGCTCTACCGTTTCGATGCGGCGTGTCAGCGGGCGATCGGGGTCGCTCACCTGGCCGATCATCAGCGTGAGCGCGCGTTTCAGACTGCCGTTTGGCATTTCACGCACGATCTCGGGCGCCATACCGAACAGGTCTTCGATGGATACAGGCTGCGCCTGCCCCGAGGTGTTCCGCACCCGCAATGTGTCGAGAAGGGCGGTCGAGAACACGTTGCTTGGCACATAAGACGGCCCATTCGCCAGATATCCACCCAAACGGCGTTTGACTTTTCCACGGTAGAGACGGCGCATGGTCGGATGATCAAAAACCTCTGACACGAGACCGCCTTTTTCGTCGTCCAGCAGGTTGCGTATGGCGAGGATCAGATTGCCGGAACGCAGTCCAAGCAGGCCCGCAATCAATTCCTGCGCTGTGGTGACGGCGAGGCTGAGCACCAAAAAGAGGAAAGTGACGCCAATAAAGAGCTCAAGCACAACTGAACCAAACACAGTCGTCCCCCTCGATCTAAATGAATTGTTTCGATTTTGCGCGGCCAAAGCCGCTGAATTGAAATGTCATTGCAAGTATCCGGCGGTCAGGGACCAGTGCCGCCCTAAGTCATTGTATAATTAACACAAATGGTCCCTTCCAACAAGTATGACGGTTGTCGGGTTTGCTTGTTCGCCACTTGCACGCGACCGGGTAGAGCTTTGCGAAAGCAAAAATGTTGAAGCGGGGGCTTACGTTACGTAAGCGGGCGTTCTGTCGAAGCTCGGACTGTTTGTACGGCGGTTGTCCGCCGATCCAGATACTGGAGTCCCATACGCGAAATGCCGCACGGGTATGCAGAAACGCCCGTTTTTTCATCGCTTTGTTGACAAGTGGCAATGCCAGTATTGCTCATGCCCCGCTGAATTACCTTACCGCGCTGATGCGCTTGCTTGGCTGCTCATGGGGGTTCGATTTTACTCGGCAGCGCAAAGCGGAAACCAATTTCGTGAACCACAACTGGAAATGCGAGCGAAAGTTATTGTTTCATTTTTTGCAACAAATTTGGAATTACTATGAATTCCTAGTAATATGCCACTCCACGTGCAGCCCTTTTTTCGGCGGAGCAACCGGCTTGGCCGCAGCGAATGAAACGACCGTTCGATCCCCTTGCTGAGTCGCCCTACATGCAGGTTTTGGACGTGTTCAGGTGTGGGAAACGCCTGAAAGTGGCGATGTCGGCAGACTGTCCCGTGATCAGGGCAAATCGTGCGTGTTTGACCTGATATCGGCGGTTTTTCGCGTATTGACCGTAGGTTAAGGGGCGACGCCTCATCTTCGGCGGCCTGTGCCTTCCTTGGTTTTCGCAATGGATTCAGAAGGTTTGTTAACAAAGTGTTGAGAAATTCGACGAGATTGGCTAAAGTTTGCCTATACTTGAAGACCATATTGCAAAAACAAAAAAAGTTGCGTGGGTGGGTCGGTCATTTATGTTTCTCGTGTGTACGCGGGCAACAAACCTACGAGCAGGGTTCTTCCTGCTCCTCGTGAAAAACGGATTGTTTTCGAACGCGTCGTGCTCCGCTCGTCGGACCGCGATCCGCATGATCACGGCAAGAAGGTGAGCCAAACCCATACTGTCAGGATCGACGACAATGTGGCCAGAAGCACTGCAGAGGCCGCAACGCGTTTCGCGCGGCCATAGATGTTGGCAAAGATGTAGGCGTTGAAGCCCGGCGCCATGGCCGCATTCAGAACCGCCGACCGGAACAGGTCGCGTTCAAGCGACAGCGACGTGCCAAACCCCCAGACCATTGAAGGATGCAGGATTAGCGAGACGGCGCAGACGTAGCCGATTGTGCGAAGATCGCCTTCGGGCCGGTACTGAACCAGAACGCCGCCCAGGGCAAAAAGCGCGCCGGGCAAGGCAGCGCGGATCACCAGATCAAGCGCGTCGCCCACAGGCTGTGGGATCGGGATGTCACCAATATTCACCAAGAACCCAAGCATAATGCCGAGGATCAGCCAGTTCTGGAACATCGCCTTTAGCACTGCGCCGACAAAGGCCGCGCCGGACTTGCCCCGGTTGCGCACAAACTCCATGACGGTGACGCCGATGCCGTAGCAGAACGGTGCATGAAACGCGACTATAGCGTAGTTGCCGATCAGCGCTTCTGGACCGTAGGCGCGTTCGGTGATGGGCAGGCCCAGCAACACGGAGTTGGAGAAAAGGCAGCAGAAGCCGATCACCACCGCGTCTTCCCAATCGCGCCCGAAAAACAGACGTGCCCCGAAGAGACCGGCAAGAAAACAAAGCATCGCGGCGGCATAGAAACTGCCAAGCAGCCCGGGATCAAAGCTCGACGACAGGTCGATAGTGGCGATGGCCTTGAAGAGCAGACAGGGGATCGCAAAGCCCTGGGTGAACTTCATGATCCCTTCGATATGCCCTTGTGTGAACATCCCCGCACGCGTCACCGCATACCCGGCGCCGATCACCAGAAAAACCGGCAGGATGACATCGATGAGCGTCTGCATCATGGGCGCGGGCACTCATGCAGCAAACGATCAATCGGGGCAGGGAGAGGAGCGCAGCGGATGGGGGCCTCAGACGGGATGGGTGATCGTCATGCCGTCATAGGCGGCGGTGACATGGTCGGGCGTGTCCCGGATGACGCCTTCGTAGTCCATGTCGAGATGCATGTTCGTCAAGATGGCCTGTCGGGGCGCAGCGCGGGCAATCCATTCCAGAGAGCGCTCCAGATGGGCATGGGTCGGGTGCGGCGTCCGCCGCAACGCATCGAGGATCCAGCAATCGAGATCCTCAAGCACCGGCCATACGGCATCGGGGATTGTCGCGACATCCGGCAGGTAAGCCAGCCGCCCCATGCGAAAACCAAGCGCGTCGATCGAGCCATGGCCGACCTTGATCGGATGAAAGGGGATCGGACCACCGGGGCCGTCAACCTCGAACGGTCCCGAGATCGTATTCATCTCAAGGATCGGTGGGTAAGGCGAATCCTTGGGCTGCACAAAGGCGTAGCCAAAGCGGGAATAGAGGTCGTTCTGCGTATCGCCGTCCGCCCAGACATTCAGGCGGTTACGCATGTTGTAGACGATCATGCGCAGGTCATCGATCCCGTGTACGTGGTCGGCATGGGAATGAGTATAGACCACACCATCGAGCCGACCTGTCCCGGTGTCGAGAAGCTGGCTGCGCAGATCCGGCGAGGTATCGATCAAAGCCGTGGTCGTGCCTACCTCCCCGATGCGTTCGACCAGCAGGGAACAGCGGCGTCGTCGGTTCTTAGGGTTTTGCGGATCGCAATCACCCCAATTGCCGCCGAGGCGCGGGACACCGCCCGACGATCCGCAGCCGAGGATCGTGAAGCGCAGACTGTCGCTCATGCAGCCGCCCGTCCGGTCGCCGCTTTCCAGAAGAGATGGTCGAAATTCTGTTGGGTAGCTGCGGCAAAGGCGGCATAATCCATTCCGAAGACCTCGGCTCCGACGCGCGCTGTATGGGCCGTGTAGCTGGGCTCATTGCGTTTGCCGCGATGGGGCGGAGGCGCCAGATAGGGGCTGTCGGTTTCCACAAGGATCCGATCTATCGGCGCTGCAGCGAAGATGTCCCGCAAATCCTTGCTTTTGGGAAAGGCGGCAATGCCGGACATTGACAGATAAAACCCCAGATCCAGTGCCGCCCGCGCCAGGCCAGCGCCCGAGGAAAAGCAGTGCATGACGCAGGAATAGGGGCCTGCCTGGTATTCGTCGGTCAGAATTTGCGCCATGTCGTCATCCGCATCACGCGCGTGGATGATGAGGGGCAGCCGCGTCTCGCGCGCCGCATCGATATGAATGCGCAAGGACTGTTTCTGCGCCTCGGCGCTGTCGACCGTGTAGTGATAGTCAAGCCCGCTTTCGCCGATGCCCACAAACTTCGGATGCCGGGCGAGGGCGACCAATTCGTCGACGGTGGCCATGGGCTGGTCGGCGACGCTCATCGGGTGAGTGCCAGCAGCGTAGTAAACTTGGGGATATGCTTCGGCAATCGCACGTACGGTCGGCTCGTTTGCGAGTCGTGTGCAGATCGTCACCATCCGCGTCACGCCGGCGGCAACGGCCCGGTCCACGATTGCGTCGCGTTCACCGTCGAAGTCGGGGAAATCGAGATGGCAGTGACTGTCGGTGATTTCGGCGCGCTCGGTCATCTACCCCTCGTGGTCGTCCGGCGGCGCAGGTCCCGATCTGACTTAGCGCGCGGCCGTCTCTTGCATCTTGAAAACCGTATCTAGGACAAGCGCGGCAGGGTCAAGATTGACCGCCTTACCATGCCGGGTCCGCGCGCCGACCATTGCGGCCAGTTCGGCCCAGGCGCGCCCTTTGTCAGGTGACGGCGCGAGCCGCGCGAGCGTTTGCGCCTCGCCCGGCGCGGCCTCGGGCATTGGCGCATGACCGGTGGCGCCGGTGCGTGCCAGCCGGGCCAGCGCCAGATCGGTGAGTGTGAGCAGCATGTCAAAGCGATCGCCCGCGTTGCGTGCAGCGGCGGCTTCGGCCATCTTGAGTGACCGACCACGGTCGAGCGACGGCAGCGTTGCAAGTAAGTCCAGCAGTTGACCGTATAGCGCGACACCATTCAGCGCCAACAGACGAAGTGCATCACCCACGGATCCGCCGGCGAGCACCGACAGGTATTCCGCTGTGGCGGGGTCTTCAGGCACCGTTGCACCGGCCTGAGCCAGAGCCAAGGTCATGTCCGCCGCGCTCAGCGGTGACAGCCGCAAGGTCCGGCACCGGGACCGGATCGTCGGCAATAGCCGTGACGGCTGGTGCGAGATCAGCAGAAGCGTGGCGCGTGCAGGGGGTTCTTCGAGCATCTTCAAGAGCGCATTCGCGGCCGAAACGTTCATCTCATCCGCACAGTCGACGATCACGATGCGGCGTCCGCCATCCGCTGCGCTCAGCCCAAAGAACCTATGCAGGGCACGCACGTCATCGACCACAATGTCGTCGCGCAGACGCCCTGTCTTTTCATTGACGCTGCGGCGCACCATGGCAAGTCCGGGCTCTCCGCCCGCAAGGATGCGCCGCGCAACGGGATGTTGGGGATCGATATCGAGGTTTTTCGGTGGAGGCGAAGCGCCGAAGAGGCCGTCATCCTCCTGGGGCGGAGTCGCCAGAAGGAAACGCGCGATCATCCACGCGAGCGTCGCCTTTCCGACACCGCGCGGCCCGGTCAGCAACCAACCGTGATGCAGACGATCGCTCGCATAGGCTTGCAGGAAGCTACCCATCGCCTCGTCCTGGCCATAAAGCTGCGGCGTCTCCCTCGGGTGCGGCGCACCTTGAACGTGGTCGGCGCTCGGGACGCTGTCGCTCATGCCATTTCAGCCGCCACCATGCGGCGCACATCTTCGGCGACGGTCTCGACTGCGCGGGCTCCGTCGATCACCCGAAACCGGTCTTTGAATTCCTTGGCAAGCGCAAGAAAGCCGGCGCGCATCTGGCTTTGCAGATCAAGCCCGAAATCCTCGAACCGTTCCTCGACCCCCCGACGATCGCGCGCACGTGACAGGCCAGTCGCGGCAGGCATGTCGATCAAAAGGGTGAGATCCGGTTCGCGCCCGATCATCAGATCATGCAGCTGGTCTACCAGCCCGCGCAGATCACCGCGCGAGAGGCCCTGATACATGCGGGTGCTGTCAGCAAAGCGGTCGCAGATCACTGTCTTGCCCTCGGCAATGGCGGGCAGAATCAGCCGCTCCATATGATCACGGCGGGCAGCAGTGAAGAGCAGAATTTCGGTTTCGGCGGACCAGCGTTCAGGATCACCTTGTAAAACCAATGCGCGAATTTCCTCGGCCCCTGGCGATCCGCCCGGCTCGCGCGTCAAAACAACGTCGTGACCCGCTTCAGCAAGGTGCTCGGCAAGCAAGCGGGCCTGCGTGGATTTGCCGGAACCGTCAATGCCTTCGAATGTCACAAACAGGCCTCGGCCGGTCACGACGCCTCCGAGGGACCATTGATCAGGCGCGCCAGAAGGATCTGGGCAACCGTGCTCACACGCGCGACAAATCCGCCATTGGGC
>JBCCVT010000014.1:0-23378 GCA_039195015.1 Pseudomonadota bacterium
CAGGGATGGCGAAATGGTGTAAACAGCATCTGCGCGCCAGACACCACCCTCTTCCTTGGTATTTGTGCGCAAATGACGCGCAAATCCGTAGCCACGGATCAGCGCGTATTGTGCGGCAGCACAATCGGCGAATTCTTCGATGTCAGAAGGGCCGCGCGCGCCGTTCATCGCCAGCTGGAATTGTACGAGGTCTTCGTCGAGAAGGCGGGTTTCGACTTCCTCGTAAACCGGGTCATAGGACGTACGCGTACCGGGCGCGGGAGAACAGGCGGCGAGGCCTGCCATTGTCATCAGAGCCACCCGAAGCGCCATTCGGTCATTCGGCCGCCAGCTTCGACGAATTGCGCGCCTTGGTGGCAGCCGAGAGTTCAGCCATCAGGGTGCTCGCGCGGGCGATCGGGTTTGACAGGTAGAAATCCGCGACGGCCAGGCCAAAATGGCCCTCGCCCAATGGCCCGGCCTCGGGCGCGTCGCCAGCGTTCTCCGGCACCTCGTCGATCTGGCCCAGATGTGGCACGGCGGCGACCAGCGCCTGGCGCAGCTGCGGGAGGGAATCGAAGGGCAGCGTTGCGCCGATCTCGGCCGACAAAGCCCGCAGGATCGCCCAGTTTTCCTTGGCCTCACCTGGCGCAAAGCCCGCGCGCAGGGCGATCTGGGGGCGGCCTTCGGTATTCACAAACAACCCCGGTTCCTCTGGATAGGCGGCGGCGGGCAGAATGACATCGGCCCGATGCGCACCTCGGTCGCCGTGACTGCCTTGGTAGATCACGAAGGATCCATGCGGGATGTCGATCTCGTCCGCACCCAGGTTGTAGATCACATCCGTTGCAAGCGCGGCGTCGATGCCACCTTCGGTCACAGCGCCCACATCCATCGCTCCGACACGCGACGCCGCAGAATGCAAAACCATGAATTTGGACTGAGCGGCCTCCGCCATCCGCATGGCCGTGCCCAAAACGGCCGCGCCATCTTCTCCGGTCAGCGCGCCCTGCCCGACGATCATCACACCGGGCACACCATGTTTGTCGGAATGATCCATCTCGGCGAGCTTTGCCAGCGCGTCGCGCCCCGCGCCGATATGCATATAGTCAAAGCTGAGATCGGCGGGCGCGCCGATCAGGGCGACCTTTGCCCCATTCAGCCAGGCCTTGCGAATGCGCGCGTTCAGAACCGGTGCCTCGGCCCGGGGGTTGGTGCCGATCAGCAGGATCATCTCGGCGGTGTCGATATCCTCGATCCTGGCGTTGCCCACATAGGCCGCACGGTTTTCCGCTGGCAGCTTGGCACCGTCGGTCCGGCATTCGACCACACCACCCTGACCTTCGATCAGCTCTTTGAGCGCAAATGTGGCCTCGGTCGGGACCAGATCGCCCACAAGGCCGGACAATTTCGTCGCCGCCTTGATCGCGCTTGCAGCGGCCGTCAACGCCTCGGGCCAGGCGGCAGGCATGAGCTTGCCGTTCTTGCGGATGTAAGGCCGGTCCAGCCGCTGCCTGCGCAGCCCATCCCAGACAAAGCGGGTTTTGTCCGAGATCCATTCTTCGTTCACACCATCGTGGTTGCGCGGCAGAATACGCATGACCTCGCGGCCCTTGGTGTCGATCCGGATATTTGAGCCAAGCGCGTCCATCACGTCGATCGTTTCGGTCTTGGTGAGCTCCCATGGCCGCGCAGTGAAGGCATAGGGTTTCGAGGTCAGCGCCCCCACCGGGCAGAGATCGATGATGTTGCCTTGCAGGTTGGAATCGAGCGTCTCTCCCAGATAGGCGGTGATCTCGGCATCCTCGCCGCGTCCGGTCTGGCCCATCTGAGTGATCCCGGCGACCTCGGTTGTGAAGCGCACACAGCGGGTGCAACTGATGCAGCGGGTCATGTGGGTTTCGACAAGCGGGCCCAGATCCAGATCGTCGACGGCCCGCTTGGCCTCGCGGAACCGGCTGAAGTCAACACCGTAAGCCATTGCCTGGTCTTGCAAATCACACTCGCCGCCCTGGTCGCAGATCGGGCAGTCGAGCGGGTGGTTGATCAGCAGGAACTCCATCACGCCTTCGCGCGCCTTCTTGACCATGGGTGAGTTCGTCTTGACCACTGGCGGCTGGCCCTCGGGCCCCGGGCGCAGGTCCCGGACCTGCATCGCGCAAGAGGCGGCAGGTTTCGGCGGCCCGCCTACAACCTCGACAAGACACATGCGGCAGTTGCCGGCGATGCTGAGCCGTTCGTGATAGCAAAACCGCGGCACTTCGACACCGACCTGTTCGCAGGCCTGGATCAGGGTCATGGCCGGGTCGACCTCGATCTCCTGACCGTCAATGATGATCTTGCGAAGCTCGCTCATGTTTTACCCTTTCAGGACAGCGCCGATCGGTGCGGCGCATGCAGGTCTTGGCCGTCCGTCCGGCAGCGCAAATTGTGTTTGGATAGCGCCAAAGGACACGGCGCGCACGACGAAGCGGCTGCGCAGGACAGCGGCCAGGGTCGGTTCCCACGCGGGAGGCACTATCGCCGAGACGGCCGCCATCTTGTTACCTCGCCCTCAAAAGCACGCCGATCGCGCTGTTGCGTTCGATTTCCGCGCGACCGAGCGCGCAGAAGGTTTCCGGTTTGGCATAGGATACACCGTTATCCGCAAGATACGCCTCGCCACGGCGCCGCATGCGGGCCTTTTCATCCTTTGAATCGATATAGGTTTCGATCTCTTGATCCGAATAGCCCAAACTTTTGGCATGCGCCTCAAGCCCGCGAATTGTGCTGAGCGCCCGGAACATGCGGGCGGTGATGCTGTTGCATTCGTTCCGGATCTCGTTGGCGATGGCAATGTAGAGAATGCCATCATCGATCTTGTCGACGTCACGCAAGGGCGGCTTGGCCCAGGCGGCGCCCGCCAGAAGGAAAGATGTGACAAGGGTCAGAATCGTGAATCCACGCATCGTCAGGTCCTCTGTTACAGACGACCTGACAGGCGCAAAAGCGGGTTTGTCATGCAATAACACCCCCGTCCGACCATATGTTTTGCTGGGCCTCAAGGCGAGCAGCGCCCCCGAAAGGCGATCTGTCCGTTCGTCACGCTCAGCGCTTCGGTATCCGGGCCGATCGTCCAATCGATGCGCGACGAGCCAAAGTACCGGATGCAATATCGGGTGCCCTCGTATCGCGCGGCTTCGCGTGCGCCTTCGATGGATTGCGACACATCGCGCACAACCACGTCGAAGTCGGCGCGCGACACGCGCTTGTCAACCGGAGCGGTCGAAGCGCGGAAAAAGACGCCATCAAACGCCACCCGTTCCTGCCCGCGGCCGCAGGCGGCCAGGGCGGTCAGAGCGACCAGAGTGAAAAGGATGGCAGTTTTCGTCATGTTATTCCGCCGCGTGGACGCCACAAGAGTTGTCGCGCCACAGCTGCGCCTCTTTCAGATATGACCAACCGAAAGCATGGTCGCTGTCGCCATGGGTCCGCAAATGATCAAGCCGCTCAAGCGCCTCGTCCAGGGTGGGCCGATGTCCGACCGGAACCCACCACATCACGAAATGCATGTCGCCCAGCACTTCAAACCATTCGCGTCGCCGATCGTAGAATTGCTTGTGGATCGTCCCCCAAACATAGGTCTCCAGGCTGGCCGCGTCCTCCCACAGGGTCAGGTTCGGCACAAGCCGCGGATCGCCCCCGACGCAGTTTTCGGTATTGCCACTGCCCGGTCGGCCCGATCCTTCCATCATCCACACAAAACCCGGCATCCGTTTGCCGACGCCGTTCACGTAATCAAGGCTGGCCATAAACTCAGCCACCCGCCGATCGTCCACGGGGGCAACGAGGCGTCCGATGTTGAGCTCGGCCAGGTGATGCCCGTCAGGTTGCATCCTCAGAAGGCTCCTACAATGGCGAGCACGGCAAGTGCAACGATCATCGCCCAGCCCGCGATGTAGAGAAATGACCGTGGTCCGTTCAGCGCCGGTCCGATCGCATTGATATGCACGATGGTCATACCGATCCGCGTCAGCAGAAAGAGCGACGCCAAAAGGTTCACCCAGAAGGCGCTGGCATCCACCAGCATGGCGGCCAGGACGGCCGAGGCGAAAAACGGCATCGTCTCGGTGAGATTGCCGTGGGCGCGGTGCCAGCGATAGACCGGGTCGCGATAGTCGGCAATCACCTCGCTGCCCGGCGCATCCACGACCGACTGTTTCTTGAACGCCGAAAGCGGGTTCAGAACGCCCCAGAGCAACACAAGTCCGGCCAGCGAAGCAATGGCATGCCCGTATTCTGCAAAGCCTTCCATTTGTGTTCCTTTCCTCAGGCCACTTTTCCGCATTGCGCGGACTTCCAACGCCGCGCACCGGCCAGATGCGCCCAACCAAACGCGTGATCGCTGTCTCCGTGCCGCGACAGGTGATCCAGCCGCGCCGCCGCTTCGTCGATCGAGGGGTGATGGCCGGGCGCCACCCACCACATTACCAGCCGCACGCCTTGTTCCGCCGGATCGTACCATTCATGTTTGCGGTCATAGAACTGTTTATGGACCGTGTTCCAGACGAAATTCTCAAGACTTTGGGCGTCTTCCCAGACCGACAGCGTCGAGGCAATCCGGGGATTGCCACCCAAGGGCCCGTCGGGATCAAGCTGAGCCGCCTCCATCGCCTCTTCGGGCAACTGCCACACAAATCCCGAGCTGCGCCGCGCGATGCCGTTCACACGGTCGAGATTGTTCGCAAAATCGGCGACACGCGGGTCGTCCCAGTCGTATTTCAGAGTACCGATATTGAATTGGGCGAGGTGCATCACTCAAGCGGCTTACCTGGTTGTGCTCAGGAAACGACCCATTGCGTGATCAGTTCCGGCAATCTTCTGAACATAGCCACAGATTTTGTCCTGACTTAGCGATCCATTGGACAAGTTAATTCCGCCATCTGACATCCACATGCCGAACGCCTGTAAATCCACGATGTTTCGGCTGGCGAAATTGCGCATTTCCCGTTTGTTGTAGCCTTCGTTGCGCAGGGTTTCGTAACCCGCTGCATAACCGGATTTGCCGAGCGGGGTCTCGGCCCAGAACACCCGCCCCTTGCAATCTGTCTGCACCATGCTTCTGGCAACCCTCAATCCAAGAATCGCCAATTCGGACTCTGAGAAATTCCGCGCAGGTTCCCAGATCTCCTCGGCCTGCGCGACTCGGCCAAGCCCTGCGGCGATCATGCCAACCAGCATTACCAAAACGAAACGGGACATGTACTTTACTCCGCCGCCACCGCGCTCGAGCGGCCCGTTTTTTGCGCCATGATGCGGTCTTCGATTTCGTCTCGAAAATTGCGGATCAGGCCCTGGATCGGCCATGCGGCGGCGTCGCCGAGTGCGCAGATGGTGTGGCCTTCGACTTGCTTCGTCACATCGAACAGCATGTCGATCTCTTCCACCTCGGCCTCACCGCGCACAAGACGGTCCATCACCCGCATCATCCAGCCGGTGCCTTCACGGCAGGGCGTACACTGACCGCAGCTTTCATGCTTGTAGAATTTCGACAGACGCCAGATCGCCTTGATGATGTCGGTATCCTTGTCCATCACAATCACCGCCGCCGTACCGAGACCCGAGCCGAGCTCGCCCCGCAGGTAATCGAAATCCATGATGGCGTCTTTCATCTTCTCACCACGCACGCAGGGCACCGAAGACCCGCCCGGGATCACCGCCTTGAGGTTGTCCCAGCCGCCCCGGATACCGCCGCAATGGGTCTCAATCAACTCTTCGAAGGAGATCGACATCGCCTCTTCGACCACACAGGGGTTGTTCACGTGACCCGAGACGGCAAAAAGCTTGGTGCCGGCGTTGTTCTGACGACCGAAACCTGCGAACCATGATGCGCCGCGCCTCAGGATCGTCGGCACCACAGCAATCGATTCCACGTTGTTCACCGTGGTCGGGCAACCATAGAGACCCGCGCCGGCCGGAAACGGTGGCTTCATGCGGGGCATGCCCTTTTTGCCCTCTAGGCTTTCAAGCAGCGCCGTTTCCTCACCACAGATGTAAGCCCCCGCGCCGTGATGCAGGTAGATGTCAAAATCCCAGCCCGAACCGGCCGCATTCGGGCCAACCAGCCCCGCGTCATAAGCCTCGTCAATTGCGGCCTGCAACGCTTCTTTCTCGCGGATGTATTCACCGCGGATGTAAATGTAGCAGGCATGCGCCTGCATCGCGAAAGACGCGATCAGGCAGCCTTCGACCAGGGTGTGCGGATCATGGCGCATGATCTCGCGGTCCTTGCAGGTGCCGGGTTCGGATTCGTCGGCATTCACCACCAGATAGGACGGTCGGCCATCGCTTTCCTTGGGCATGAAAGACCATTTCAGACCGGTTGGAAATCCGGCGCCGCCGCGCCCGCGCAGGCCACTGTCCTTCATCTCCTGGATGATCCAATCGCGACCCTTTTCGATCAGCTTGGCGGTTCCGTCCCAATGGCCACGTGCCTGCGCGCCTTTCAGCGTCCGGTCATGCATGCCGTAGATATTGGTAAAGATCCGGTCTTCGTCCTTCAGCATCTGAAGCTACCCTTTGCTGTCCCGGCGCATGCGCCGGAGTTGCAGAATGTTCACGCCCGCATAGACCAGTGCGGCCAGTGCCGCGAAATCAAAAAACAGGGCATAGCGGCCCGGCAGCCCAAGTGCCGGTCCGACAAAAAGCGACAGGATGATCCAGAGGACCATCGCACCGGCGATCACCAGCGAGATGTGGCGCCCCTTTCGGGCGATGGCCTTGTCCTGTTCAGTGGGCATGGCTGCCGTCCTGACGTCCCTTTACTTTCGTTTCGAAAACTCGGTTTCACCACCGGAAGCGAGGATCTTGGCCTGGTCGATCCAGCCGTCCCGTTCGATCCGCCCCTTGAATTTGAGGCGGGTGTCAACCCAGGCCACTTCGGCATCGGTCCAGGTGGCGATCTGATCAAAGTGGTAGAACCCAAGCCCGTTCAGCGTCTCTTCCAATTTTGGACCTACACCTTTGAGCTTTTTCAGATCGTCCGCGCCGCCGTCCCGAGGACCCGTCAGCGTCTCGGGCGCACTTTCCTCTGCAGCAGCGTCATCACCAGCAGCGGTTGGCACGGGCGCCGTGTCCGAATCGCCTTCCCCGTAGGTCCAGCTGCCCTTGCGATCGGCCAGTTCCTGTTCGCCCGGCAGCTCGGTCGACGCCTGCACCGCAGGGCCAGACGCCGACGCGGCCGGTGAGGCGGCTGCCGGTGCTGAGGCGGTTTTCGAAGCAGCGGATGCGGTCGGTTTGGCACCCCCGCTGGCTGTCACAGCACCTGGCGCGGGCAACGGCCGGCACAGAGCCCAACTGAGAATGGCGCCGCCGATCGCAAAAACAAGCACGCCCATGAACGCGCCCTGAAGGAAGGTCCATCCTCCCATGACCATCAGCGCCCCGGTCGTCAGTACCCCGGCAAGCGCGGCAATTCCCCAGCAGGTGGCCGCGCAGGTCAGTGAGCTTTGGTTGCTGGTCATCGGTGAGATCCTCCCGTGTATTTAGAGCTTACTCTTCTTCTTTACTCTGTTTTTCCACGCGTTTGGAGAATTCCGTTGTTCCGCCATCGGCAAGGACCCGCGCCTGACCGATCCAGCCGTCCCGTTCGATCCGTCCCTTGAACTTGAGCCGGGTATCGACCCAGGCGACCTCGGTCTCGGTCCAAGCGGCAATCTGGTCGAAATGATAGAAACCGAGCCCATTCAGCGTTTGCTCCAGCTTGGGGCCGACCCCCTTGAGGAGTTTCAGATCGTCCGGTTTGCCATCCCGCGCGGCCGACAGGGTTTCCGGCGCAGTTTCTGTCGCCTCTGTCTTCCCCTCAACAGGTACGGGCTTGGGTTCGGCAGCCTGTTCAGCGGCCGACTTCTGCCTCTTGCCGAGCCACGGCATGGTCAGAGGCACCTCGGTCCCGTCGATGCGTTTGACCGTGTCACCGATATCGACAGCAAGCTGGACACTGGCGTTGTACTGGGTCTTGCCGCTCTCATACTGCGTGAGGCTCGTCAGCCCCTTGAGCGGTTCAGCACCATAGCGTCCGTTTTGCGGTCCGGGCACAGGCACCTGTCCCGCAGCAAGCTCATCGATGATCTCGCCGAATCGCGCCGTGGTTAGATCCTCGTAGTAGTCCTTGCCGATCTGCGCCATCGGGGCGTTTGCGCACGAGCCCAGGCATTCGACCTCTTCCCAGCTGAGCTTGCCATCCGCAGACAGTTGGTGGGGCTTGGTCGCAATCTTGTCCTTGCAGACCGCGACCAGATCCTCTGCCCCGCAGATCATGCACGAGGTTGTTCCACAAACCTGAATATGTGCAACTGATCCAACCGGTTGCAGCTGAAACATGAAGTAGAATGACGCAACCTCAAGCGCGCGTATATAGGCAAGCCCCAGCATATCGGCGACCGTTTCGATCGCGGGCCGTGTCAACCAGCCTTCCTGTTCCTGCGCACGCCAGAGCAACGGGATGATGGCGCTCGCCTGACGACCTTCGGGATACTTGGTGATCTGTCCTTCCGCCCAGGCCAGATTGTCTGGCGTGAAGGCAAAGCTTTCGGGTTGTTCGGGGTGCAGTCTTCGCAGCATGTCCCTACCTCATGGAATTGAAATCAGCGCGATCACCGCGCCGAGGCCGGTGACGATGCCGACTGCCAGATGCATCCAGAACGGGTGGCCCGCCCGGCGGTAGATGAACGCATCGCCGAGCCCGATCACCGCAAAGCTGAGCAGGATCGCAAAGAGCATACGCGGCGCATTGAACCAGACCGCCAGTACCGCCAGAAGAGACATGCCCCCATAGCGCACCAACATGGCCTGGGGCAGCATGTCAGCCCGGTGCTGGATGTATTTGAGCCCCGCATCGCTGTTGCGCGCCAGCAGGAAAGTGACGTAGATCAGGCCGATTGCGGCTGCCCAGCCAAAGAGCGTGGTGAGTGTCGCAAACATCAGGCCTTGCCCTCGGCCACAAGGCGGCATCCGGTGAACACGGAATACTGCGCGCCAAGGAACTCGCTGAGCGTCTTGAAGACGGCGTCAATCTCTTGATCCATTTTGTCCTGACCTATCCGCGCGGGTACAATGTCGAGCAACCGTTTCGAGAGCCCGCGCAATTCCTGCGCCAGGTAGGCACGGTGCTTATCGAGATCGCCGAGAATCGACGCCTTGGCCAGCCCAGATTCCAGCGCGTTTAGCCGCGGCACCACATCACGCTGCACCGCTCGCAGTTGCGCGGCTTCTTGAATGACCACGCGCGGCGGCCAATCGTCAAGAGACGCGCCCGCAGACGCCGCCCGCAAAGCGGCATCAAGCGCGGCGGCGGAATCAAAGTTCTCAAAGCAGAGATCCAGCTTTTTCTCGAGCAGACGGGTCTCGGACGCCTCGACAAACTGAACCCGTGCATACCAAGCCTGCACCGCCACGAACAGCGCTGCCACGAGGGTCGAGGCGGCCAGGATTGCGCCAGTTAGGTTGCGCTGCCGGGGGGAGGAGGTCAAAGGCGAATGCCCTCCCGCGACACTGTTCCGGCACAGGGGCCCGAGGTCAGACGCACGGCCGAAGGATCTTCGGGCACGCGTTCCGCCTGCCCGCGCCGCAAATAGTATTCGGTGATCTGGACGGTCTGTTCGCGGGTCAGCCCCGCCTGGAACTCGACGGCGCCGTACTGACGCTCGTCCCGCAGCACGCAGCCAACGGTCGAGGCCGCCACAAGATATTCGCGCCGCATCTCGCCGGTCACACGGTCCGACGAACCCGTGGCAAGCGTTTCGTCACATCCTGCAACCAGCGCAGCGGCCAGTCCAAGCGCCAGCACGGCGCGGGCGCGGGTCGGTCTTAAGTCAGTCTTCATCAGCGGTCGATCTCTCCAAACACCACGTCCATCGTTCCGATGATCGCGGCCACATCAGCCAATTGGTGGCCCTTACACATGAAATCCATGGCCTGCAGGTGCAAGAAACCCGGCGCGCGTAGCTTTGCGCGATAGGGTTTGTTTGTGCCGTCGGCCACAAGGTAGACGCCGAATTCACCTTTCGGCGCTTCGACCGCACAATAAACCTCGCCGGCCGGCACGTGGAAGCCTTCTGTGTAAAGTTTGAAATGATGGATAAGCGCTTCCATCGATGTCTTCATATCCGACCGCGTCGGCGGTGTGATCTTGCCGCGCGCAAGCACATCGCCTTTTTCCACCCTGAGTTTGTCGATTGCCTGGCGGATGATCGAGAGCGATTGCCGCATCTCCTCCATCCGAACAAGATAGCGGTCATAGCAGTCGCCATTCTTGCCGACCGGGATCTGGAAGTCGAATTCGTCGTAGCATTCATAAGGTTGCGCGCGACGGAGATCCCATGCGAGGCCGGAGCCGCGCACCATCACGCCCGAGAAGCCATATTGCAGGATATCCTCTTCGGTGATGATACCGATATCGGCATTGCGCTGCTTGAAGATCCGGTTTTCGGTCAAAAGCCCCGAGATGTCGTCGAGCACCCTGGGGAATTCGATCGCCCAGGCGTCGATGTCCTCCAAGAGCGCATCCGGCAGATCCTGATGCACGCCACCCGGGCGGAAATAGGCCGCGTGGAGACGTGCCCCGCACGCGCGCTCGTAGAAGATCATGAGCTTCTCACGCTCTTCAAAGCCCCAAAGTGGCGGTGTGAGCGCGCCCACATCCATCGCTTGCGTGGTCACGTTCAGCAGGTGGTTCAGCACGCGGCCGATCTCGGAGTAGAGCACCCGGATCAGCGAGGCGCGGCGTGGCACCTCAACACCCGTCAGCTTTTCGATGGCCAGGCACCAGGCATGTTCCTGGTTCATCGGCGCCACATAATCGAGCCGGTCGAAATACGGCAGGTTCTGCAGATAGGTGCGGCTTTCCATCAGCTTTTCGGTGCCGCGGTGCAAAAGACCGATATGCGGGTCGCAGCGTTCCACGATCTCGCCATCCAGCTCGAGTACAAGCCGCAGAACACCATGTGCCGCAGGGTGTTGCGGACCAAAGTTGATGTTGAAGTTTCGGATCTTCTGTTCGCCTGTCAACGCGTCGTCAAAACCTTTGGAGCCGTCCATCATGTTAGATCCCCATCTCGGGCCACCACGGGCCTGTCGCTGTCGGCATCGCCGATCACCGCTGTTCCAATTCCTGGAGCTTCATGGCCATCCACCACAACAGCACGAGCGCACCAAGCGGGATGACCCCAACAAATGCCCAATACTGATGGATGCCGAAATGCGGCAGCAGTTTGAACATCGGGATCACCGTGGCAACGGCCACAATCAGCCACCAGATCATCTCCATGCCTTTGCCTCCTTATTCAAAATTCGGTTTGCGGCGACCTGCGATATGATGCAGATGATCGCGGCCGCCAAGGCATCTATGCCGACTGACCAGGCTGTCGACACATCGGTAAGCCCCGCCCGGAACGGAAGGAACCAGATCAGTTCCATCAGCAGCGCACCCAAACCTCCGGCAAGCGCAAAGGCCCACCAAAGCCGACGGAACAGAACCCCAACCGCGACGCCCGTCACAAACAGTATCGGCGACAGCATCAGCGCAATCAGCGTCACGACTATGGTTGCAAGGTCCGGCATTACTTGGCCTCGGCGTCCTTTTCATCGCCTGGCAGGATGTATTCCGCACCCTCCCATGGGCTCATGAAGTCGAACTGGCGATATTCCTGCACGAGGCTGACGGGTTCGTAAACCACGCGCTTTTGCGCCTCGTCATAGCGGACCTCGGTATAGCCGGTGGTCGGGAAGTCCTTGCGCAATGGATAACCGCGAAATCCGTAATCGGTCAGGATCCGGCGCAGATCGGGATGGCCGGAAAAGAGGATTCCGAACATGTCGAACACCTCGCGTTCAAACCAGTCGGCGGACGTGTGCACCGGAATGATCGACGGCACCATGTCCTCCTCGCGGATCGACACCCGCAGGCGGATCCGCTGGTTCTGGTACATCGAGAGCAGGTGGTAGACGACGTCAAACCGCTTGGGGCGTTCCGGATAGTCCACCCCAGTGATGTCCACCAGCGTCGAGAACCGGCAGGTCGCATCCGTCTTGAGGAACTCCACAAAGCCCACGATGTTCGACGGCGCCACATCGATATTCAGTTCGTCATGGGTGACATCCCACTCCAGAACACAATCAGGGCGCTTGAGTTCGATGTGGGTGCCCAGTTCCTTCAAGGCTTCGGTCATCGTCGATCCTCGTCACATCAGTCCGCGTGTTGGCGCGACCTGGTCCTTTCCGTCTGTGCGTTTCAGCGCACGATGTTCCCTGTGCGGCGGATTTTGCGCTGAAGCTGCATGATCCCATAAAGCAAGGCCTCGGCCGTTGGTGGGCAGCCTGGCACATAGACATCAACCGGCACGATCCGGTCGCAGCCACGCACCACCGAATAGCTGTAATGGTAGTAGCCGCCGCCGTTCGCGCAGGACCCCATCGAGATCACATAGCGCGGCTCGGGCATCTGATCGTACACTTTGCGCAGCGCGGGCGCCATCTTGTTCGTCAGAGTACCAGCCACGATCATCAGGTCCGATTGTCGGGGCGAGGCGCGAGGCGCGGTGCCAAAGCGTTCCAGGTCGTAGCGCGGCATCGAGGTATGCATCATTTCGACCGCGCAACAGGCCAGACCAAAGGTCATCCAGTGCAGTGAGCCCGTCCTTGCCCAGTTGATGATGTCCTCGGTCGAGGTGACAAGGAACCCTTTGTCCTGCAGCTCGCGGTTCAGTTCCTGCGCGCACACATCCATATCGGCACCAGCGGCGTTTGCGCCCGTCATCACTCCCATTCCAAGGCCCCTTTCTTCCATTCATAGGCAAAGCCGATGGTTAGAACGGCCAGGAAAACCATCATTGACCAGAAGCCAACATCACTCATGTCCTTGAAGCCGACGGCCCAGGGAAAGAGAAACGCGATCTCGAGGTCAAATATGATGAAGAGGATGGATACGAGGTAAAATCGCACGTCGAACTTCATGCGTGCATCGTCAAATGCGTTAAACCCGCATTCATAGGCACTCACCTTTTCGGGGTCGGGGTTGCGGACGGCAAGCACCACAGCGCTGAGCATCAGCACCAGTCCAAGCCCGATTGCCACGGCCAGAAACACAAGGATAGGAAGGTATTCCCGCAACATCTCATCCATGAGTTGGCTCCTTACAGCGCGCGCGGTCCGACCGCACGCTGTCGCTTGGCGAGTTGACTAGGCAGGGTCTACTCTTGCCCCGAGGCCGGGTCAACGGGTCGAAGCCCGGAATCAGACGGTTGAATCGCCGCAGTTTTTCATTTGTGATCACGGCGCTAAACGCATGCGGTGGCATACCGTTGGACTTGGTGGCGGCGTTCGCATGCCGGCCTTGGGTTCGGCTTGCGGCACCGTTTTTGGCCGGCCACAAGCCCTGCGGTGCGTGTCTTGTGTTGTTACCCACCAGCGGCATCGGCCGGTTGCCGGGCAAGCTCCCAATCGCACAAGGTCAACCCGCTGCCGCCATCATTGCAGCGCACGCGCAACCATCGGTGACCCCGCTCGCCCAGATCGAGCTGCAGCATGAAATCCGATCCGTCATCGAGACCTTCGGATTTGCCAAGCAAGGCATGGGGCAGTTCGTCAAGATCGTGAGGGCCCAGCCCAAGTTCTGCATACATTGCCTGGTTCGCAAAAATGATCTGCCCGCGTTCGTCATGCACGCTTCGCGCCCCGCGACGGGACTGCGCCAGGGTGGCCACGATGCGGTCGACGTCGCCCAATGCGCCGCTCAACCGTGTGTTTTCAAGCTTTGCAACCTGCAATTCGATCTGATCACTGGCCATTTGAGCGGCATCCAGCAAGAACGCCAGCTCGTCATCTGTCCAGACCCGCGGCGTCGTCGACAACGCACACATCGCACCAATGCAGCTCCCGTCATGCAACACCAGCGGCGCGCCGAGATAGGCGCCGATACCGAACGCGCTTACCGTCGGCGCGTCGCGCAGCATCGGGCTACGGTCGACCTCATTGATCTTCGCGGGTTTCCCGAGCCGGGCGGTGTACTGGCAAATGGTATCGCGCGCGGCGACCCACCTGTTTTCATCCTTTGACGGCGCATCGGAATGGCCCATCGCATAGAGCGCGTCTTCTTCGCGCACACTGATCAAGCAATTCTTGCAATTTAGCTTGGCTGCGACCGAGGCCGCCAAAACATCCAGACAGCGCTTAGCGCGTGAAACCTGTCCCTCAACAGCCATGGCTTCGTCCTTTCAAGTCCTTCAAACAATTCCCCCAAAGCCAGTACCTAATCTGCGGCTTGTGAAAGCCCACCTAGAACAGACAATGGTTTTTCAAGGGAAAGGCCGTTGTCGAGCACAACCCAAACGGGAAAAATGGCAGCGATGGGAGCGCGTTGTGGTTACGCCTCGGGCGTGTCAGCTTCGATCCGGACCAACGCAGTGCCTGCTTGAACCTGCGCGCCGGTTCCAGCCAACACCTCGACGACGACACCGTCGCGTACAGCAAGAAGCGCGTGTTCCATCTTCATCGCCTCAAGGATCGCGAGCCGGTCGCCTGCGTGGACCCGCGCGCCAACCTCAGCGAGGACAGCCTTGACCAGGCCAGGCATCGGCGCTTCGATCACCGATCCGTCTCCAGCGCTAACGGTCTGGCGATCCAACGGATCAACGACCTGAAAGACATACCTGTTGCCCCAGAAAACTGTGATCTCAGTCCCATTCCTTGCAATGCGTGGCGCAACCTTGGCCTCATCGAGCCACCAGCCGCCGTTCTGCCAGGTGATGTGATGTGTCGCGTCGCCGACATCGACCGCAAACCCTCCGTTGCCGAGGCAAATCACGATCGCCTCTAGCTCTTCGCCGTGATGGGTCAGTGCTACGGAGCGATGAAGAGGAGACCAGAGCGTCAGGCCCTCGAGCGGGCGCGGTTCACGCCAGAGATCAAGCGCCCGCAGCGCCGCAATCGCGCGCGTGCGCGAGCAGGCAACCGGAATAGCGGTCAAACGGTCAAGATCGCGGTCGATCGTGCCAGTGTCCATCGTACCCGCCACGAAATCCGCCGCACGGGCCAGCTGAGCAAGGAAGAGGGTGTTGGTCGTAAGACCGGCAATGTCCGTGTGCCGCAGAGCCCGTTCAAGCTGCGTGAGCGCGACCGACCGGGTGGGCCCATGGGTGATCAGCTTGGCGATCATCGGGTCATACCAGGGGCTGATGATGTCCCCTTCACGCACACCGCTGTCGACACGCGCATCCGCAGGAAAGCGCAAATGGGTAAGCGTGCCGGTTGCGGGCAAGAAGCCCTTGGCAGTGTCTTCGGCGTAGATCCGGGCCTCAATCGCGTGGCCGCGTATGCGCAGGTCTTCCTGAGCTGCAGGCAGAGGCTCTCCTGCAGCGACGCGCAATTGCCATTCGACCAGGTCAAGACCGGTGATCGCCTCGGTGACTGGGTGTTCGACCTGCAGACGCGTGTTCATCTCCATGAACCAGAAGCCATCGGGGCGAAGGCCTTGCGAGCCGTCCACGATGAATTCCACTGTGCCAGCGCCGCAATAGCCGATCGCCTCAGCCGCGCGAACTGCAGCCGCACCCATGGCGGTACGCATTTCGGTCGTCATGCCGGGGGCTGGCGCCTCTTCGATCACCTTCTGGTGGCGCCGCTGCAGCGAACAGTCGCGTTCAAAGAGATGCACCGCGCGTGTGCCATCCCCAAAGACCTGCACTTCGATATGGCGGGGTTTCTGGATGAACTTTTCGACCAGCACATCCCCATTGCCGAACGCGGTCTGCGCCTCACCTCGGGCGCTGGCAAGTGCGGTGGCAAAATCGCCAGGGCCTTCGACAAGACGCATGCCCTTGCCGCCGCCGCCCGCCACGGCCTTGATCAGCACCGGATAGCCGATCTGATCTGCCGACGCGGCCAGAACCGCGTTTTCCTGGTCGGCGCCATGATAGCCGGGTACGACAGGTACCCCGGCTTTTTCCATCAGAGACTTGGCCGCGTCCTTCAAGCCCATCGCCCGGATTGCGTCGGCCGTCGGTCCGATGAAAGTGAGGCCCGCTTGGGTGACGGCATCGACGAATTCAGGATTCTCGGACAAAAACCCGTAGCCTGGGTGGATCGCCTGAGCGCCGGTGGCCTGCGCCGCATCGATGATCGCGTCGCCGCGCAGGTAGCTGTCGGCGGGCGCCGGGCCGCCGATATGCACCGCCTGATCCGCCATCTCGACATGGAGCGCGCTGGCATCCGCATCGGAATAGATGGCCACGCAACGGATGCCAAAACGCTGCGCGGTGCGCATGATCCGGCAAGCGATTTCGCCCCGGTTGGCGATGAGGATCGTGTCAAACATTCAATCGCTCCCAAAATCTTCAATGAGGCGAAAACGCATGCAGACAAGGTCCATATCGTCGGACCAGCCTCCATTGCGTTCGAAATAGGCGCGATGCCCGGCCCGCCATCCGGCGAGCGTCTCGTCTTCGCCCTCGGCCAGGGCAAACTCTTCGGTCACATCGCGGAATTGCCGGATTGTCATATCCGTCGTCTCGATGACCAAAGCGGGATTACCATCCCAGTCGAGCACGATGTCCGCGCGACCCGGTTCGGGCAGCGGATCACCATCGGCGATGTAGTCGCGCAGCGCCCCGCAGGTCGCCCGTTTGGTGCCTTGCCGAACGAGGGCCAGAAGGGCGTCGCACAGATGCCGGCTGTCGCCAAAGGTAAAGCTCGGCGCCGCTGGGTAGCGTTTCCGCAGGGCGTCCAGGCTGTCACGCGCGGCCATTTTTACATCCGGAACACGCCAAAGCGTGTCTCCTCGATCGGGGCGTTTAACGCAGCTTTGAGCGATAGGGCCAGCACCTCGCGGCTGCGGCGCGGGTCTATGATGCCGTCATCCCAGAGCCGTGCGCTGGCAAAAAGCGGATGCGACTGTTCTTCGAACATCTCGATGGTGGGGCGTTTGAATTCGGCCTCGTCCTCGGCCGACCAGCTGCCGCCGGCGCGTTCGATCCCGTCACGTTTCACCGTGGCCAGAACGCCCGCCGCCTGTTCACCGCCCATGACCGAGATCCGGCTGTTGGGCCAGGTCCAGAGGAACCGCGGCGCATAGGCCCGCCCCGCCATGCCGTAATTGCCGGCCCCGAACGACCCGCCCACAAGCATAGTGATCTTGGGCACCTGCGTTGTGGCCACTGCCGTGACCATCTTTGCCCCATGGCGCGCGATGCCTTCGTTTTCGTATTTCCGCCCGACCATGAAGCCGGTGATGTTCTGCAGGAAGACCAGAGGGGTTTTTCGCTGCGAACAGAGCTCGACAAAATGTGCGCCTTTCTGGGCGCTTTCCGAAAACAGTACACCATTGTTGGCGATGATGCCGACCGGGCAGCCCATCACATGGGCAAACCCGGTCACCAGCGTCTCACCAAAACGCGGTTTGAACTCGTCGAACCGGGAGCCATCCACCATGCGCGCAATCACTTCGCGGATGTCATAGGGCGTGCGCAGGTCGGCGGGCACAACGCCCAAGATCTCATCGGGATCATAGGCGGGATCTTCCGGCGTTTGCCACTGAACCGAGCTGGGCACCGTCCGGTTCAGATGGCTGACCGCCCGGCGCGCCAAGGCCAGCGCGTGGGCATCATCCTCGGCCAGGTAATCCGCTACGCCCGACAGCCGCGTGTGTACGTCGCCGCCGCCCAGATCCTCGGCGCTGACCACCTCTCCGGTGGCTGCCTTGACCAGAGGTGGACCGGCCAGAAATATCGTGCCCTGGTCTCGTACGATGATCGACACGTCCGACATCGCCGGGACATAGGCCCCGCCGGCCGTGCACGAGCCCATGACAACGGCAATCTGCGGGATGCCCTTGGCCGACATATTGGCCTGATTGAAAAAGATCCGTCCGAAATGGTCGCGGTCCGGGAAAACTTCATCCTGATTGGGGAGGTTCGCGCCGCCGCTGTCGACCAGATAGACGCAGGGCAGATGGTTTTCCTCGGCGATCTCCTGCGCGCGCAGATGTTTTTTGACCGACATCGGATAATAGGTGCCACCTTTCACGGTGGCATCGTTGCAGACCACCATGCACAGCGTGCCTTTGATGGTGCCGATGCCCGCAATCACGCCCGCGGCCGGGGCCGCATCGTCATACATCCCATGCGCCGCCGTCGCCCCGATCTCGAGGAAAGGTGATCCGGGATCGAGCAAGTTCGCCACCCGCCGCCGCGGCAACATCTTGCCCCGCGCCTCGTGCCGCGCCCGGGATTTCTCGCCACCTCCCATGCGCGCAGCCTCGGCCGCGGCCGAGATCTGCGCGAGGGCGTCGAGATGGGCGGTTCGGTTGGACTTGAACCCCTCAGAAGCTGGCATTGCCCGGGAGGTAAGTTTCATTCTGCACCCAATCCTTCTGAAACAACCGAAATGCGCGCCAAGTTACGTGCCGTGCTCCAGCGCAGAACATTTTTTAGGGACTCGCACATAAATTCCGTCATCTGCGCACAGTCGGCGTCGATCTCGCTGTTTCGGAACTGTGCCAAATTTCGACGATAGGAATGCTCCCTGAATGTACTCAACCCCTTCGGTCGATCAGGCAGCAATGCCGCGATCTCCTCAGTTTTCTCATGAATGTGCGCGTTCAAGTTTTCGATGCAGGGACGCCTTTCCTCATAAAGTCTTCCGATTTCGCAGTAGTCGTAGGCAGCGGACATGCAGCGAGTGTCCATCTCGTCGGCAATCTGCGTGCGTGAGAGCGCCGTGCACTGGTCAAACCATTTCGGAACATCAAGGTGTCTGTTCACATCATTTGCTGATGCATCAAAACCAGCCACCGACAGGAAAAGGCAAAGTGCGGGCAATCGTGTCAATTGTCGCCCTCCCCCACCGCTCGCGCCTTCAACTCTTTGCGGATCACTTTCCCTGTCACCGTCATCGGCAACGCATCCAGAAAGGCGATTTCGCGCGGGTAGGAATAGGTGGCGAGGCGGGATTTGACCCAGTCTTGCAGATCGGCGGCGCTGGCCTCGGCGCCGGATTTCAGTACGACATAGGCTTTGACGATCTCGGTTCGCATCGAGTCGGGTTTGCCGACCACGCCAACGGTGGCGACGGCGGGGTGCGTCAGCAGGCAATCCTCGATCTCGGCGGGGCCGATGCGATAACCGGATGAGGTGATCACGTCATCCTCGCGTCCGATGAACCGCAGATAGTCGCCTTCCCAGATGCCGCGATCGCCGGTGATGAGCCAGTCGCCACGGAACTTCTCGGCCGTGGCGTCCGGCCGGTTCCAGTATTCCAGCAGCATCGAGGCCGAACCCCGGCGCACGGCCACATCGCCTTCGTCCTTGGTCGGGTAACCATTGGCATCGAGTACCGCCAACGTGTGTCCCGGCACCGGTTTCCCTATGCAGCCCGGGCGCGGCGTGAAATCGGCGCCACAGGACGAGGCCACCATGTTGCACTCGGTCTGGCCGTAGAATTCGTTGATCACGAGGTCGAACGCCCGGCGGCCCCAGTCGAGCATTTCGGCTCCCAGCGGTTCGCCGCCCGAGGCCACAGAGCGCAAGCCCGGGATGGCCTGATCCGCGGCTTTGAGCATCCTCAGTGCGGTGGGAGGAAAGAACACGTTGCGCACACGGCCGCGCGCCACCACGTCGGCGCAGGCCTCGGGCGAAAACTTCTCCATCCGTGCGGCCACAACCGGCACTCCAAGTGCAAGGCCCGGCATCAGCACGTCAAAGAGCCCGCCGATCCAGGCCCAGTCCGCCGGTGTCCAAAGGCAGTCGCCCGCGCGCAGGTGATTGTGGCTGATCGAGACGCCGGGCAGGTGACCGGTAAGAACGCGGTGGCCGTGCAAAGCACCCTTGGCCGCTCCGGTGGTTCCGCTCGTGTAGATCAGAACGGCTGGATCGTCGGGCCCGGTCTCGGCGGCTGCGACCGGCTCGCCGGCGCGCGCCGCCGCCTCGGGCAGGATCGGCGTTGCGAGCCCGGTTAGCATCTCTGCCCCGTCCACATCCGTCACAACAAGCTGCGCGCCACTGTCAGAGACACGGGTCTGCAACGCGTCATGGCGGAACAATTTGAACAAGGGCACCGAAATCGCGCCAATCGTCCAGATCGCCAGATGTGCGGCCGCGCACCAGGGGTCTTGCCCGCGCAGGACGCCGATCCGGTCGCCGGACCGCGCACCATTTGCGATCAGGCCGCGGGCCAGGTCTTCGGTCCGCCGGGCGAGCTCGCCATAGGTGACATCGTGGCGCGTTTCATCCGAGAGATCGATGATCGCCACCTGATCAGCCGGTTGCGACAGGCATTGCGGTGCCATATTCAGCACAGGCGGCAAATCCCAGCTGCCATCTGACCGCAACCCCGGTATGCGCTCAGCAACCGTCATCGGCCATAACATTGAAATACGTGCGTTTTTCAAACTGCGACCCGCCGACGCAGGTGCTGTCTGATTGACGCAGGTCAAGGTGCGCAAATGGAACGGGGTGCATCACTCGATCGTAAAAAACAGACCAGCCGAAAGAGCAAATCCGATGAGACAGATACCCGTAGCCCTTCTTTTGACCACCTGCCTGATCCCAATCGGCGTGCCCGCCCTGGCGCAATCCCAGGGCGATTGGACGATCGGTGTCGGGGTTGGATACCTCGACCCCAAGAGCGGTAATGGCACGCTCGCCGGGGGTGAGGCCGATGTGGATGCCGACACCCGGCCGATCTTTACCGCCGAATACTTCATCCGCGACAATCTTGGTATCGAGCTTTTGGCGTCGACTCCCTTTGACCACGATATCTCGATTGACGGGATCGGAGACGCGGGCAGCACCAACCACCTGCCGCCAACGTTGTCGCTGAACTATCACTTCCCGACCCAGACGGCGTTGAAGCCTTATGTGGGCGCGGGGCTGAACTACACGATCTTCTTTGACGAGGACTCGGATCTGGGCGATCTGGATATCGAGGATTCCCTTGGAATTTCGCTGCAGGCGGGGGTGGATTACGCCGTTTCGGACACCGGAGCGCTGCGTCTGAACGTCCGCTGGTTCGACATTGACAGCGATGTCGAGCTGAACGGGACCAAGATCGGAGAGGTCGAGATCGACCCGTGGCTTGTGGGCCTCTCTTACGTTTTCCGGTTTTGAACCAGAGCGCGGGCGCGGGCGGCTGTTGCGGCCTGCGCCCATCAGGTGCCGATCCACGCGCCGCATGGACTAACCCATACCTGTCACAAGCTCCCGCCCGATCAGCATCCGGCGGATTTCGCTGGTACCGGCACCGATCTCCATCAGCTTGGCGTCGCGGAAAATTCTGGCTACAGGACTGTCGTTCAGGAACCCGGCACCACCCATGGCTTGCACAGCCTGGTGCGCTTGTTTCATACCCTCTTCCGAGGCGTAGAGACAGCATGCAGCGGCGTCCTGGCGCGTGACCGTTCCAGCGTCGCAAGCCTTGGCAACCTCGTAGACATAGGCACGGGCCGAGTTCATTGCCGTATACATATCGGCTATCTTGCCCTGCATCAGCTGGAAAGACCCGATTGGCTGACCGAACTGCTTGCGTTCGGCCATGTAGGGCATGATCTCATCCATGCAGGCGGCCATGATACCCGTACCAATCCCCGCAAGCACCACCCGTTCGTAGTCGAGACCGGACATCAGGACGTTGACGCCCTTGCCCTCCTCGCCAAGGACATTCTCGAACGGCACTTCGCAATCTTCAAAGATCAGCTCGGCCGTGTTCGAACCGCGCATGCCAAGCTTGTCGAAATGCGGCGAAGTGCGAAAGCCGACAAAGGTTTTTTCGATCAGAAATGCGGTGATCCCGCGCGGGCCCGCATCGGGGTCGGTCTTGGCGTAGACAACCAGAGTGTCAGCGTCCGGCCCGTTCGTGATCCAGTACTTCGCGCCGTTCAAACGAAAATGATCGTTGCGCTTTTCGGCACGGAGCGACATTGACACCACGTCTGATCCAGCGCTGGCCTCTGACATCGCCAGCGCTCCCACATGGGTGCCGGACACGAGCCCGGGCAGGTAAGCCTCCTTCTGCGCCTGGGTACCGTTCAGCCGGATCTGGTTCACACAAAGGTTCGAATGCGCGCCATAGCTGAGCGAAACCGAGGCCGAAGCCCGCGCGATCTCTTCGACCGCCACGGTATGCGCGAGATAGGACATGCCCGCCCCGCCATAGCGTTCCTCGACGGTGATGCCCAAAAGACCCAGATCGCCCATCTCGCGCCAGAGCTCGGATGGAAAGCTGTTCAACCGGTCAATATCGGCGGCCATCGGTTTGACCCGCTCCTGCGCCCAGCGGTGCACCATGTCACGCAGGGCGTTGACCTCGTCGCCCAGATCGAAGGTCATTGACGCTTGGAACATGGTCCTCCCCCATATGCCACATCAAAATTGAACGGTTGTTCATTTATAGCGAGGGAGGATCAGGGTGTCGAGTCCCGGCCTCAGTGATCGACGAACTCGCGCAGGCTGATCTGGCCGTCCCCGTCGGTGTCGAGCTGCAACAAGACATCCCGCGCGGTCGCGGCGCCATACATGCCGACCGCCGCGCGGCATTCGGCGCTGACCTTGACTTCGTCAGCGCGAAATCCGGCCTCAGTTTCGGCAAGGGTGAGATAGCCGTTGGAATCCGTGTCGACCTCGATGAAGTTGCTGGCACGATGGCGTTCATTGGCGGCTACAATCTCGCGCAGGGTCAGGCGACCATCCTTGTCGGCATCGGCAAAGGCGATCTCACCATCGGCCAATTCATCGGGTGTGAGCGACCATTTGCGTGCAAGTTCCGTGCCATCACATTCGGGTGGCAGGTCGACCGCCTTGGCGCGTTGGGCCATCGTCGCGCGCATCTCGTCCCGGTCGACATAACGATCGCCATTGGTGTCCATGGACCGGAACAGGTTTTTGAAATCCGTCCGCGCCTGCGCGCCTGGTAAGGAAACGCCAATCAGGATGACAGAGGTCAAGACAACCGGGGTTCCGGCAATCGACATTTTTTTCCACATCGGGGCCTCCTTGGCAATTTGGCGAGGCACACCATCTTCGGCGATCATCCGGCGCATCGCCGCGCTCATGGTCTCTGCGCGCGCCGAGGCGCGGGTCGCGAACGCGGTCTTTTCGCTCAGGGTCAGCCGGACTTCGAGCGTTTCGGATTTCTTTTCTTTGCGCATGGTTTCAGCATGGATCAGCGTTGGTGTGCCCAGCAGGACATTGCCCAAGAGGAGATGACAGGCTAGTCAATTGCTGCCCGGACACTAGCCAAATCGTGTCCGGACAGTGGGATAAGCAGGTTACGCCGTCGCGCGATTGTGGATGCGGGTGACCTCATCCCGGATGATCCGGGCAATCAGGGCGCAATCGTCCAGCGAGAAGGTCAGCGGCACGCGCATGTCGAGGATC
>JBCCVT010000015.1:0-23280 GCA_039195015.1 Pseudomonadota bacterium
CCTGAACCTCGGCCTGGAAAGCGGGGACGACAGCGAGGATGACGTCGCCCGCGCCATCCGCGAGGCCGCGCAAGACACGATCGGACGGACCGGAGACGAGATCGTCCGGCAGCAGCTCGCCGTCCCGCCGACACTGACCATCCGCCCGGGCTTCCCCGTCCGCATCATGGTCACCCGCGACCTGATCCTCGAGCCCTTGGGAGAAGTCCGATGACGAAGCTGAAGCTTGGTCCGATCCATGACGACAAACCGGTCAAGCTGACCGTGGAACTTCCCGCCGATGTGCACCGCGACCTCTGCGACTACGCGGCTGTCCTGGGCCACCAGACCGGCCAGGACCTTGAGCCCGCCCGCCTCGTCGCCCCCATGCTTGCCCGCTTCATGGCCACGGACCGCGGGTTCGCAGCAGCGCGCAAAACGGGATCGCGGGCGAACCGCAAGAAACCAGACCTATCGAAGTCTCTGGACACCGATCACGGCTAAGTATCTGTGAAAACGTAAGTCTCTTGGCGGATCGCATTGCACATGGATCGCACATAGGCACCCCCTACCCGCCTGAAGTTGCGACGGAGTCGAGCCGATCCTCCATCGGCAATGTAAGCGGACGAGACCCAGGAAGACCTTGCCGATAATTTCCGACAAGAGCAGTCCTTGTTCTATGATGGGGACAGACGCAGTGTGGCCCACCTGCCAAGGCAAGTGCCGAAAACCGGAATGGTGCTTTGTTTTTTCTGCGGACAACCTTCTGGTTCCAGCTTGAGGCCCGCTCAAGTTTCTTTCAGCTCTGCCATGATATGAGCCTGGAGTTCTGATGGCAGGGCATCAATCACGCCAACCAACGCCGCAAGATCCTGGCGCGCAGCATGCAATTGGTCGATGAGCGAAACCACGATGCCCAAGCCCGTCTCATCTAGATCGAGAGCCTGAGAGAGGTCGCACAAAAGCTCCAGCCGCGCGATGTCGATGCGGCGAAAGACAAAACCGTCGGCCTCCTGCACTGGCTTGACCAAGTCGCCCTCGACAAAGCGGACGAGTTGGCATCGTGTCAGTCGGGTTACGGTCGTCACCACGTCATCTTCGGAGTAACGGTCTGTCATTTCCCGGCCCCTTTCATCATGCTGGCACGTGGGTCAAAGGCATGGGTCTTGCGCCATTCCATAAAAAAATCGCGAAGGCTTTCATCCACGTCAGGCGGCGCGACGATCTTCAACTCGACCCGCTGATCGCCCTTCGTTTTGCGCCCCGCACGTGCTACCCCTCGTGCGCGCAGGCGCAGGACTTGGCCCGAGCTTGCCCCCGACGGAATCGTGAGGCCTACGGGACCGTCGATGGTCGGTGCCGTTACCTTGCCACCGAGAACGGCCTCGTCGATGGTGATCGGGAGGGTCAGAAGAATGTCGTCGCCCTCGCGACGAAACACCGGGTGGGGCCGCACCAGAACGGTGATGAGCGCATCACCTGCTGCACAGCCACCAATGCCGCGCGCGCCCTTGCCGCGCAGCCGCAGCGTCTGTCCGTCTTCGGTACCCTGCGGGATCTTGACCGCTAGGCTCTGGCCATCAGGCAAGGTGATGCGGGTCTCGGCGCCTCGTGCAGCATCCCGAAACGGCACCTCGAGCGTATAGCGCATATCTTGGCCTTGGGCCGAAAACCCACGGTCGGCAAAGTCAGGACCGGACGACCGCGAACGATTGCGCAGAATTTCTGCGAAGATGTCAGCTGGATCGGCATCCCTGCCGAACCCGCGACCTTGTTGGTAAGTGTTGTCTGCGGCACCTGCGAAATCACGATAGTACTGCCGATGTGGGCGCTCTGCGCCAAGGCCGTCGATCTCTCCCGCATCGTATTGTGCGCGGGTCTGGGGATCTTTCAGGATCTCGTAGGCGGCAGAGATCGACTTGAACCGCGCCTCGGCCCCGGCATCGTCGGGATGCAAGTCAGGATGGCTTGTCCGCACCAGTTTCCGATACGCCTTTTTTATCTCGTCAGCCGTGGCGGCCTTTGTTAGGCTGAGCAATTCGTATGGATCGTTGGACATCCGGGCTCCCTGTTCGACACCCATCGGGTATGTGGGCCGCAAGCGGCTTCAACCCGTTCAAAATGCCATGGCGACGCCTGCTTCGTCGCTGATCTATGTCAGGGTGGGGAAAGTATGATGCTGTATGTTACCGATGTTATTGTCGGACTGGAGCCCCCACTCCGTCTGTGCGCAATGAGCTTTCGGAAGGTGCAAGTTTGGAGGCGAAAAAAAATAGCCAAACACGGGAAAACGGTAGTCCTCCGCCGCGAGATGAGCCCCTATCCGCACCGCTTGTTCCAGCTCTACGCCCGGTCGTGCCCAAGCCTGCCACAAAGCGTCGACTCTGGATTTGGGGCGCTGCCGGGCTGCTGGGGCTGGCACTCGCTGGTTTCGTCTGGTTCCAGTTCTGGATGGTTCGGCCAACACCGGTCACGGTTGAGATCACTGCCCTCGCCCCGGTTACGCGTGTGCTTGCGGTCAATGGCCGGATCGCGGCGCTTCATTCCGTCGATGTAAGATCCGTTGTGTCGGGCAACCTGGTGGAGCTTCCCATTGCAGAGGGCGACATCGTGGAGGAAAACCAGATTCTGGCGCAAGTCGATGCGGCAGCGCAGAATGCCACTATCCGGCAGGCCATGGCCGCATTGGATGCCGCCCTAGTGGCGCAGCAACAGGCGACCGAAATCTATGAGCGCGCGGCCGCACTGGGCAACAACATTCCCAGATCGGAACTGGAGGCGAACGTCCACGCAGTCCAATCGGCAGCACAGGAGGTCGCCCGCCTCACTGCCATTTTGGATCAGGCAAAAATCGTTCTGGAAGACTATACGATCCGTGCCCCCGTCGCCGGAACCGTTCTTGAACTGGTCGCTGAGAAAGGGCAGATCGTAGGCCCCACCAGCCGCCTGCTCACCCTCGCCGATCTGAGCGAGATACTGGTCGAGGCCGATGTGGACGAGGCCTATGCGACCCAGATCACAGTGGCCCAGCCTGCCGTACTGCAACTGACCGGTAGCACCGGAACGCACCGGGGACATGTCAGCTTCGTGTCAAACCGCGTAAATGAAGCGACCGGTGGGCTTGCCATCAAGATCAGCTTTGATGCGCTGGTTGCGGCACCGGTCGGCTTGACGGTTACTACGAATATCATTGTGGATCAGCGCGATGCAGCGCTGACCGTGCCGCGCACCGCCTTGGTGAATGGTGATGCGGTTTTCGTGGTTGCGGACAGCGTGGCGCAGTGGCAGCCCGTGACGGTTGTCGAATGGCCCGCAGACCGACTGATTGCAACGGCGGGGCTGGAGGAAGGCAACGCCGTGATCGTCGATGCAACAGGCATCTCGGACGGCCAGCCAGTCGACGTGGATGAGCCCTGATGCTCTACGCGCTCAAGATTGCGACCCGGTACCTCACGGCCAACAAAGCCCAGACCGCCCTTCTGGTTACTGGTGTCGCAGTGGGCGTATTCATCTTCATCTTCATGTCGGCGCTCATCGGGGGCTTGGCCGAATTCATCCTCTCGCGCACCGTAGGTGATATCAGCCATGTCACCATTGAGGCCGAATCCGACGATCCGCCCCTGCTAATCTCGCCCCAAGGCCATGTGCTGCTCGTGGCGGAAAGGGGCCGCACGCGCACCGCAACGTTGACCGAGGCCGCCACGTGGTTGCCCCTGATCGAGGCCGTTCCAGGCGTGCGCGCCGTCTCACCGCAGATCACGGGAGCCGGGTTTCTCACCCGCGGCGCGCAGGTTGCCCAGGTCAGCGTGTCCGGGGTGGAGCCAGGGCGCGAATCCGCGATCCTTGATCTGGTCGGCTACATGGTCGAGGGTGATGTGCGGCTTGGGTCGGGCCTGATCGTGCTGGGTCGCGATCTGGCCGATGATCTGACCCTGTCGATCGGCCAGACGCTGCGGCTGGAAAGCTCAAACGGTGTCACGGCGGCGCTGACGCTGAGCGGGATTTTCAAGACCGGCAATGGCGGAATGGATGGCGCGCGCGCCTTCGTCAGCCTTTCGACCGCCCGAACGCTTTATTCCATGCCGCAAGGCGTCACGCAGATCGAGATTAAGCTGGACGATCTGAACGCCGCCGATGCCACGTCACTTCGGATCCGCGCCCTGACGGGGCTTGATGCGGTGCCCTGGACTGATGGGGCGGAGCAGTTGATGGAGGCGCTGAACGCACAGGCGCAGACCGGGTATTTCCTGAAAACCTTCGCGCTTATTACCATCGTGATTGGTGTTGCCTCTGCCCTTCTGCTGTCGACCTACCGTCGCCGCCCTGAGATCGGGATCATGAGGGCGATGGGGGCCGGACGCGGGTTCGTGATCTTTGTCTTTGTCGCACAAGGGGCGCTGATAGGGCTGATGGGCGGCGTCGCGGGCGCGGCTTTGGGATACCTCGCCCTGCTGCCCTTTCCCTCGCGTGACGCATTCCAGCCGGGCACTCTGCCGATGGACATAAAGCAAGGATCTTACGGTCTGGCGATTACGCTAACGGTGATCGGCGCGATCCTCGCCTCGATCCTGCCTGCACGTTCGGCCGCACGGGTCGATCCGGTCACGGCGATCGGCCAATGAGCGCGCTTCTCGAGGTCCGCGACCTGTTCAAAACATATGGCACGGGAGAGGCCGCAACACGCGTTCTGCGCGGCTTGTCGTTGTGCCTGGACACCGGCGAGATGGCGGCACTGCTGGGGCCGTCGGGGTCGGGCAAGAGCACGCTCTTGACGATACTGGGCACTTTGATGAAGCCGACATCGGGCAGCTATATCATGCTGGGCGATGACATGATTTCCGCCGATGACCGGGCCCTGACCGAGTTTCGTAATGCCCACATCGGATTCGTTTTCCAGTTCCACAACCTCTTGCCGGATTTCACCGCGCTCGAAAACGTGATCTTCCCCACCGCCGTGCGTGAAGGGCGTGAGACGCCGGCCGCCCGTGCGCGTGGCCGCGATCTCTTGTCCCGCATGGGGCTGGCCAACCGCATCGAATTCCCCTCGGCCAACCTTTCGGGCGGGCAAAAACAGCGCGTCGCTGTTGCCCGTGCCTTGATGAACAGTCCGGAACTGGTGTTGGCGGACGAGCCGACCGGCAACCTCGACCGCGCCTCGGCAAACCAGGTGATGGACCTAATCGGACAAATCAACCGCGAGGAAGGCACGACCTTCCTGATCTCGACCCATGACGAAAAGATTGCGGGTTTCTGTCGGCGACAGATCGTTGTGGGCGATGGGATTGTGACGGGCTAGGTCCGTTCAATTGGGCCGGGATGACCTCCGGGCTTCCGCCGCCGTTCAATTAAGATATCGGCAAGCCTGTCATTCCCTTGGATTGCGCCACATTCACAGCCCAAACGGAGGGCAAACCTTTGCAGTCCTGTGCCTACTGTGCGGTATAGCCGCCATCGACCAGGTGATAGCTGCCCGTGATGAAATTGGCCTGATCTGAAAGCAGAAAGCAGGTTAACGCCGACACTTCCGCAGCCTCGCCAAGCCGGCCTATGGGGTGCAGCGCGGCAATGCCGTCTAGCGCCGCGGCATCAAGGTTCTTTTCCAAAAGCGGCGTGGCAATAAAGCCCGGACCGACCGCGTTTACCCGAACGCCTGCTTTGGCGTATTCGATCGCTGCAACCTTTGTCAGGCCGACAACCCCATGTTTCGCGGCGACATAGGCACCGGCGGTCGCAAAACCGACCGACCCTAGGATAGACGCCATATTGACGAACGCGCCGCCGCCCGCCTTGACCATTGCGGGAATGCCAAAGCGCATGCCGTGAAACACACCGGTCAGGTAGACGTCGATGACCTGCTGCCATCCATCCAGAGGATATTCCCCAACCGGGTGCGCAGGGCCACCGATACCGGCGTTGTTGACAAGAAGATGCAATCCACCCGTCTGCGCCACTGCGAACGCGACAAGGGCCTCAACCTCAGGGGCAACGCTTGTGTCGGTCTTGTGGATGAAGGCCTCCCCACCGGATACCTTGATCTGTTCGGCCACGGCAGACATCCCTGCCTCGTCCATATCCGCCAGAACGACCCGTACCCCGTAGCCTGCCAGATCATGCGCGATTGCGGCGCCGATGCCCGACGCGGCACCAGTCACGATGGCTGTCTTGTCATTGACACTCAATGCTCATTTTCAGTCTCCTGCAAATGGATAATTCTGGGAGAGGCTGCACAGATTGAATCGTAGCGCGCCAACTTGGGTCAATCGGGCCAATTTCAGTCCCGCCTGCCCTCGCCCAGGGATCGCGCCAGAACAAATGCTGCCGTGAACGCAATCTGAGAGGCTAATCCGGTTTCGCCGGTTGCAGGTGCCGCCGGTTGGGAGACCGGCGGGTCTGCGGCGGTCTTTTTCGTCTGGCGATTTCTGGCAAAGACCAGAAGGCCCGCCGCCACAATGACCAATCCTAGTCCTGTCAAAAGGGCCGCCGAAGCTTGCCCTACCGCGATACTAAGCGTGAGATAGACCCAGGCCGTCAGGAACCCCACTCCTGCGGTTCCTGTCAGCCCCCCGGCCAGAGCCAACAGGATCGGCACCAGCAATTCCCCAGCGTCCTTTCGGACGTCTCGGCCAATGCTGTGCACGATGCCATCGACTATGCCCATCACCGCCGCGACAGGGCGCCGGCCAGAAATCCCGCGCCGACCGCCAGGCCAATTGTCATAAAAGGGTGTGCTGCGACAGACTCTTCCAGTTGCGCCTCTGCAGAGCGGCCCTTGCTTTCTGCATAATGCTTCGCTTCGTCAAAGCCTTCTGCGATCTCTGCGGCCATGCGGCTTCCACGCCGTCCCGCGATCCCGCTGACAGTTTCAGTGAGACGAGACATATCCTCACGCAGGGCGGCCAATTGATGGCTTACTGCTTCGATGTCGGTTTCTGCGGTAGCTTTGGTGCCGGTCTTGCTATCAGGTGACATATTGATTCCCTTTGATTGGTGGGTTTTGGGGTGTCGTGGCGTTTGAAGTGCTGTGCGGGCGTGACCTGAATGCGCAGCGCATCAAGTTCGGTCCGAGACCCGGACGACCTCTGCCGCCTGCTCAGTGCCTTCTCCGGAGAAAGCCTCGTCAGACGCATCGGCCTCGGTTTTCGTCTTTTGAACCAGTTGGTCCTCGTGATGCGGTGGGCCGTAGAGGGTATAGAGCTTGAGCGCCTCATGCCCGGTGCAGATCACGTTGTGATGCGCGCCCGCTGGCACAACCACACCATCGCCGGGGCCAACCTTGTGTGGCGTGCCATCGATCACGACCCGTCCCTTGCCGTCTTCGATGCGAAAGAACTGGTCCGTGTCGGCGTGTATCTCACCGCCGATTTCTGTCCCAGGCTCCAGAGACATCAGAACCAATTGCAGCTTTGTCCCTGAATAAAGAACACGCCGAAAGTTAGTGTTCTCTTCTGTCAGTTCTTCGATGTTCGCGACATATCCGATCATGGTGACTCTCCGCTCGTTTCATCGCCTTGCTGGACGACATGACTCTGTTTGCCGCAGGTAAATCTTGGCCGCACTGATCGGCGTTAGCAGCATGATGCGTTTCACTTCGCCGCTGTGCGGTGCGGTCGGCCAGAATCCGCCTTTGGTTGAAAGCTCTCAGCACGGGGTTCACGAATCGCGCCGCTTCGCTTCATGGCCCGATGAAGCGACCTCTCGCCGCGGTCTACCACTGCCAAGAGCGGGCTTGGGATCAGGTTTGGTAAACGTAGGTGCCAGGTGCCTGCACGATTGGGACCAGGCCCTTGTCTGGCGCACCGATGGAGGGTGCCGCCGCGACACCACTGCTTTTCTCTTCTAGCCAGGTTGTCCACGCGGGCCACCAAGAGCCTGGTTGCGGCGTATTTTGCGCAACCCAGGCTTCGGGGCCGACATATAGCGCCCCGGCAGCACGACGTGAGATCCGATGGTGACCGCGCGCTAGCTTTGGTTCGTTGATGATCCCGCTGTTGTGCCCTCCGCTCGTCAAAACAAAAGTCATATCGCTGTCAGTAAACAGTTGGGTTTTGTAGACGGACTTCCACGGCGCGATGTGGTCGGTTTCTGTGCCCACGGCGAATATTGGAGCCGAGATGTCCTTGAGCGCGATCACCCGTCCGTTGACGGCAAACCGGCCTGCCGTCAGCCGATTTTCAAGGAACAGGCCGCGCAGATACTCTGAATGCATTCGGGCTGGCATCCGGGTCGTGTCCGAAACCCAGACTCCCATGTCGGTCGGCAGGTCCTCTTTCCCAAGGTAATAGCGCCGCACGGCACGGGAATAGATAAGGTCTTCCGACCTGATAGCAGAAAAGGCGCGCGCCATTTGGGGCCGGTCAAGATAGCCTTTCTCCCACATCATGTCCTCGAGGAATGCGATCTGGCTTTCATCCAGAAACAACAGCAACTCGCCCGCCTCGGCAAAGTCGACCTGTGCCGCCATGAGCGAGATCGACGCAAGCCGTTCGTCGCTTTCTCGCGCCATCGTGGCCGCCGCGATCGCGAGGATTGTGCCACCCAAGCAATAGCCGACCGCATGAACCTTGCGCTCCGGCACGATGGCATTCACCGCATCGAGAGCCGCGATCACGCCGCGTTCGCGGTAGTCCTCCAGCGACAGGTCTGCTTGATCAGCGGTCGGGTTGCACCACGAAATCATGAAGACGGTAAATCCCTGATCCACAAGGTGTTTGACCATTGAATTGTGCGGCGAGAGATCAAGAATATAGTACTTCATGATCCAGGCTGGAACGATCAGGATCGGCTCGGCCTGCACTTTATCGGTCTGTGACGCATACTGGATCAACTCGAAAAGATCATTGCGGAACACCACCTCGCCGGGTGTACAGGCCAGATCCTTACCGATCTGAAAGCCCTCTGGTGCGGGTTCATGGACCTGAGCAACGGTGTTTACAAAATCATGCATGAAGTTGCGCGCACCCTCCGCCAAATTCTTGCCGCTGCTCTTGCGCGTTTCCTCGATGATCTCGGGATTAAGGGCGGGGAAATTGGACGGCGACAACAGGTCCAGCATCTGACGCGCCATGAAACGGGTCCTGTCTGCATCCTCAGGACGCAATCCGCGCAGATGGTCGGTTGCATAATCCCACCAGTCCTGCACCGCGAGAAACCCCTGCTGCATGTTTCTGAACGGCGGCTTTTCCCATCCGGGATGCCGGAAACGATGATCGTAGGCCTTTGGCACAAAGGCCGGTTCCGCGTCGCTGTTTGGCAAAAGCGACTGCCCCAACAGCCTTGTCATATTTTCCTGCGCGCGCTCGGCCAATTCAAGTTGGCGACCCGGAGCCTGGGCCAGATGCTGTGCCCAATCACTCCAGGCTTCGATGAACGCATGCGGCGATACGCCAGCCGACATATAGGCAACCGCTGCCCGTGACGCGCGATCGAGTTTTTCATGCGAATGCGCCTCTGTTGGCCCAGCTTTCTGCTGTGATGCAGCGGCGATCTTGGCGGGAAGCTGGACCTGCTGCGCGTCTGGCGCAGGTGCTTGGGGCTGCGGCGTGCGCTTGATCATCTTTGCTGTCCTATACTGATGTGTCTTGTGTCTCAATGCCCTCTTCCAGATTGATCTGTTCGTGCTGACCAAAGCCGGAGCGGCGTATACGCCCTGTGTGGCAAACGACCGTGGTGGTCGCATTGATGCAGGTTAGCGCCCACCGTCGCTGAACATTCTATGCTGCCTTCAAGTGTTCCCCGCAGGCTGTTGTTTTCTGACTGGCTGCCCGCGACAGGCAAACTAAGAGGCCCCTTTTGACACCCAAAAGCTCAGATCAGACACCGAACATAGACGCTACCCGCATCGGGACAGGCGCAGAGGTGGATGATTGCGGCGTGTCTCTCGACGGTGTTGTGCGTGCCGTCAGAGGGGCAGTTGTAGATGTTGTCTTTGCCGGGGCCGACCTGCCGCCGATCAATTCTGCCCTGGTCGTGAAATGGGACCGCCCGACCGCCCTTACTCTTGAAGTCCACAGCCACCTCGATCAAAAGACAATACGCGCGGTGGCGTTCCAATCCACCGCAGGCCTTGCCCGTGGCGTTTCGGTTCACCCCAGCGGCGGGTCGGTTACCGTGCCCGTGGGCGAAGCCGTTCTTGGGCGGCTTCTGGATGTCGTGGGTAACGTGCAGGACGACGGGCCTGCCCTTCCTGACGATACACCGCGACGGTCGATCCACGCCCTGCCGCCGCTTCTGAAATCCCAGACTGGCGCCACCGACGTATTTGAGACGGGGATCAAGGTGATCGACCTGCTGACGCCCATGGCGCAGGGCGGCAAAGCCGCGATGTTCGGCGGCGCCGGCGTGGGCAAGACCGTTCTGGTGATGGAATTGATCCGCGCCATGGTCGAGAAATATGAAGGTATCTCCGTCTTCGCGGGCGTCGGTGAGAGATCACGCGAGGGGCATGAGCTGCTGACCGAAATGCAGGACTCGGGCGTTCTGGAGCGCACCGTGCTGGTCTACGGTCAGATGAACGAGCCACCCGGCGCGCGCTGGCGGGCTCCGCTCACAGCCTTGACGATTTCGGAATATTTCCGCGACCAGAACCATAAGAATGTCCTTCTTCTGATGGATAACGTGTTCCGCTTTGTTCAGGCCGGGGCCGAGGTATCCAGCTTGCTGGGCCGCCTTCCCTCGCGCGTGGGTTACCAGCCGACGCTCGCGACCGAAGTGGCGGGCTTGCAGGAACGTATTGCCTCTGTGGCAGGCTCTGCCGTGACCGCAATTCAGGCGGTCTATGTGCCAGCCGACGATTTTACCGACCCCGCGGTGACCACGATTTCCGGGCACATGGATTGCGTCATCATGTTGTCCCGCGCCCAGGCCTCCGAAGGGTTCTATCCAGCGATTGACCCGTTGGGCTCGTCATCGATGCTGCTCGATCCGCTGGTTGTCGGTGACGCGCATTACGAGACCGCCGAGGCGGTCCGGCAGGCGCTAGCAAGGTTCCGCGAGTTAACTGACATCATTTCGCTGCTGGGTGTCGAGGAACTGGGCACCGCCGACCGCTTGATCGTCAAACGCGCACGCCGGTTGCAACGGTTCCTGACCCAGCCCTTCATGGTGACCGAGGCCTTTACCGGCACACCGGGCGCCAGCGTGCCCCTCACCGAGACCCTCTCGGGGTGCCGCGCCGTTCTGGATGGCGAAGCCGACGAATGGTCCGAAAGCTCGCTCTACATGGTCGGAACGCTGGAGGACGCAAGACAGAAAGAGGCCGCCGCAAATGCCTCGGACGCCGCCGACGCCGAGGAAGCAGCATGAGATTGCGGATCGTGACCCCCCTGTCCGTCGTTGTGGACGAAGATGCCGAAAGCTTGCGGGGGCAGGACGCAAGCGGCAGCTTCGGCATTCGGCCCGGCCACGCCCCATTCCTGACCGCGCTCGCGGTTTCCATCCTCAGTTGGAAGACCGCCGGGCTCGAGCGGTTCTGCGCATTGCGCGGCGGGGTGCTGACCGTGACCGGCGGTAGCACCGTCGCGATCGCCACCCGCGAGGCAGTGGCGGGCGACGATCTGGCCACGCTGGACGCGGAGGTTCTGACCCGGTTTCAGACCGACGCTGACGAAGAACGGGTCGAACATGTCGAGACGATGCGCCTGCAGATGGACGCCATCCGCCAGATGATCAGCAGGTTGCGCCAGGGCGCGGATACGGGACGGTTCCGATGACCGAAGACCCATCAAAGCCCCCCGAAACTGATCCTCTGATCGAGGAAATCCACAAGCATCGCAGCCGTCACGAGAAATGGCTGCGAGAAGGTGACATGTCCGTCGGCAGGCGTTTGGCGCAGATCGGCGTGCTGGGCTGGATCTTCGTGGTGCCGACTCTGGCTGGCCTGTTCTTCGGACGCTGGCTCGATACGCAATTTGAGACGGGCATCTTCTGGAGCGCTCCGATGATGCTGCTCGGGCTTTGCATAGGCGGCTGGACCGCTTGGAAATGGATGAACGCACGATGACATATCTCTCCACTCTCCCGCTTGTCATTCTTCTTCCGGTTTGCTTTGTCGGTGGGCTCTTCATCGGATATGGCTATTTCCGCGCACTGCGCGAGACCGCGAACCTGATCGTCGGTGGTGGCCAACCGCTCAGGGCGGTCGTCCTGACCCTCGCGCGCATCTCCCTTCTGGCCACTGGCTTCTTCATCGCCGTGCTGGCAGGCGGCCTTGCCCTTTTGGCGACCCTTGCGGGCGTTCTTTGCGCTCGGTGGATCATGCTGCGCAACCTGCGGGGAACCCAACCATGAACTCTCCGCTCGACTCCACCGTCCTGTTCCAGATTGGACCGGTTCCGATCACGCAAGCCATCGTCACGACATGGGCGATCATGGCGATACTGGTGATCGGGGCTTTTGCCCTGACCCGCCGCTTAGACCTCAGGCCAACCCGGCGGCAGGCCGCGCTGGAACTGATGGTCGCCACGCTCGACACCCAGATCACCGAGACAACGGGCGCGGCGCCCGCACCCTATCGAGGGTTCATCGGCACGCTCTTTCTGTTCATCCTTGTGGCGAATTGGTCCTCGCTTGTGCCGGGGATCGCCCCTCCGACCGCACAGCTGGAAACCGATGCCGCCCTCGCCGTTCTGGTGTTCCTGTCCGTGATCTGGTTCGGCATACGCGCGGGCGGTGTCAGCGGCTGGCTGAAAACTTTCGCCGCGCCCAATCCGGTGATGATCCCGCTGAACATCCTGCAAAGCCTGACGCGGGTCTTTTCCATGTTCGTCCGGCTGTTCGGCAATGTAATGAGCGGTGTCTTCGTCATCGGCATCGTCGCCTCGCTGGCTGGCCTGCTGGTGCCGATCCCACTGATGGCGCTCGATCTGCTGACCGGGCTGGTTCAGGCCTACATCTTCGCGGTGCTGGCGATGGTGTTCATCACTTCTGCCGTCGAGCAAGGCACACCCAACTCCGCAAAAACTGACCTTACCCTAAAGAAAAAGGATACATGATGGACTACGCTGCCATTGCCAGCATTTTCTGCGCGGCCTTTGCCGTGGCCTTTGGAGCCATCGGCCCCGCCCTTGCCGAGGGGCGCGCCGTTGCCGCCGCAATGGATGCCATTGCCCGTCAGCCCGATGCCGCAAACACGATTTCGCGCACGCTGTTCGTTGGGCTTGCGATGATCGAGACGACGGCAATCTATTGTCTGGTGATTGCGCTCCTGCTGCTCTTCGCCAACCCGCTACTGGCATGAGCGCATGACCCTGGATTGGTGGGGACTGGGTCTTCAGGCCATCAACGTCCTGATCCTCGTCTGGCTGCTCAGCCGCGTGTTCTGGCGGCCGATAGCCGGGGCCATCATCCGGCGACAGGACGCGGCGCAGGCCATGCTGGAGGAAGGCAAGACAGCACAAGCGAAGGCCGATGCTGCGCTTGCAGAGGTCGCTGAGACTCGCGCAGGCATCGCGGCCGAACGCGAGGCCATACTTGCTCATGCCAAAGCGACAGCAGGCACAGTAGCGAAAGCCGCGCTGAAGGATGCGCAAACCAAGGCGGACGCCATGATCGCTGCCGCGCGCACCGCCATTGACCGCGACAGAAGCACAGCGCGGAAAGAGAACGCAACGAGAGCCGCCGAATTGTCGGTCGAGATTGCAGCCCGGCTTCTGGGCCGGTTCAACACGCCTGCGGTTCAGGCGACGTTCCTTGCGCAACTTGTCGAGGCGATCGCGGGCATGTCCGCCTCCGACCGAACGGCGCTGATAGCCTCGGCAGACGACATCGAGATCACCACCGCGACAAACCCGGAGGACGCGGAAAGGGCCAAGATCGAACAAGCGGTAAAGGATGCGTTGGACGGCACGCCCAGCGTTCGTCTTGTCACCGATCCCGACCTGATCGCCGGACTGGAACTCCGCAGCGGGCATTTCGTGCTTCACAACAGCTGGCGGGCCGATCTGGAGAATATCCTGAAGGAGGTCGAGAATGCCGCCTGACGCGCCAGACTGGTTCGCCTCGGCGCAAGGCGCAGTGCGTCGCGCGGCACTGGGTCCGCGACCCGAACACAAGGGCCGTGTCGAGGAGATCGGGGACGGTGTGGCGATGATCTCGGGCTTGCGCGACGTGCGGTTGGACGAGGTTCTGCGGTTTGAGGGCGGTCAATTCGGGTTCGCACGGGTTCTGGACCCCGATCTGATTGGCTGCGTGTTCATCGATGCGGCGACCAAGGTCGAGGCGGGCGACGCCGTCTTCGGCACTGGCGAAGTGGTGAGCGTGCCTGTCGGCGACGCGATGCTTGGGCGCATCGTGGACCCACTTGGCCGCCCGCTGGACGGGAAGGGGGCAATTGAGGCCGAAGAGCGGTGGCCAATCGAGCGCCCGGCGCCGTCGATCATCGAACGAGATCTCGTGACCCAGCCGGTGCAAACCGGATTACTCGTGATGGACACGTTGTTCGCGCTTGGCCGTGGCCAGCGCGAGTTGATCGTCGGGGACCATTCCACCGGAAAGACGACGCTGGCCACCGACACGATGATCGCCCAAGCGCACAGCGACATGATCTGCATCTATGTCGCGGTGGGGCAAAAGACATCCAGCGTACGCCGCGCCATCGACGCTCTGCAGGCGCATGGGAATTTCGCGCGCTGCATCGTGATTGTCGCAGGCTCCGCCTCGGCGCCTGGGCTGCAATTGATAGCACCCTATGCGGGCGTCACGATGGCGGAGTATTTCCGCGACCAGGGCGGTCACGCCCTCGTGGTGATCGACGATCTGTCCAAACACGCCGCCACCCACCGCGAGATCGCCCTTCTGACCCGGCAATCTCCGGGGCGCGAGGCCTATCCGGGGGACGTGTTCTACATACATGCCCGCCTACTAGAACGGGCTGCCAAGCTGTCCAAGGCGCGTGGTGGCGGATCCTTGACCGCATTGCCGATCGCAGAAACCGATGCGGGGAACCTGTCGGCCTATATCCCGACCAACCTGATCTCGATCACGGACGGACAGATCGTGCTGGATGCGGCTCTGTTCCATCAGGGGCAGAAACCGGCTGTGGACGTGGGACTGAGCGTCAGCCGTGTGGGCGGCAAGACCCAAGCGCCTGTGCTGCGCGAGGCGGCCGGCACGCTACGGCTCGACTATGCGCAGTTTCTGGAACTCGAGGTCTTCACCCGGTTCGGCGGCATGCCCGAAGGTCGCGTGCGCGATCAACTCAGGCGCGGGAAAAGGATCCGCGCAATCCTGCGTCAGCCGCAGAATGCACCCCTTCGCCTGGCAGATGAGGTGGCGCTCCTGCTCGCCGTGCAGTCAAGGCTACTGGACCCCCTATCGCTCGATGCTGTTGCCACCTTTCGGGATGAACTGCCGGATATCCTTGACCGGGACGCCGCCGATGTCTTGCGCGTCCTTTCCGAGATCGGGGAACTGGACGAAGAGGCACGGGCTGCCCTGATCGCCGCGATGACCCGCCTTGCGACGCAGCTTGGCGATACGGAGCCAGCGACATGACCGAACGACTGGCCGATGTCAGCGCCCGGATCGACGGCATTCGCCAGTTGGGGGCCGTGGTGAACGCCATGAAGGGCATCGCCGCGGCGCGCGCCAGCACCGCCCGCGCAGAGATCAAGGCCGTCGACAGCTATGCCGCGACAATTGCCGCCGCCATATCCGATGCACTTGGCCCCGCGAGTCCCGCATCATCGGCCAATACCTCCGAAAGCCAAGCCGACGGCAGCATAGGTCTTTTGGTATTCTGCGCCGAACAGGGCTTCGCAGGAACCTTCAGCGAACGCGTTCTGGACAGCATCGAAGACGACCTGTCGACCACCAGCCTGTTCCTGATCGGCACCCGTGGTCAGTCGATCGCCGCCGCGCGTGGGCTCGATCCGGTCTGGTCTGCGCCGATGTCCTCGCACACGCCCGGCATCCCGAAACTGGCCGATCAGATTACCAAGGCGATCTACCGCGCCCTGGGCGAGGGTCGTTTTGAGCGTATAGATATGATCCATGCCGGATGGGCATCCGGGCGACCTCAAGTCCTCCGGCAGGTTCTGTTGCCAATCGATCTTTCGGCCCTGCCGCCGCCTGGAACGACACGTCCGCTGACCCAGCTTCCAACGGACGCCCTGATCAATAGTCTCAGCGGTGACTATCTCCATGCCCGGGTGTGCAAGGCGGCGCTTCATGCCTTTGCCGCAGAGAACGAGGCAAGAATGGAGGCCATGTCCGCCGCGGGCAGCCAGATCACGCGCGAGCTGGGCGAATTCGAGGCGACGCTGCGCCAGGTACGACAGGAAGCGATCACAGCCGAAATCATCGAACTAGGGACCGGCACGGCGTCCGCGCGCGACGCAAGGTGAGCGCTACGGGGCTATCGTAGCCTTCTATTGATCTGCGTCAGCACAAGGTGGCGCGGTTTGGGTCATGTTGGTCGTGACCAAAGGTGTGGCACCCGCCCGTTTTGGTTCGAACGGCGCCATGACATCGGCCAGTTCGGCTCATGCAATCGGCGCCAGCAAGGATCCCGCAATGGCATACGCCCCGACGCAACTTGGACAAGACCCGCAATTTGAGCCGTTTCTGTACGCGCCCTTGGGTGAAGATCGACGCGGAAGCAGCGTCACCGTTCTATCGATGCTCGCCCGGCTCGGCGTCGACCCCTGGAGCGAAGCATCGGAGCTTTCTAGGCTGCCCGTAGCCGCGGCACGGCAAAGGTTGGAGGCGCTGATGACAAGTTTCCATGACGTACCGACCCCTGTTCCGGATCGGAGCAGGATCGTCTCGGGTCTTCTTGCCCTGCTGCCGAGGCGGGCGACGAAGGCAAGTTCACCCCAGGACGGCACTTCAGCAAAGCTTGCGCTGCCGCCGCAGGGATCCGCATTCTACTGGATCATCGCGGCAGCCCTGTTCGTTGGCTGGGTCGCCATGCCGGCACAAGGCCAGTGAGATGCGCCCCTGCGCGAAACAGCCATCACCCCACACAACCACCAATCCTGAAAGGGGCCTTAAATGACCGCAGATGACATCCTCTGGGATCTGGAAGAACGCTTCTGGACACAAGGCGCCGACAGTGCGCGTCACGCCACGGCAAAAGGCGCCGTTTTCGTCTTGCCCTATCCTGCCGGCATTCTTCAGGGCGATGCGCTCTGGAGAGAAAAAGACGTCGCCCAACGATGGCGTTCGGTCGAGATGAGCGAACGTTACCTCTCACACCAGAACAGCATTGCCGTGTTGGCCTACCGTGTCTCTGCCGAACGAGGCGACGAGCCGATCTATGAGGCGCTCTGCACCTCGACCCACCTGAACGACGACGGCAAGTGGCTGCGCCTTTCGCACCAGCAGACCCCGCTGAGTTGATCTCGAGAGTTACCCGGCGTGGGTCCTGACAGGCGGCAAGTTTCAGGCGAAGCATCGCGGGCACGGTTCGCGTTCTGATCCACAAGCCTCTGTGATGCGCGCAGCCTAACCTCGGTCAGTCCGCCATCTGCGATCCTGGGTCATGATTAGGTTGGCCACCGGTTCTTTTTCATGACCGGACAGGGAAAGGATCTCATCATGCCCCCCACCAAAACGACATCTGCCGAACGCAGCCCCCGTTTCCACTTCCCGTCTGCCTATACCATTCTTTTCACGCTGATCGTCATCATTGCAGGACTGACATGGGTGATCCCGGCCGGTCAGTACGAGCGCGTGACGTCCGAGGCGCTTGGCAAGGAAGTTCCGGTGGCGGGAACCTACGCGTCCACCGACGCCAATCCGCAAGGCTTCTTCGACGTCATCCTCGCTCCCATCGCAGGCTTCTACGATCCGGGAAGCTACTCTGCCAATGCCATCGACGTTGCGTTGTTCGTCCTGATGATCGGCGGTTTCATCGGCGTGGTAACGGCCACCGGTGCCATTGATTCTGGCATCAAGCGCGCGATGGCGCGGCTGAAAGGGCGGGAAAAGTGGATGATCCCGATCCTCATGGCACTCTTTGCGGCGGGCGGCTCGACCTATGGCATGGCCGAGGAAACGCTGGCCTTTTACGTCATCCTGACGCCGGTGATGATCGCAGCGGGCTATGACGCGCTGACGGCTGTTGCGGTGATCCTGCTGGGCGCCGGGGTGGGCGTGCTCGGCTCGACCGTGAACGCCTTTTCGACCGTGATCGCGTCGGACGCCGCCGGGGTGCCCTTCACCGATGGGCTTATGCTGCGGCTGGTTCTGTTGGCGCTGACCTTCGCTGCAGCCGTCACTTACGTCATGCGGTATGCCGCACGGGTCAAGGCCGATCCGTCGCGGTCGCTGGTCTTTGACAGAAAGGCCGAAAACGAAACGCATTTCCTGAGCGCGACCGAGGCCGCGGCGAGCGACTTTACGGGTTTGCACAAGATCGTCCTGCTTCTCTTCGGCGCGACCTTTGCGGTGATGATCTGGGGCGTGTCCTTGGGCGGCTGGTGGATGGCCGAAATGAGTGGGCTGTTCCTCTTCGCCGGTATCGCCATAGGGATCATTGGACGGTTGGGCGAAAAGGGATTGGTCGACGCCTTCGTCGGCGGCGCACGCGACCTTTTGGGCGTGGCGCTGATCATCGGGCTGGCGCGTGGCATCGTCGTGATCATGGACGCGGGCCACATCACCGACACGATCCTTCACTGGGCTGAAGGCACCGTCGCGGGCCTCAACGAGGTCGTGTTCATCAACGTGATGTACTGGATCCAGGTCGTCCTGTCCTTCTTCGTGCCTTCGACCTCCGGCCTTGCCGTTCTGTCCATGCCGATTCTGGCCCCTGTCGGTGACTTTGCCGGGGTATCGCGCAGCCTTGTGGTGACCGCGTTCCAGTCGGCCGAAGGCGTGGTCAATCTGGTTACCCCCACATCTGCGGTTGTCATGGGTGGCCTTGCGATCGGCCGCGTGCCCTATGAACGCTGGTTGCGCTTCGTCTGGCCGGTGCTGTTGGGTCTTACGATCATTGTCATGGCCGCCCTCAGCCTTGGCGTACTTTTGCAAGGATCCCCCACATGAGCATTGCCTACGGCGTCCATTCCGAGGCGGGCAAGCTTCGCCGCGTCCTCGTTCACAAGCCCGGCGCTGCCATGGCGCGCCTGACGCCCGCCAACTGCGCCGAGCTGCTGTTCGATGACGTGATGTGGGTCAAGCAAGCGCGGATTGACCACATGACGTTTACCGATGCCATGCGCAATCGCGGGGTCGAAGTCGTGTATCTGCGCCAGTTGCTGATGGAAACGCTAGGAGACATGGAGGCCCGCCGCTGGCTGCTGGAGGCGCGGATCAGTGACAACACCGTCGGCGTCGGTTTGGCGGATGACCTCATGGCCCACCTTATGGAGGTCGACGCCGATCTGCTCTCCACCATCCTGATCGGCGGCATGAGCAAGGCCGAACTTCCGATCCCGGACAAGGGCGTGCTGGCCCCCATGCTGGAGCCTGCAGATTTCATCCTGGCGCCGCTGCCGAACCACATCTTCACCCGCGATACGACATGCTGGATCTATGGCGGCGTTACACTCAACCCGATGCACTGGCCCGCGCGGCGGCTGGAGACGCTGAACCTCGCCGCGATCTACCGCTTTCATCCCGACTTCAAGGACGTGGGCTTTCCCGTCTGGTGGGGCGACCCGATGGCCGATCATGGCCCGGCGACGGTCGAAGGCGGGGATGTCATGCCCATCGGAAACGGCACCGTTCTGATCGGCATGGGGGAGCGCACGACACCACAGGCCGTCGGCCAGATTGCCCGTAGATTGTTTGCCGGTGCCGGTGCGACACGTGTCATTGCCTGTCAGTTTCCCCGTGCGCGCGGGTCCATGCACCTCGATACGGTCTTTACCTTCTGCGACCGCGATCTGGTCACGGTCTTTGCCGAGGTGACCGATGCCATCCGTTGCTACAGCCTGCGCCCCGGCAAGGGCGAGGACGTCGTCGTGGAGGCCGAAACGAAACCGTTTCTGGCGGTCGTGGCCGACGCCCTTGGCCTCAAGAAACTGCGTACCGTGCCCACGGGCGGCAATGCTTACGAATCCGCCCGCGAACAATGGGACGACGCCAACAACGTGGTCTGCCTCGAGCCTGGCGTTGTCGTCGGATACGAACGCAACGTCTACTCCAACACCCTTCTGCGCAAGGCGGGTGTCGAGGTCATAACCATCCCAGGATCAGAGCTTGGGCGCGGGCGCGGTGGGTCACATTGCATGACCTGTCCGCTGATCCGCGACCCCATTTGAGGAACATCCCATGCCACAGAACCTGCACGGACGCAGTTTTATCAAGCTGCTCGATTTCACTCCGGAAGAGATCCGGCACCTGTTGCAACTCGCCGCCAGCCTCAAGATGGCGAAAGCAGGCGGATATGAACAGCAAATGCTTCAAGGCAAGAACATCGCCCTCATTTTCGAAAAGGACAGCACGCGCACCCGCAGCGGGTTCGAGGTGGCGGCCTACGATCAAGGCGCGCATGTCACTTATCTGGGACCATCCGGCAGCCATATCGGCCACAAGGAAACCATGAAGGACACCGCGCGGGTTCTGGGCCGGTTCTACGATGGCATCGAATATCGCGGCTTTGGCCAGAAGGATGCCGAGGTGCTGGCGGAGTTCTCCGGCGTGCCGGTGTTCAACGGGCTGACAGATGATTTTCACCCGACACAGATCCTCGCCGACCTGATGACCATGCGCGAGTTCACGCACAAGCACCTGTCTGATATCGCCTTTTGCTTCGTGGGGGATGCAGGGAACAACATGGGCTCAAGCCTGATGGTGGGCGCCGCCCTGATCGGCATGGATATTCGCCTGTGTGGTCCCCAAAACTGCTGGCCTGACGCGGGCCTTGTCACGCAATATCGCACCATCGCCGAGACCACGGGTGCACGGATCACACTGACCGAGAAGCATGCCGAAGGATTGGAGGGTGCCGATTTCGTTTATACCGATGTCTGGGTCTCGATGGGCGAACCTGATGAGGTCTGGGAGGAACGGATCGCTCTGCTGTCGCCTTACCGCGTGACAACTGAGGTCATGGAAAAGACGAAAAATCCATACGCCAAATTCCTCCATTGCCTGCCCGCATTCCATAACCGCGACACCGAAGTCGGCGAAGCGACGTTCCAGAAATTCGGGATCGACTTCATGGAGGTGACCGAAGAGGTGTTTGAAAGCGCAGCGTCAGTCGTTTTCGATCAGGCGGAAAACCGGATGCACACGATCAAGGCGGTCCTCGTCGCCACAATGGGGGCCTGACATGCGCATCGTTGTGGCCCTTGGCGGAAACGCATTGTTACGCAGAGGAGAGCCGCTGACCGCAGCCGTACAGCGTACGAACGTGAGAATCGCGGCACTTGCACTTGCAGATCTCGCGCGTGACCACGAAATCATCGTGGCCCATGGCAACGGTCCACAGGTTGGTTTGCTGGCCCTCCAAGGCGCGTCCTATGATCCTCAAAAACCATGGCCGCTGGATGTGCTGGGCGCTGAGACAGATGGCATGATTGGCTATCTGATCGAACAGGAATTGATGAATGCGCTCCCAAAGGGTTCACACTGTGCAACTCTTCTCAGTCGTGTGGAGGTGGACCCGCAAGACCCTGCCTTTGGCACTCCCAGCAAGCCCATCGGTCCTGTCTATACCGATACAGAGGCTGCGCAGGCGGCCAGCGATCACGGCTGGCAGATGGTGCAGGAAGCAAACGGCTGCATGCGCCGCATTGTGCCGTCGCCAATGCCCCTTCGCATCATAGGTTTAGACGCCATAAAGGCTCTTTTGGACGCTGAGCATATCGTCATCTGCGCGGGCGGCGGAGGCATTCCGGTTATGCGAAATGCGAGCGGTGACATGGAGGGCGTCGAGGCGGTGATCGACAAGGACCGAACGTCAGCCCTTCTTGCCCTTGGCCTCGGCGCAGACGCGCTCTTGCTACTGACTGACGTGCCAGCCGTCTACCGAAATTTTCGCGCTCCAAATCAGAGCGCCATCAGCACGACAACGCCGGCAAAACTTAGCAACCTTGACCTTCCGCCCGGTTCGATGGGTCCAAAGGTCGCTGCTGCGGTGGCCTTCGCAACAGCCAGTGGCAAACTCGCCGGTATTGGACAGCTGACAGATGCCGGCGCCATCATAGAGGGGCGTGCCGGGACCCGGGTGCTGGGAGAGCAGCTCAAAGCTGGGCGACGTGCGACAGATGAAACGTCAGCACAACAATCATTCGTATCTGACGTTCGAGGCAACGTGTGACACTCACCCCTTTCAAAACAACCCTCAAGAACGGCGCGTCCATTCTCGTAAGGGAGGTGACACCGGCAGATCGCCATCTGTTGGAGATTGGTTTCGCGCATTTGTCCGCTCGTGCGAGGTACTTCCGGTTTTTGGGGGCGCACAAGAACCTCACAGAAAAAAAACTGGACAGGTTCACAGCCACAAACGACCCGGACCACGTCGCGGTCGGAGCTTTGCTCGGAGATGGACCAATACAAAAACCGATTGGTATCGCTCGATATATTCGGCTGACCGATCAAAAGCATGTCGCTGAAATCGCGATCACCATTGCCGATCAATATCAGCATCAGGGGCTGGGCAGTCTTCTCCTAGGAGTGCTGTCGGAATTCGCGAAGCGGGGCGGAATTACCGAATTCAATGCCCTGGTCCACAGCGAGAACACAGCAATGCTGGGGCTTCTGGATCAATTCGGCGGAACCCAGACAGCACTTGGTGGTGAAGATATCGAGGTAGCTTTTCCTGTATCCGCCATTTCTGTGCCTATTTCCAAGTTATCGGCTGCCAAGCGCGAAACACTGGGTGGAGCGGCGCGGAAAATCGTCAAGCTGACCTCGGCCAAACTCCACCGTTTTGTGAACGCCCATCCGGAACTATCGGAAATTGCGGCTCCAGACCAACCTACATCAGTATGGGAGAACGAGGGTGGTGCAATAGTCTGATCGTCCGCCGAATATCGGAGGACATGTACCAGTCCGAGTGATGCAGAGACACGTGGGACAGACGTTTCCCACGTCCCCCGTCCCGCGTGTTTCTCGTTTCCGGACCGTCCACGAAAGGACAATCCAATGACACCCGACACAAACAAATCAGCCAACGTTGCTGAAAAGATGAAAACCGTGAAGGCCGCGTGGGACAAAGCGCCCTCTGGCCCGAAAAAGGACGCGGCGCTGAAGCATTACCAGGCCGCCGAGAAGGCAAACACGGCAAAGAACGACGCCGAGACCAACAAGGAACTCGACGCGGCGACCCACGCCCTCGCGTGACCTCCGGCGTCTGACGTGGTCACCGGGGCCGCCTGCCGAGCAATCGAGGGCGGCCCAATCATTTCA
>JBCCVT010000016.1:0-21811 GCA_039195015.1 Pseudomonadota bacterium
GCATTTTGCCTTCGGGCGGTATGCCACTGGCTTCTTCCATACCAGGCGGGCCGAAGGGGCGGGTGTAGCGGCATTCTGGATAGTTCGAGCAACCGATGAACGCCCCGCCCGAGCGCGCGGTGCGCATCGACAATCGCCCGGCCTGGCAATTGGGGCACAGCCGCGGGTCTGTGCCGTCGGTGTTTGGCGGGAACAGATGCGGCTCGAGCACCTCGTTGATCTTTTCCAGAACGTCCGTGATCCGCAGTTCCGACGTTTCTGATATGGCGGCCGAGAAGTCCCGCCAGAAGCGGCCGAGCACATCCTTGTAATTCGCGTCGCCCGCACTGACGCTGTCGAGTTCATTCTCCAGACCTGCCGTAAAGTCGTACCCCACGTAGCGCCGGAAATAATTAGTCAGGAAAACAGTGACGAGACGACCTTTGTCCTCAGGAAACAGCCGGTTCTTTTCCTTCCGTACGTATTCCCGGTCCTGAATGGTGGTGACGATGCTGGCATAGGTCGAAGGCCGCCCGATGCCGAGCTCCTCCATTTTCTTCACCAATGTCGCCTCGGTGTATCGCGGCGGAGGCTGCGTGAAATGCTGTTCCGGAGTGATCGAGCGCTTGTCGGCGGGTTCGCCTTGCGCGATCTGCGGCAAACGCTTGTCGTCATCATCGACAACCGAGTCGTCGCGACCCTCTTCATAGACACGCAGAAACCCATCGAACAAAACCACCTGACCCGTGGCGCGCAGCTGCACCTGTCCGTCGGCGCTGCCCACATCGACTGTCGTTCGCTCAAGCCGGGCAGCTTCCATCTGGCACGCCAGGGTGCGTTTCCAGATCAGGTCGTAGAGCTTTCGTTGATCTTCATCGGTGACCTTCAGCGCCGTGGCATCGCGGGACATGTCGGTCGGACGGATGCATTCATGCGCTTCCTGCGCGTTCTTTGCCTTGTTCTTGTACATGCGCGGGCTTTGCGGGACGTATTCCGAGCCGTACCGGTCCCGGATCGCATCGCGCGCTGCGGCGACAGCCTCGGGCGCCATGTCGATGCCATCGGTCCGCATATAGGTGATGTAGCCCGCCTCATAGAGCCGTTGCGCCGTGCTCATCGCCTGGCGCGCGCCCATGCCGAATTTGCGGCTGGCTTCCTGTTGCAACGTCGAGGTCATGAAAGGTGCCGAGGGGTTGCGGTTGGCCGGTTTTGCCTCCACCGACTGGACTCTCATATCACGGCTGTTGATCGCCTGGACCGCCAGTTCGGCCTGGGTTTCGTTTTCAATGTCGTAGCGGTCAAGCTTTTTGCCTGCCAGTACGGTGAGCCGAGCCTCGTACTCCTGCCCACGCGGGGTGCCAAGCACTGCCTTGACCGACCAGTATTCCCGGGGTCGGAACGCCTCGATCTCCATCTCGCGCTCGACTATCAGACGAAGGCAGACCGATTGCACGCGGCCTGCCGATTTGGCACCCGGCAGCTTGCGCCACAGCACAGGGCTAAGGTTAAAGCCCACAAGGTAGTCCAGCGCCCGGCGCGCGAGATATGCCTCGACCAGGGGCATGTCCACATCGCGCGGATTGGCCATCGCATCGCTGACCGCGTCCTTAGTGATCGCGTTGAACGTGACCCGGCTGACGGCGGTGTCCTTCTTGATCGAACGGCGTTTCGTAAGTGCTTCCTGCAAGTGCCAGCTGATCGCCTCGCCCTCGCGATCGGGGTCGGTTGCTAGGATCAGCGCGTTGTCGTCCTTGAGCGCGTCAGCAATGGCCTTGACATGTTTCTTGCTATCGCTGGCGACCTCCCACAACATCTCAAATTCGTGGTCGGGATCGACCGATCCATCTTTGGGCGGAAGGTCGCGAACATGCCCGTATGAGGCCAAAACCGTGTAATCGGGGCCGAGATACTTGTTGATCGTTTTGGCCTTCGCCGGGGATTCGACAACAACTACAGGCATATAATGGGATACCTCTTGGAACGGACTGGCCGGTCTATGGCCGGGCAACATGTGGGGTGCAAGAGCCGATTGTCAATCCGGGTCGATTTGCGCCGACATATCTCCGCACGTGACGATCGGGCAGGCACTTGGTGTTGTGGAGCCTTTGCCGGTCGCACTCCGAATGTCGCAGCCGCGGTTTCGCCGGCGGTTTGAGCCGGGACCGAACGGTCGTTGTGTGGCATTGGAAATAGCCATTCGATTTCTTGCGAAAAGTGCACGGTCCGCAATCCAAAGCGGAACGCACCCGTGCCGGGCGGCAACTGAAATGGTCCCACGCCTCCGAAGTTCGAACGGTCTGAGTGAGGCGCGGACAAACAATCCATCATCGGTTCAGGTTTCTATGGTCTTCGTCAATCTGACGAGTAGTGGCTCGCAAGACCCTTTGAGAGCGAAAGCCGCCTGCGTCTATCCTCCGCCGGTCCGGCCCGCAGTCCAATATGGTCTGCAGGCTAGCCCCAACCAAAAGACCCGCGTCACTCGACCTTCGACAGCAATCCGCCGGACTGGCGCTGGATCTGCCCGTCCAACTCCAGATCCAACAACGCGGGCTGGACGTCTTGAGGCGTGGCTTCGAGATCGCGGATTAACTGGTCCTCGGCCACTGGCGCTGGGCTGAGCCGTGCTAGGATCTGCTGGTGCAGCGCTGCGGTTTCCTTCAGCGTCCGCTTTTCCGGTGGAGGTGGCGGCAGGTCTTCCAACTCCGGGCGCGTGTCAGCGACCAACTCCGCGAGGTTTGGCAGGGCCGACAGCACATCATCTGCCGAGCGCACCAATCCGGCGCCTTCGCGGATAAGTAGGTTGCACCCGGCCGCACGGGCATCAAAAGGGTGTCCGGGCACTGCCAGAACCTCGCGTCCCTGATCCAGGGCGTCACGCGCGGTCAGAAGGCTGCCCGATTTCGCGGCCGCCTCAACGACGACAACCGCCTGCGCAAGGCCGGACACGATCCGGTTGCGCCGCGGAAAGTGCCGGGCATGCGGCTGCAGCCCCATCGGTTGTTCCGAAACCAGCAGACCGCAGGCCGCGATATCGCGCGCCAGATTGGTGTTTTCTGACGGGTAGATCATGTCGACTCCACCCGCCATCACGGCGATGGTTCCGGTTTTCAGCGACGCGATATGGGCTGCAGTATCTATGCCCCGCGCCAGACCTGATACGATGACCTGGCCCTGAGCGCCCAGGTCATGTGCCAGCGCACGTGCCATCCGCGTGCCCAACGATGACGCATTCCGCGCGCCCACAAGGGCCGTCGCGGGGCACGCCATCAGGTTGGTATCGCCAACCACCCACAAAAGCGGCGGTGCGTCGGCGATATCGTTCAATGCCTTGGGATAGTCATGATCGCCAAGGCACAAGAGCCGCGCTTTGGCGGCTCTTGCGGCCTTGAGTTCGGCTTCAATCACACCGGCGGGGCAGATTTCATAGCCCTCGATACCGGCTTTTCTTGCCACTTCTGGCAGCGCGGCGAGCGCGTTCTGCGCCGTGCCATGTTCCGCGAGCAGGCGATAGAATGTCGCCACGCCAACCCGCCGAGAGCGCAAAAGACGGAGCCACTGAAACCGATCTTCTTCCGTGGTGGGTGGGAGTGGGGGGTGAGTGGAAGAAAATAAATCCTCGGTCATCCGCAACTCCGTCTAATGCCTCATTGGTTTACGGTTGATGAGGTTAACGGGCAGTGAATCGAAAAAGATTTTCTGCAGATTCGCGCAAAAAAAGCGATGAATCCACGCAAGGCGCTGAAACAAAAAGGATTAGCCGGGAAACTACGCTGCCGAACCGCCTACGGTGAGCCCGTCCATCAGCACGCTCGGTTGGCCGACACCGACCGGGACCCACTGACCGTTCTTGCCGCAATTGCCCATGCCCGGATCCAGTTTCATGTCGTTGCCAAGCCCACGGATGTGTTTCAGCGCCGTTGCGCCGTCGCCGATCAGCGTCGCACCCTTTACAGGTGCGCCCACTGTGCCGTTCTCGACGCGATAGGCCTCGGTACAGGAGAACACGAACTTTCCATTCGTGATATCGACCTGCCCGCCGCCGAAACCCACCGCCCAGATCCCATCGCGCACGTCGCGCACCAGATCGTCCGGCGAGGCCTCGCCGCTTAACATGTAGGTGTTCGTCATGCGCGGCATCGGCGCATGGGCATAGCTTTGGCGACGCCCGTTTCCCGTAGGAGCCACGCCCATGAGGCGCGCGTTTTGTCTGTCCTGCATGTAGCCCACGAGCGTTCCGTCTTCGATCAGGACAGTCTTGCCCGACGGCGTGCCCTCGTCATCGATCGTGATCGAGCCGCGCCGGTCAGGCAGTGTGCCATCATCAAGCACGGTTACGCCGCGTGCGGCCACTTGCTGGCCCATCAGACCGGCAAATGCACTGGTGCCCTTGCGGTTGAAGTCGCCTTCCAGCCCGTGACCCACGGCCTCGTGCAGCAGAATGCCGGGCCAGCCGGGGCCAAGGACCACCTCCATCTCGCCGGCAGGGGCAGGTACCGCTGCCAGGTTCACGGTCGCGATCCGGATGGCCTCATCGGTCTTGGATTTCCAGTCCACGGGATCGAGAAGTCCATCGAGCCCGATGCGCCCTCCGCCACCGGATGAGCCGGTTTCGCGACGCCCGTCCTGTTCAACAATCACCGACACGTTGACGCGGGTCATCGGGCGCACATCGCGCAGATGGGTGCCATCGGGACGCAGGATCTCGACCTCCTGATGGCTCGCCGCGATCGAGGCCGAGACCTGGACAACACGCGGATCCGCCTCGCGGGCATAGGCGTCGATGGCGCGCAGAGTTTCTACCTTGACGGGGAACTCGGCGCCTTCGATCGGATCCATGTCGGTGTAAAGCTTGCGATTGGTGGCACGCGGCGGCTCGGCCAGTGTTCCACCGCCTGACCCAACGGCCAACCGTGCGGTCTCGGCCGCGCGCGCAACGGCCGCGACGCTGAGTTCGGTGGAATGGGCATATGCCGTCACGTCTCCACGCACGGCCCTGAGCCCGAACCCTTCGGACGCGTCATAGCTTGCATTGCGCAAACGACCGTCTTCGAAGACCAGCGCCTCGGACCGCCGACGTTCGACAAAAAGCTCGCCATCATCGGCCCCATCGGTCGCGCGGCGCAGGACCGCAAGCGCGTCGTCCAAGGGCAGCGAAGTCTCGAACGGGCGGAAGGGTCTGTCGGTCATGGGGGCCTCGGTGGATGAACCAATTGAAAAAAGCGTCTGTTTGACGCAAGCAGACGTCTTTATCTGCCTCTTGGAATATGATTTCTAGCAGCGACAAACTCAATGGGGAGAGTCGTGGCCTGTTCGACAACCCCGGCGAGCCAAGCGAGATCAATAAGATCGGGACATGACATGAAAAACGCATTGATGCTTTCGGGGTTCATCTCAGCTCTGACCGCCATCCCGGCCGTGGCACAAGAGGGGCTTGAGATCATCGGTACGCCGAAACCCGGCGGCATAGGCTTTCAGCCTGCGGCAACGGACCTCGCGCGCGATCTGCAGAGCCTCGACGGCCTTCTCTTGGTTATCATCACGGTGATTTGCCTCTTTGTGGTGGGGCTGCTTGCGGTGGTCATCATGCGCTACAATCGGACAGCAAACCCGAACTCCGGTACATTCACGCACAACTCGCCGCTTGAGGTGGCGTGGACCGTGATCCCGATCGTCATCCTGGTCTTTATCGGTGCGTTCTCGCTACCGGTGCTTTTCAAGCAACAGGAAATCCCCGAGGCTGACGTCACGATCAAGGTGACCGGGTACCAGTGGTACTGGGGTTACGAATACATCGATCACGAATTTGCCTTTGACGCGTTTATGCTGGGTCGCGAGGGGCTGGAGCCCGCAGGCTACAGTCAGGATGAATATTTGCTGGCCACCGACGAGGCCGTTGTAGTGCCCGTCGACAAGACCATCGTGATGCAGGTCACCGGCGGTGACGTGATCCATAGCTGGACTATCCCCGCCTTTGGCGTAAAGCAGGACGCGGTCCCGGGCCGTCTGGCCGAGCTGTGGTTCAAGGCGGACAAGGAAGGCATCTATTTTGGCCAGTGCTCAGAGCTTTGCGGCAAAGACCACGCCTATATGCCCATCACGGTCAAGGTGGTCAGCCAGGAGGAATATGATGCCTGGCTTGATGGCGCGATCGAGGAGTTTGCCGGTAAGCCGCGCGGTTACAAGGTTGCATTGAACTGATCAATACGGGCGTGCGGTACGGGCAGGGGCCTATGCCGCGCATACCCCGCTGGAGGATGTAAAGGTGCGGAGCAGCATCCGCGCCTTTTCTCAAAGGACCTAGGATGAGCGACGTCAGCTACTCGAGCCAGCTCCGCGAAGACGAAGCACAGTTTTCCGACTACTTCGCGCTTTTGAAGCCGCGCGTTATGTCGCTTGTGGTGTTCACTGCCTTTGTTGGCCTGCTGGCCGCGCCAGGCAGCGTGCATCCGATGATCGGGTTTTGCGCGATCCTCTTCATCGCCGTGGGCGGAGGAGCATCGGGCGCGCTCAACATGTGGTGGGACGCCGATATCGACGAGGTCATGAAACGCACGCGCGGCCGCCCGATCCCGTCGGGCAAGGTCGATGCGGGTGAGGCGCTGGCCCTGGGCCTGGGTCTCAGCGGGTTCTCGGTGGTCATGCTGGGGCTCGCCACGAACCTTGCCGCAGCAGGATGGCTTGCGTTCACCATATTCTTCTACGTTGTCGTCTACTCGATGTGGCTCAAGCGCGCGACGCCACAGAATATCGTGATCGGCGGCGCTGCGGGGGCCTTTCCACCGCTGATAGGCTGGATTGCCGCGACCGGGTCGATGGCGGTTGAGCCCTGGCTGATGTTCGCCCTGATTTTCATGTGGACGCCGCCGCATTTCTGGGCGCTGGCGCTCTTCATGCGCTCGGACTACGACGATGCGGGCGTGCCGATGCTGACCGTGACCCATGGCCGCCGCGCCACGCGCCATCACATCCTGGCCTATACGGTTCTGCTGGCGGTGTTGGCGACTGGTGCCGGCTTTACCTCGATCGGCGGCCCCACATATCTGGTCGTTGCGGTGATGCTGAACGCGCTCTTCCTCGCTGGCGCTGTCCGCATCGCGTGTCGAGATGAGGCCATGGCGGAAGCGGACAATTTCGCGGTCGAAAAGCGGTTCTTCCGCTTGTCTCTTTTGTATCTGTTCCTGCACTTTGGCGCTATTCTGGCGGAAACTCTGCTGGCCAGTGCCGGATTGGGAGGTTGGACATGAGCTTCAAGTCTCAACATGAGCTTCATCAGCGTCGGTTTGGGCGCAATCTCGGCGTGGCCGTGATCCTGGTCGCCTTTATCGCCATCATCTTCGGCCTCACAGTGGTCAAGGTGACCAGCGGCGATTTTGAGCTGCCGCAGGCGCAGGCAGGGCTCTGATGGCGGTGCAGGGGCCTCAGAAAACGGTTCTGCAGCTGGTCGGTGTGGTCGTGCTCATGGGGGGGCTCGCCTGGGCATCGGTGCCATTCTATGACTGGTTCTGCCGTGTCACGGGGTTCGGGGGGGTCACGGGGGTCGCCGACAGCGGGTCGGAAGAGATCCTCGACCAGACCATCAAAATCCGTTTCGACGCGTCGCAGGAGCGCGGCATGCCATGGGACTTCAAGCCCGTCGTTCGCGAGATGGAGATCCGCATCGGCGAAACAGGCTTGGCATTTTACGAGGCCTACAACCCGACCGATCGGCCAGTGGCGGGATCTGCGGCCTACAATGTCTACCCCTACGAGGCGGGCGGTTTCTTTAGCAAGATCCAGTGTTTTTGCTTTGAAGAACAGGTGCTTGAACCCGGCGAGCGGGTTCAGATGCCGGTCACCTTCTTTGTCGACCCCGAAATTGCCACCGATCGCGATGGAAAGTTCATCCATTCGATCACGCTGTCTTACACATTCTACGAAATCGACCTGCCCGAGGGCTACGCCGCGCTCGAAGACGGGACGCAAACCAACCTGAACTGAAGCCGCAAGGTGAGGGACTGACCAAAATGGCACACGCTAAGAACCACGATTATCACATCCTTCAGCCATCGCTCTGGCCGCTGATCGGCGCAGTGGGTGCCTTTGTCATGTTGTTCGGGGCCGTGCTTTGGATGCACGGCATCACGCCTTGGATGTTCTTCATGGGCTTTGCCGCCGTGCTTTACACGATGTTCGGCTGGTGGTCGGAAACGATCGCCGAGAATAAGGCGGGTGATCACACGCCGGTTGTCCGGATCGGTCTTCGCTATGGCTTCATCCTTTTCATCATGTCCGAGGTGATGTTCTTTGCCGCGTGGTTCTGGTCGTTCTTCAAGCACGCCATGTACCCGATGGAGACCTATGTCGGCACCGAATACATTGCACCGAACATCCATGCGGTCGACGCGCTGCACCTGCCGCTGATCAACACGCTGGTTCTGCTCTTGTCAGGTTGCGCGGTCACCTGGGCGCACCATGCGTTGGTTCACGAAAACGACCGAAAGGCGCTGATCAACGGTCTGGCGATTGGCATTGGTCTGGGCGTTTTCTTTACTGCCCTGCAGGCCTACGAGTACCGGGAGCTTCTGGTGCATGAAGGCTGGGAATTCGGCGCTGATGAATATTACTCGAACTTCTTCATGGCCACCGGGTTCCACGGTCTGCACGTGATCATCGGCACGATCTTTCTGACGGTCTGTCTGATCCGCGCCATCAAGGGCGACTTTACACCGGAACAGCACACGGGATTTGAGGCTGCGGCTTGGTACTGGCACTTCGTCGACGTTGTCTGGCTGTTCCTCTTCTTTGCCGTCTACCTCTGGGGTGCGCCGGTCTGACGGGCAAATGGGCGGTTGCACAACCGCTCATCCTTTGGTTCAAGCAAGGCGCGCGGCCCGGTCGCGCGCTTTTTCGTTTCCGCAAGAGGTTTCAGACGATGCGCCGCATCCTGTTCCTGGTGATCTTCGGACTGGCCGGAGCCGGGATCCTGATCGCGCTTGGCGTGTGGCAGGTACAGCGGCTTGCCTGGAAGGAAGGCGTTCTGGCCGAGATCGGGGCGCGCATCTCGGACCCTCCGGTGGCTATTCCTGCCGATCCGACACCCGATGCCGACCGCTATCTTCCGGTGCGCGCAACGGGCGAGATCGGAGCGGACGAGATCCACGTTCTTGTGTCGATTAAACGCGTCGGACCTGGCTACCGGATCATTGCGCCGATGGCGCTGACGGATGGGCGGCGCATCCTGCTTGATCGCGGCTTTGTCCCAACAGAAGATAAAGACCGCCCCCGTCAGACCGGACCGGCCGACGTGGCCGGAAATCTGCATTGGCCGCGCGAAACCGACAGCTACACGCCCGCACCGGATCTGGCAACGAACACCTGGTTTGCCCGCGATGTGCCCGCGATGGCCGACGCGCTCGGGACCGATCCGATCCTGCTGATCGCCGGGCGCGGTGCCAAAACCGACCCTTCTGTGACGCCTCTGCCCGTAGACACGGCAGGTATTCCGAACGATCACCTGCAATATGCCATCACCTGGTTTTCGCTGGCCCTGATCTGGCTGGCGATGACCGCCTATTTCCTGTGGCGCACACGTTCCACATCTTCCGCCCAGCCAAAGGCTATGTGACATGAAATACATCTCGACCCGGGGCGCAGCGCCCGAACTGAGCTTTGAAGAAGCCATGTTGACGGGTCTTGCCCGTGATGGGGGGCTCTATGTCCCAGCAGAGATCCCGCAGCTAACGCGGGAAGAGATCACCGCCATGGCCGGTCTTCGGTACGAAGATATCGCCTATCGGGTCATGCGCCCCTTTGTCGGCGACAGTTTCACCGATGCCGAATTCGCTGACATCATCGAAAAGGCCTATGCCGGATTCGGGCACGCCGCCCGTGCGCCGCTGAAGCAGCTGAACGAAGGCCATTTCCTGCTCGAACTATTTCACGGGCCGACCCTGGCGTTCAAGGACTTCGCGATGCAGCTTATCGGGCAGCTCTTTCAGGTCGCACTCGGTCGCCGTGGGGACCGGGTAACCATCGTCGGTGCAACAAGCGGCGACACCGGATCCGCAGCGATCGAGGCATTCCGGGGGCTCGATGCCGTCGACGTTTTCATCCTATATCCGCATGGCCGGATCTCGGAGGTGCAGCGTCGGCAGATGACGACGCCCGGAGAAAACAATGTCCATGCGCTGGCACTCGACGGCGACTTTGACGCCTGCCAGGCACGGCTCAAGGATATGTTCAACGACTTCGATTTCCGCGACGGCGTGAAGCTTGCGGGCGTGAACTCGATCAACTGGGCACGGGTGCTGGCGCAGGTTGTCTACTACTTTTCGTCGGCCACCGCGCTTGGCGCGCCACATCGGGCGGTGAGTTACACCGTCCCCACCGGGAATTTTGGAGACATTTTCGCAGGCTTCATTGCGCGCTCGATGGGCCTGCCGATCGATCGGCTGGTGGTGGCGACGAACCAGAACGACATCCTGCATCGCTGTCTCAGCTCCGGTGACTACCGAAAGGGTGAAACGATCCCGTCGATCAGCCCGTCGATGGATATCCAGGTCAGTTCGAACTTTGAACGTGCGCTGTTTTTCGCGTATGACCGCGACGGTGTCGCAGTCGCGCAGCTGATGGATGAACTCAAATCAGGCGACGGGTTCAGGGTGAGCCAGGGCGCGTTGCAGGCGCTGCGCGAGATCTACGATTCCGATCGTGTGAGCGAAGATGACACCCGCGCGGCCATAGCCCATTGGCGCAAAACGACCGGCGAGCTTCTGTGTCCGCACAGCGCCATCGGTGTCCAGGTTGGCGAAACCACCCGCGACCCGTCCACCCCGATGGTCACGCTGGCAACCGCGCATCCGGCCAAATTTCCTGACGCAGTGGAAGCGGCAAGCGGCGTGCATCCACCTCTTCCCCACCGGATGTCAGACCTGTATGAACGGTCGGAGCGGGTGACGCAGGTAAAAAATGACCTCGTCGCGCTGGAGACACATATCAAAGGGCACATCGCCGCGTGACAGTAAGACAAGACCAGCTGGAGAACGGGTTTCGCATCGTCTCGGAGTTCATGCCCGGATTGCAATCGGCCTCGATCGGAATCTGGGTCAGCGCCGGTGGCCGGCATGAGCGGATCGAACAAAACGGCATCGCCCATTTCCTGGAACATATGGCGTTCAAGGGAACCAAACGCCGCACCGCGTTGCAGATAGCGGAGGCGATTGAAGACGTCGGTGGCTATATCAACGCCTATACCAGCCGCGAGGTGACCGCCTATTACGCGCGGGTGCTCAAAGCGGATGTCGCACTGGCGCTGGATGTGATCGGCGATATTGTTCTCAACCCGGTCTTTGACCCCAACGAGATCGAGATCGAACGCGGCGTTATCCTGCAGGAGATCGGTCAGGCCCATGACACGCCGGACGATGTGATCTTTGACTGGCTGCAAGAAGAAAGCTATCGCGACCAGCCCCTCGGTCGTACGATCCTTGGCCCGTCCGAGCGGGTCAGTGCGTTCACACGGTCGGATCTGTCGAACTTCGTGACCGAGCATTACGGCCCTGGTCAGATGATCCTGGCAGCCGCCGGAGCAGTGGACCACGACGCGCTGGTCAAGATGGCGGGCGAGATGTTCGGGCATCTCAGACCACGCAGTGCGGTCAATGCCCCGCCCGCGCAGTTCACCGGCGGGGAAGTTCGGCATCTGAAGGATCTCGAACAGGCGCATTTCGCGCTTGCACTTGAAAGCCCAGGCTACCGCGACGATGAAATCTACACCGCGCAGATCTACGCCAGCGCGCTTGGTGGCGGCATGTCCTCGCGTCTTTTCCAGGAGATCCGCGAAGTCCGGGGTCTTTGCTACACGATCTTTGCGCAAACTGGGGCCTATGCCGATACCGGCACCACGACAATCTATGCGGGCACCAGCGCCGACCAGATCGCGGAACTGGCCGGGATCACCATGGACGAGATGAAACGCGCTGCCGACGACATGAGCGATGCCGAAGTGGCGCGCGCCCGGGCGCAGATGAAGGCCGGGCTCTTGATGGGCCTTGAAAGCCCGTCGAGCCGCGCGGAACGCCTCGCCCGGCTGGTTCAGATCTGGGACAAGGTGCCACCGCTCGAAGAAACCGTCGCACGGATTGATGCCGTCGGAACTGAGGATGTGCGCCGGTTTGCCCAATCAATGGCCTCGTCCGCGCCGGCGGCCATGGCGCTTTACGGGCCGGTATCGGCCGCACCCACTCTGACGGATCTGCGGGAGCGTCGGGCGGCCTGATGCTTCTGGCGAAACGTAAGCTTCGCATCGACACCGAGCGTCTGACTCTGCGCCCGCCTACCCATTCCGATTTCCGGCCCTGGACGGCGCTGCGTCAGGCCAGCGCCGATTTCCTGATCCCTTGGGAGCCGAGCTGGGCCTCCGATCACCTCAGCCGTAAGGCATTCACCAACCGTGTATATTGGGCGCAGCGCTCGGTCGCCAGCGGGTCGGCCATGCCCTTGTTCCTGTTTCGCCGGAGCGATGACGTGCTCGTCGGGGCCATTACGCTGGACAACATCCGTCGCGGTCCGGCGCAGGCCGGGACGCTGGGCTATTGGATTGGTGAAGCCTATGCCCGACAGGGCTACATGCGCGAGGCGATCCAGGCCGTTGTGCATTATGCGTTCACTCGGCTTGACCTCAGTCGGATCGAGGCTGCGTGCCTGCCTGAAAACCAGGCCTCCCGCGGGCTTCTGGAAAGCTCGGGCTTCAAATACGAAGGCGTTGCGCAGTCGTATTTGCAGATTCACGGTCGCTGGCGCACCCACGTTCTCTACGCCGCACTGCGCAGTGATCGGCGGGGCAAGACCGAAGCGGGCTGAGAGCCCATAGCCGGACGACGCGACCAATCATGCTTCGGAGCGTCACTGCCAGTTTTCGCGGCGAACCTGCAGTCACACGGCGTTGTGACGCTGTGGTCCCGTGCTCAACGTCCCTAACGGAAACTTGTTGTCTGGACCGAATGCCTGCTGGCCCTATCCTTGGCCAAAGGGAGTGATCCATGCTGCGAGTTCTCGGTGTTTTCCTGATGTTTGTAATGGCTGCCTTGCCCGCCGCTGCGCAGGAGCGGCGTCCAAGCCACTGCATTGCCATCGCCGATGCCACGCCGGGGCTTGAATACCTGCAAAGGGCCAGTTGGACGGAACCGGTGCCCGAATTTTCTGTCCGCATCCACTACATCGCGCATGCGAGTTTTCTGATCCAGACTCAGGGCGGATTGAACGCAGTGACCGACTTTACCGGCTTCATCGGCGCGGCCCCGATGATCCCCGATATCGTTACCATGAACCACGCGCATGAATCGCACTGGACCGCCAATCCCGATCCGGCAATCCCGCATGTGCTTCCAGGGTGGGGGCCCTTTGGCGAAGGCATCGACCATTACCTGGATCTGGGTGAGATCCTCGTGCGCAATGTGTCAACGGACATCCGCTCGGCTTTTTCCGGTGTCGAGGAGAATGGAAACTCGATATTCGTTTTTGAGGTCGAAGGCCTGTGCATCGGCCATCTGGGCCATCTGCACCATGTACCGAATGACGAACAATTTGCGGCCCTTGGTCGGCTTGATGTGGTGATGGTGCCGGTGGATGGCGGTTTCACCATGCCCCTGCCCGACATGATGCAGGTCGTTTCGCGGCTCAAATCCTCGATCGTCATTCCGATGCATTGGTTCAGCGGGTATTCCTTGCAGGCTTTTCTGGAGGGTATGTCCGAGCAATTCGACATCCGGGTGATGGATGAGCCTTCGATCGAGATCTCGCTGCGCGACCTGCCAAACCGGCCGACGATCATGGTGCTCAAACCGGATTACCTACGCCCGCCGGGTTGAACCCCACAAGCCAAGCTGGTTTGAGTGGGGCCATGACTTTGAACCCCGCCGACGCAGCCTTTTCCAATCATCTCAAACGCCTCTTGCCCGCCGATACGATCCGCGAAGCCTCGGACGGGTATCTCGAAGAGCCGCGCGGTCGGTATTTTGCGCCATCGGGCCTGCTGGCTCTGCCGCGAACGGTTGAGGAAACCGCGACCCTGGTGTGCGCGGCAGCCGAGGCGCGCGTCGGGGTCGTGCCTTATGGCGGCGGCACCGGGCTCGTTGGCGGGCAGATCGCGCCCGAGGGGCCGCCTCGGCTGATCCTGTCACTGGAACGCATGAACACGATCCGCGCGGTTTACCCTAGAGAAAACGTGCTGATCGCCGAGGCCGGAGCCATCCTGGCCGATGTACAGGCTGCCGCCCGGAGCCACGACCGGCTGTTTCCCCTGTCGCTCGCTGCCGAGGGCTCGGCCCGGATCGGCGGAAATCTGGCCACGAATGCGGGCGGGTTGAACGTGCTGCGCTATGGCAATGCGCGTGATCTCTGCCTGGGGCTTGAAGCGGTGCTGCCGGACGGTCAGATCTGGCATGGGCTGAGCCGCCTGCGCAAGGACAACACGGGCTATGATCTGCGGCATCTTCTGATTGGCGCGGAAGGTACGCTGGGCGTGATCACGGCGGCCTCGCTCAAGCTTTCCCCTGTACCTGCGAAGGCTGGAACGGCGGTCCTGGTTGTGCCGTCGCCTCGGGCCGCGCTCGACCTGTTGTCATTGGCGCGTGATGTGGCGGGTGAGGGGGTCTCGACCTTTGAACTCATGCATCGGCAGGGGCTGGCGTTTCTCGCTGAGGTTCTGCCCGATGTGCGCCACCCGTTCGAGTCGATACCCGAGTGGTGCGTGCTGATCGAGCTCGGCTTGTCCGGGCAGGCGGACCCTGATGCCGTGCTGGAGGAGCTCTTTTCTGCGGGACACGCTGCGGGGCTTGTCACGGACGGGCTGGTGGCCCAAAGCGAAACGCAACGTGCTGAATTTTGGGCCGTGCGCGAGCGGATCCCCCAAGCAAACCGACTGATCGGATCAGTGTCTAGTCACGACATTTCGGTGCCACTGGGCGCGATCCCGGATTTCATCGAACGCGCCCCCGCTATCATCGCCCGGATCGGGGACTTCCGCATCAATTGCTTTGGGCATCTGGGGGACGGAAACCTGCACTACAACATCTTTCCGCAGAAAGGACGCAGCCGCGCGGATCATGAAAACGAACGTGGGGCGATCAAACGGGCCGTGCATGATCTGGCGGACGCGCTCGGCGGGTCTGTCAGTGCCGAACATGGGATCGGACGGCTCAAAGTCGCTGATCTGGAACGCTATGGCGATCCGGCGAAATTGGCCGCGATGCGCGCGATCAAGACCGCGCTTGATCCAAAGGGTATCATGAACCCGGGCGCTGTTCTGGCTGCGAACTAGATTTATTCGTGCCGTCGCCCATGAAAAAGGGCGGCGCCGAATGGCCGCCGCCCTCCTTGTTTCCTAACAATTATTTCGGAAGGATCACCTTGTCGACCACATGGATCACGCCGTTTTCGGTTTCTATGTCGGCCGTAATCACGCTGGCGTCGTTCACCATGACGCCATTGTCGAGGTCGATTGTGACCTCACCGCCCTGAACAGTGGCGGCGGTCATGTCGTCGCTCAGGTCGGTCGACATGACTTTGCCCGGGACCACGTGATAGGTCAGAATCGCGATCAGATCGTCCTTGTTTTCCGGCAGTAACAGGTTTTCAACGGTTCCCTCGGGCAAGGCCGCAAAGGCGTCGTCGGTCGGTGCGAAAACAGTGAACGGCCCTTCGCCTTTCAGCGTGTCCACCAGCTCGGCGGCTTCAACTGCCGCAACCAATGTCGAGAAATTGCCTGCGCTCGCGGCTGTGTCCACGATGTCTTTGGCCTTATCACCAGCAAAAGCGGTCCCGCTCAGCAACATTGCCGAAAAAGAAGCAAAAAGAGTGTTACGCATCGTCTCAGTTCCCTCCAGTTGTACGTGTCGCCGTGAAGTCACGGCATAGTGCGTACGGAAGAAAATAGATGTTGGATGCGGCGGAAACCCGCCACGCCCAATTTGACCGGTGCCAGCGCGCGGCTAAGCTCCCAGGCTGCGGGAGGTCCAGTCAAATCAACGTGATAAGGCGTGAAGACTATTCGCCGTCAAAGGCGCAGAGCGCGTGCACATCCATGCCCATCCCTTCCAGCACCTTGCGGCCACCCAGGTCGGGCAGATCGATGATGAACGCGCATGACATGATCTCGCCGCCGAGACGTTCGATCAGCCGGATGCCGGCCGCCGCGGTGCCGCCGGTGGCCAGCAGATCGTCGACCAGAAGGATCTTTTCACCAGGCTCGATCGCATCGTCATGAACCTCGACAATCGCTTCGCCATATTCGAGCGTATAGTCTTCGCTGATGACGGCGCCTGGCAGCTTGCCCTTTTTGCGGATCGGCACGAACCCGACGCTCAGCTGATGTGCGATGGCCCCGCCGATGATGAAACCGCGCGCCTCGAGACCCACGACCTTGTCGATCCGAAGTCCGGCATAGGGGTGCAGCATCTGATCGATGGCCATGCGAAATCCGCGCGCATCCGCAAAGAGCGTTGTGACATCGCGAAACATGATGCCCTCGTGCGGGAAATCGACGATGGTGCGAATGTAATCGCGAACGGGTTTGCTGGGTGGCATGCGCGCTCCTCGGTCTGAAACCAAACCGGGTTTGGCGCAACTGGCCTTGCATTTCAAGGACCAGATCGCCGACCCGCGCGGAACGCGGATCGACCGTGGTAATTATCCGAATTTGAAGGTGCGGTAAAACCGGTCCGACAACCACCGCAAGTGCGGTTTGCGCCAGTCCATCCGGTCGCGTATGAGGAGTGTTTTTGCTTGCGCAAGGTTCATTTGATTTTCCTTATTGCAATACATGCCGTCGATCGCTATCGACATTAGCTATGCAATGTATATACAATTCTACATTGCAACGTCAAGGCTCGGGGTGGGAAAAACGTGAGCAAAAAGGACCAGAAAGCGTCGCGCAAAAAAAACAGTCAGCTTGTTCTGCGACTCGACAAAGACGAACGCGACGCCTTTGTCGATCTGTGCAAGGACCTCGATACAAGCGCGGCACGCGAAATACGCGGGTTCATCCGCGATTTCATGCGAAAAAATCGAGGCAAGTGATCTCCGTCTAAGCCGAAGGTTTGCGCAGGAACGCCGTCGCGACCCCCATACCAATGAGCGTCGCTCCTCCGGCGCGCGTGAGCCAGGGCAGAACACCGGGTCGCGTCACTGTCTGGCGCAAGCGGTCGGCCAATAGCGCATAGGCAAGTGCGTTTATTGCAGCGAGCCCGACAAAGGTTCCGATCAGGATCGCGAATTGTGGGCCAAGAGGTGCATCGGGGCGCAGGAACTGCGGCACGAAGGCGATGAAAAAGGCAATGGATTTCGGGTTAAGCGCTGTCACTGCGGCCGCGTGGCCAAAGACGCTGCGCGTACCGGTTTGCGTCTCCATCGGTTTCGCGTCCAATCCAGCGATTTGGGCCGAACGCAATAGCTTGATCCCCAACCACACGAGATAGACCGCGCCCGCCCATTTGAGCACCGTGAAGAGGTTGGCCGAGGCCAATACAAGTGTGCCGAGCCCGGCAAGCGAGGCGCTCATCGCGATCAGGTCGCCCATGGCGACGCCGGCGGCCGAGGCCACCGCAACCCGGCGACCTTGTCCAAGCGCGTAGCTCAGCACAAGCAGGACCGTCGGCCCAGGGATCAACAGCAAAGCGGTCGACGCGGCCACAAAGGCCAACCAAAGATCCAACGGCATGAGGTGCTCCTCCGGGTTCGGATACGAAGACGCAGCCAAACACCGGTTGAGCCGAGGGTCAACCCGCCGCGTTGGGGCGACGGCTACAGACTGCGTGCGGGGTCCTGGCGATTACGTCAACCGCACGGCCTGGACATGCATCCAATCGAAATTTTTTGCCCGGCCAAGCGAGGTCCAGCCTTCTTCCTCCCACGCCTGCCAGAAAGGAAGGTAGACGGGGCGCGCCATATGCGCTCGGTCAAAGCCCCATTGCAGCTTGTTGTTCGCCGGGTCCCAGTCGATTGCCGCCGCAAAAGAATGCGTCGACCACGTGCTGCCACCACGCTTCCTGCGCACGTTCTTGCACCCGCCATAGATGTTGAGCCCGAGCTCGTTGATCTCGTCCGTGCCGTAATGGCTGTGGATCTTTGTCAGCACCCGGTTCAGGCTGTCGGCCACCTTGGGATGGCACCCGATGCGTTGGGTTTTGACGGATCGGTTGAAATCCAGCGTCAGTTGCCAGGGACAGTCGACAATCACCGTCGCGGGCTCGCCGCCGCGATTGGGGTTGAAGTCGTAGAAATCCATCACCTCGGACTGATTGCTGCTGTCGGCAGGCCAATTGTTCGGGTTATCGCCTGATGGTTCGATGTCGCGGAAATTGATCAGCCGTTCGCCCGTGTCATGGAAGAAGTCGATCGCGAAGTAAGCCGACTCAGTGCGTTGCCCCCATAACCCGTCAATCGGACCTGGATCAAACTCGCCATCCTTGCAGATGAGCTGGAACGCGGCGACCCGTTTGCGCTTGTCGCTCCAGTCGGCCGGGTCCGACGAGAGATCGGCCCTGCGGTTTTCGATCATGCCGGCAATAGTCGCCGCGAGTTCGGGATGGAGTTTGCCGTCGACCGGACCGGAATAGGTCCCAAGGCGTTCCAATTCAGTTTGAAGAATGCGAACTGCACCCTGTTTCATGAAATCCTCCTAAATCAAATATGGTTCGAAGATAGCACGGATTTCAAAAAACGCCGACAGGCCATGGTCAGACCAAGCCTTATGAGCGGCAAAGCGTTGGTCGCTGGTTTGGTCAAATGGGTCTGATCAGTCCCTCAGCGGCTCTGGATGCTACATCTCATGATCAGATCTTGGTGGCGGGCCCCTGGCCGAACGCCGTCACAAAACGCGTCCGGCCACCGCATCCAGCTTGGCAAGCAGTGCCGGGTCGCGTTTGTCCGGGGCAGTCAGAATCGCGTGATCAAGCGCGCGGTCGCATCCATGCGGGCACGGTGCCCGGTCGGTGTCCAGAAGACCTGGAAGTCCCGCGACAAGCGCGCGCGCCTTGTCGGCATTGCCCATCAGGGTAGCGATGATGTCGCTGACATCGACCTCTCCATGATCGGGATGCCAGCTGTCATAGTCGGTTATCATCGCGACCGAGGCGTAGCAGATCTCGGCCTCACGCGCGAGCTTGGCTTCGGGCATGTTGGTCATGCCGATCACATCCGCACCCCAGCTCTCGCGGTACATGCGGCTTTCCGCCAGCGATGAGAATTGCGGCCCCTCCATCGCCAGATAGGTGCCGCCGCGATGTACCGGGATATCGGCCGCGCGGGCAGCGGATTCGCAGGCATCGCCAAGCCTCGGGCAGGTCGGGTGCGCGACACTGACATGGGCGACGCAGCCGGTGCCGAAAAAGGATTTCTCCCGAGCAAAGGTGCGGTCGATGAACTGGTCCACGATCACGAAATCTCCGGGCGCCATGGCCTCGCGAAATGATCCGCAGGCGCTCACGCTGACAATGTCGGTCACGCCCAGCCGTTTGAGCGCATCGATATTCGCGCGATAGGGCACGGTGGTTGGGCTGTGCACATGCCCGCGCCCATGCCTGGGTAGAAAGGCCATCGGCATGTCGCCGAGCTTGCCGGTGAGGATCGCGTCCGACGGCGCGCCCCAGGGGCTGTCGACCGGTTGCCAGCTCGCGTTTTGCAGGCCCTCGATTTCGTAAATACCCGAGCCGCCAATCACTCCGATCATTGTCTTTTGCATAGTCCGCCTCCGGTCCTGAGCTGGCGTCACCTTAGGCGCTGGCCCGGAGCGTGCAAGCATCGCTCCCAAAGTACACCTAAGAATACCGTGCATTCGGCGCCTGGTCTGCTATGTGCCCACCGCATACCGGCCTTACCGCCCAGGGCGTGGCCACATTGCGATCGGCAGAGTAGAAGGCCGCTTTCCCCATTCCCGGCCTTTTGTGCGCCAAAGCCCAAGGAACCCTGCATGACCCGAGATGCTCTGGCGTCCTTCGCCAACCGACTGACCCTGCCTGACCTGCGCTGGTCCCCCGATGAGGGGCTGAGCCCATCGCGCTTGCGGATCGAGCTGCTTGCCGGCCTGACCGTCGCACTGGCGCTCGTACCCGAGGCGGTTGCCTTTGCCTTCGTGGCGGGCGTACACCCGTTGGTTGGGCTTTATGCCGCGTTTCTGGTCGGGTTGATCACGGCTGTCATCGGCGGGCGTCCGGGGATGATTTCGGGGGCGACCGGTGCGCTTGCGGTGGTGATGGTCGCGCTCGTTGCACAGCACGGGGTCGAATACCTGTTTGCAGCGGTCGTCCTGATGGGGCTTTTGCAGGTTTTTGCGGGGCTCATGCAATGGGGCAAATTCATCCGGCTTGTGCCGCACCCGGTGATGCTTGGGTTCGTTAACGGTCTGGCGATCGTGATCTTTCTTGCGCAACTTGGGCAATTCAAGGTCCCGGGCACGATGGAAAACACCGGCCATGGCATGGGCGGAGGAGAGTGGCTGTCGGGCATGCCGCTATACCTCATGCTGGCTCTGGTCGCCGTGACCATGGTGATTATCTGGGTGACCCCGCGGATCACCCGCGTGGTTCCGGCGCCGCTCGCGGGGATTGCGATTGTCGCGGCGCTGGTGATCCTCTTCGGGCTCGATGTGCCTCGGGTCGGCGATCTGGCTGGTATCGAAGGCGGCTTGCCGACCTTTCATAACCCGTTCGGTACGGGCACCGGGCTCTACGGCACGGCACTGGCCCCTTTCACGTGGGAAACTCTGCAGATCGTCCTTCCCTACTCGGTGATCCTCGCCGCCATCGGTCTGATCGAAAGCCTGCTGACCCTGAACCTTGTTGGCGAGATGACCGGCAAGCGCGGCGGCGCGAGCCAGGAATGTGTCGCGCAGGGTGTGGCCAATACAGTGACCGGCTTTTTTGGCGGGATGGGAGGCTGCGCGATGATCGGTCAGTCGATGATCAACGTTAAGTCTGGCGGGCGGACCCGGATCGCCGGTGTTGCGGCGGCCGTTTTCTTGCTGCTCTTTATCCTTGTCGGCGCGCCGATGATTGAACAGATCCCGCTCGCTGCGCTGGTTGGTGTGATGTTCATGGTTGTGATTGGCACCTTTGCGTGGAGTTCGTTCAAGATCATGCGCAAAGTTCCGATCACGGACGCGTTCGTTATCGTGCTGGTCACAGTCGTGACGGTGATGGAGGACCTCGCGGTCGCAGTGGTCGTGGGCGTGATCGTCTCGGCGCTGGCCTATGCGTGGAACAACGCGAAACGGATCTATGCCAAGGTGCATGTCACGCCCGAAGGCGCGAAGGTTTACGAAGTGCAGGGACCACTGTTTTTTGGGTCCGCGGATGGGTTCGCGGAACTCTTTGATCCCGGGAGAGACCCTTCGGCTGTGATCGTGGATTTCGCGGACAGCCGCGTGGTGGACCAGTCCGCCCTGCAGGCAATCGAGGCCGTGGCGCAGAAATATGAAGCCGCCGGCAAACGGATCCAGTTGCGCCACCTCAGCCGCGATTGCCACCAACTGCTCAGCCGTGCGGGTCATTTGATGGTCGACAGCGACGATGACCCCGACTACGGGCTCGCGGTGAACTATTCAGTGCGCACCGGCGTGCTCGGCGGTCACTGATACAGCGATAAGATCGCTTCAAAACACGGTCGTATCGCGCGCGGTCTGTTTTGGACGGCCAATCAAAAAGCTGCTCCAATAGCCGGGGGTCCGGGGGCGCAGCCCCCGGCTGGTGGGGTACCCCAAGGCGCAACGATAAAAACAAAAAAAGTGGGCCCCCAGGGGGCCCCAAGAAATAGTTTTTTTTGCACTTGGAAATTGTGCAACAGTTTGTGGTCCGGGGGC
>JBCCVT010000017.1:0-21448 GCA_039195015.1 Pseudomonadota bacterium
TCAGCCAGAATAGATTGCTCATGATACACCTCTGAAACTCAGGGGCTTGAATCATGCAACCGAGACAGCAGCAACAAATTTAATGGGTCCAGAACCTAGCACCTAAATCCGAACGCCAGTGAAACTTATTGGGCGATCTTTCCGTTTCTCCTCGCAGTCCCGGATGGGGCACCCACACCGAGAGAAAGGTTATCCATGCTTCACCTCAAATCCACCGCCGCAGTCTTTGCCCTTGTCCTGAGCGCAACGACCTCATTTGCCGCCAACCCCGATGTGGGTGGTGCACCGATGTTTGCGGACAAGAATATCATCGAAAACGCCGTTAACTCGGCCGACCACACCACTTTGGTGGCCGCAGTCAAGGCGGCCGGTCTTGTCGATGCGCTCATGAGCGACGGCCCCTTCACGGTGTTCGCCCCTGTCAATGACGCTTTTGCCGCACTGCCGGACGGGACCGTGGAGACGCTCTTGAAGCCTGAAAACAAGGACTCGCTGACCAAGGTGCTGACCGCCCATGTCATCGCCGGCAAGCTGTCGGGCCCCGATCTGGCGGCGCAGGCGCGTGCAAACTCGGATGGGTTCGTGCATCTTGAAACCCTGTCGGGCGACGCGCTGTCGGCCCAGGTGCGCGGCAACTCGCTGTATGTCTACGATGAAAACGGCAACGCAGCCAAAGTGACCATCGCCGACGTGAACCAGTCGAACGGTGTGATCCACGTCGTCGATGGGGTTCTGGTTCCCAAGTAATCGCCGCAATCGCCCTTAGCGGGCAATCTGCGCCGCTTGGGATTTGATCGCTAAATGCTTCTGAAACGGGTCTGCGTACGAATTTGCCCCGGGTAACAGCCGCTGTGAAAACGGTCTGCGGCGCCAGGTCATGGCGCCGCAACGCGGTTCAAAGGTTCCCTTTTGACAGCTCGCTTGCCAGGTGATCGGCCTGACGAATGGCAAGGGCGACGATGGTGAGCGTGGGGTTCTCTGCTGCTCCGGTTGTGAAGACCGACCCGTCGGAGATGAACAGGTTCGCGACGTCGTGGGTTTGACCCCATTTATTGACCACGCCATCCCGCGGGTTTTCCGACATCCGGTTGGTTCCCAGGTTGTGCGTCGACGGGTAAGGCGGCGTCGGAAAGGTGCGCGTCGCGCCGACGGCGTCGTAGACCGCCGCACCTTGCTTGTAAGCGTGGTTCCTCATCGCGATGTCGTTTGGATGGTCATCAAAATGCACATTGGCCACCGGCAGACCGAATTGGTCTTTGACATCGTGGTTCAACGTCACGCGGTTGGTTTCCTGTGGCATGTCCTCACCAACGATCCACATGCCCGCCATGTTTTCGTAGTGATCCAACGCAGCCGTGAATTCGCGACCCCACGCTCCGGGGTCAAGGAAGGCCGCCATGAACGGCAACCCAAGCGCCAGCGTCTCCAACTCGTAACCGCCGACAAAGCCGCGCGACGGGTCATGCCGTGCCTCATCGGTGATGATCCCGGCCATCGTTGTCCCGCGCCAGAACCGCACCGGCTTGTCAAACACCGCATAGACCGATCCGGTCATGTGCCGCATATAGTTTCGTCCGACCTGGCCCGAGCTGTTCGCCAGCCCATCCGGGAACATCGATGACGCGGAGTTCATCAAAAGGCGCGGAGATTCAAACGAGTTACCTGCAACGCAGACCACGCGGGCCTTTTGCATCTGCAGATTGCCCTCGGCATCAAAATACTCGACGCCGGTCACCTTGCCGCTGTCGCCATGGAGAATGCGCGCGACATGGGATTGCGGGCGCACTTCAAGATTACCGGTGGCCTCGCCCTGCGGGATATCGACATAACCGGCCGACCATTTGGCGCCCCATTTGCACCCTTGAAAGCAGAAGCCAGTCTGCTGGCACATCAATCGGTCGCGGGTTTCGTCCGAATTGATGGCCATGCGCCCGGTGTGGACATCCTTGTAGCCAAGCGCCTTGGCACCCGCTTCAAACACTTTGTAATTGTTGTTACCCGGCAGGCCAGGGCGATCGCCGGTACGGGTCACGCCCAGCTTGTCTTCTGCTTTCGCGTACCATGGATCCATCTCGGTTGCGTCAATCGGCCAGTCCAAAAGCGACGCGCCTTGCACGTTGCCATAGGTCGTGGCCGCCTTCCATTCGTGCTCCTGGAACCGCAGCGACGCACCGGCCCAGTGCTGGGTCGTGCCACCGACCGATTTCACGATCCAGGCGGGGAGCCCCGAGAAATCCTTGGCGACGCGCCAGTCCCCGCTTGTCGTGCGCGCGTCAAGCCAGGCCAGTTGCCCAAAGCTCTCCCATTCGTCGTTGACGAAGTCTTCGGGCAAGTGCCGCCCACCCGCTTCGAGCGCGACAACGCTCACGCCTTTCTGTGCGAGTTCGTTTGCCAGCACACCGCCGCCTGCGCCGGTGCCAATCACGACCACAACAGTGTCGTCGGAAAGATCAAAAGGTGCCGTCATGGTGCCATCTCCCCTTAAAGCCAGTTGATGTCGTCAAAGCCACGTTCGATGTAGCCACCGAATTCAAAGGAAGAACCTTCGTAGCCAAAGATTGGCCAAACGGCCTTTTGATTGTAGAGCCCGGTCACAAGGCCGCCGCGGATCTGCTGGAAGAACGCGCTGTCCTCCATGCCCCGCAGAATGTCGACACGATCGCGTTCCCAGCCGGTGTCAAGGTAGCTTGCGAACCCTTTGCCTTGGGCTGCCGCGTCCAATGCGGCAATGCCGGCTTCGATCCCGGACGCGGCCTCGGCAGTGTCATATCCTTTGACGGCGATGACATAGTATTCGTCGCCAACCTTGTCATGCGGATAGATATCCCGTGCCATCTGCACGAGTGTCGCGAAGGTCTCGGGCTTGAGCGCGCTGGTCTCCATGGCCCAGGCCCCATTACTTGCGGCGAGAAAACCCGCGCCGACGGCAAAGGATGCCCCCAATGCGGTTGTTCGCGACAGCAGGTCGCGCCGCGTCAGCCCCTTTGGACTGTCTATCTTGTTCATATGAAGTCCTCCCAAACTTTCGGTTATTTGAAGCGCCCTCCGCGTTCGAGCACTTCGATCTGGTAGCCGTCCGGATCGGCAACAAAGAAAAACCGCGCGACGAGCTCGCCGGCGGGCGCGAATTCCACAAGCTTACGAGGGGCCAGGCCCGCGGCCTCGAACCGCGCGTGTTCCGCCGCCAGATCGTCGACCGAGACAGCCAGATGCCCATAACCGTCGCCAAGGTCATAGGGTTCCGTACGGGACTTGTTGATGGTCAGCTCGACCTCGAACTCGGTCTCGGCATTGCTTAGATAGACAAGCGTGAAGTCAGGGAAATCCAGTCGATCCGCGACGGACAACCCAAACGCCTTTTCATAGAACGCCACCGACCGCGCCTCGTCCAGCACGCGGATCATTGAGTGAATGCTCTTGGCCATCGTCACCACTCCCGATTTGATTGATGGGAGCAGCCTAGCCGCAGCGCATATGGGTCAGGGTAGTATGGGCTTACTACCTGCGAAGTTTCCCTGTCGCCTGACGGTGGGTGCTATGCCGCCGCGATGACGTCCGGTTCGGAGGTCGCCGAAAGCTCCATGAACTTCAAGCACGCGCACCGCAAAAGCGAGGTGAAGTTTTCCGGCTCACCCTGTATCTCCAACACTTCAGAATGCAATGTCGAGATAAAGACCGGTGTCGTGACTCCGTCGTTTTCCGCAATTTGGTCAATTACTTGCCAGAACGCATTCTCCAATCGAATGCTCGTGCTCTGACCGTTCAAACGCAGACTTCGTGTGGTGCTGGCATAACGCTCTGAAGCTTGGCCCGCAAATACCTGGCACATGGCGTCCTCCCTGATGTTTTCGTCCTTGGCCTGACGGCAGGACCCAATTCTAGTGCGGCCAGTGCGTGGAAATCAAATTTCAGCTTATGGGCGCGCGATTACGATGACCCGCCAGTGAGGTCACGGCCGTCAGCCAGCCCACGGCGATAGGTTCCCAAAAAAAGGGTACCGGATTTCCGTGGCACCTGTTTTCCAAGACAAGGGTTGCGCGGACCACAGTGCGGCCCGCTGCGTTGGCTATTGCGACTGAAGCATGTGCGCCCGGTATTCGCCTTGCCGCTTGAGCATCCAGCCTGGATACTCGGGCGAAAGCTGCGTCGCTGCGTCGAGCGCCGCAATGTCATCGGATGACAGGGTGACATCGGCCGCGCCAATGTTGTCGGTAAGCTGCTCCACGCGCTTTGCTCCCAGTATGACGCTCGTCACCACCTTCTGGTGCAACAACCAGGCCAGAGCAACCTGCGGAACCGAGTGGCCTTTGTCCGCCGCGATGGTCCGCATCACATCGATTGCGTCATAGGCGCGGTCTTTGTCGATGGGCGGGAAGTCGAAGTTCACACGCCGGCCTTCTGCGGTCTTGCCCTCGCGGTCAAACTTGCCGGAGAGAAACCCTCCGGCGAGCGGGCTCCAGACCATCAGGCCAATGTTTTCGGTCGCCAGCATCGGAGCAAGTTCGCGTTCCAGATCGCGACCGGCAACACTGTAATAGGCCTGCAGCGACACGATTGGAGCAAGCTGTCGCGCCTGGGTGATCCCGACAGCCTTGACGATCTGCCAAGCCGCCCAATTCGACAGGCCAATGTAGCGGACGTGACCGTGCCGGACCAGCGTGTCCAGAGCTTCAAGCGTCTCGACCATGGGTGTAGCCGGGTCAAATCCGTGGATCTGGTAGAGGTCGATGTGATCAAGCTGCAGCCGTTTCAGGCTCGCCTTGGCCTGATCCAGAATATGCCCGCGTGATGACCCGCGCGCATTCGGCCCTTCACCCATCGGGCCATGGACCTTGGTCGCGATCACGACATCTTCGCGCGCAACACTAACGTTCCTGAGCGCGTGCCCAAGGATCTCTTCGCTTTTGCCAGTCGCGTATATATTTGCGGTATCGATGAAGTTGATGCCCGCATCCAGCGCTGTCTTCAGCAGGCCGTCCGCTTCGGCTTGCTGGAGTTTTCCGATTTGGCCCCACATATCGTCTGATCCGCCGAACGTCATGGTGCCGAGGCATAGTTCCGAGACAAAGAGACCGCTCGGACCGAGGCGATTGTACCGCATGATAATTTTCCTTCGCTGAGTGTGCCGGGCCAATGCGGCCGGGGCGTGCCAAGGATATGCGGTCCGACTGCAAGGACACGCCACGCCAATCCTCTCGAATGCTTGCCCGATCCTCTCAATCCCCGTGCTTTGGTCTGTTCTCCCCCGAGCGAACCGATAGAGTGGCGATATGGCGAAACCGCATCTCGAAACATTGACAAGTCTCGCACTGGATCTTTGGCGGCTACATGGCCGAGAAACCCCTCTTCCAGGCGTTTTCCTTGCCGTAGCTGAACAACCGACGGGTCCGATCCACGGTGTTTATCAACCTTCGCTCTGCGTGATCCTGCAGGGTGCCAAGGTCAGTCGAGTGGGGCACAGGACCTATCGCTACGACGCCGGAAAATGCCTGATTGCCTCACTGGATGTGCCGGTGCGTGCAGAGATCATCACGGCCTCAAAATCGCATCCTTACGCGGCGATCATCGTCAGCATTGATCCCGTGATCGTGGCCGAGTTGCTTCTTGACCACCCGCCCGCAACCGCAGTCGCCGAAGCAACGTCTGAGGCGCTCGCCGTTCATCCCTTTGCTGGCGAACTGGTGGAACCGCTTGAAAGGCTCTTGAGATTGGCCAGGCGTCCGCGCGACGTCCCGGTTCTCGCACCGATGATACAGCGCGAGATCGTTTGGCAACTTCTGAATGGTCCACAAGCCGGTCTGCTGTGTCAGGTCGGTCTCGCCGACAGCCGCGTCGCCCGCATCGGCAAGTCGATTGCCTGGGTACGGGAAAACTTCGCCGAGGCGCTCAGCGTGCCCCATCTGGCGATGCTCGCCGGGATGAGCCCGGCGACCTTTCACCGGCAATTCAAGGCCGCAACGGCCATGACGCCCGTGCAATTCCAGAAAAGCCTGCGTCTTCAGGAAGCCAGGCGGATGCTCTTGTCGGAAGGGGTCGATGTCGCGCAGGTCGGTTTCGCCATCGGCTATGAGAGTCCGTCACAATTCAGTCGCGAATACCGTCGGATGTTCGGTGCACCGCCGGGTCGGGACGGCGTGCAGTTGCGCAGTGCTGTCACAGCGGCAAGCCATGGCTGATTGCCGTCAGGTGGCGGATCACCCGCATAACTGAACACCGGGCCTGAGCTTTTGGTACTCAAGCTCTTCCAAATGGCACGGATTGGCACCCGGAGATTCAGCGAACAGAATTCGGTCCGTTACCCGCAGGTAGTCAGCCATGAAATGCACGCCGGATTTGACGCAGATGATGCCGTGATCGGCGGGCTCGATCCCGACAACGCGGAACATCTCTTGATCTGCGTTTTGCGCGCGCCGACTGCCGACCACAACAGTAACGCCAGTGCCCAGCAGGCGCAGTCGCGCCGTCGGCCCAAGATGCGCCCTTGCGCCGCCAAACATCGGGCCGGAGAAATCGAACACCCCGTCCGAGAGTTGTTCGACGCGCGCCCGCGTGACGATCGGCTGCGAGTACATTGAGAAAGCACCGCCGAGGCTGACCTCGATCTCAGCGCCGTGTCCGGCTTTGTGCGCCTGCGCTGCCGTTTCGGGATCATAGAGCATCGACAGCACCGCATCGGGTGCCTTTTGCGAAATCAGAGCGCGCAACAGACCAGTCGTGTCACCGGTGCCACCCGCGCCGGGATTGTCCTGCGGATCGGCGATGACCACCGGGCCCGGCAAAGTCAATGCACGCGCAACACAAGCTTCGGCAGGTTCAAGCCGCGCATCAAACTGCGGCGTTGCCACGATGAAGTCGGCGGCAATACGTTCGACAGCCGCCTGTGCCTTGGCAGGGTCGGGGTCATGAGCAAAAATGCTTGGCCCGCAATCGGGAATGTCTGCCGGCGGAAAGCCCATCGCGATATCGGCCGACAGGACATCCAGGTTCGTTAGCGACGTATAGAGACCGCGTCCGGGTTCGAATTCCGTGGATTGCGCCGTGATCGGAACCAGCAGGTCGACCTGCGCATAGGCCTTGGCGAGCGGGCCGGTCCTCAGCGCGTCCAAGAGCGCGGCGGCACGCGCGCCGGTTTCAGCAAGGTCGGTATGCGGGTATGTTCGGTAAAGCGTCACCGCATCGGCAAGGTCCGAGATCCGACGGGAGAGGTTTGCATGCAAGTCAAAGCTTGCCACAAGTTGCGCATCCGGACCAATGGCATGGCGCACCCGAGCGAGGATTTCGGCTTCGGCATCGTCATGCTTGCGGGTCACCATCGCCCCGTGAAGGTCCAGATAGACCGCGTCCGCATTGGCGGCGCGAATACCCGCCAGGATTTCCTCGACAATGGTCTCGAACGTGCCCTCGTCAACATAGCCACCCGGCTCGGCCGCACACCAAAGGATCGGTACGACCTCATGGACGCAGGCCGCGAGAAAGCCCGCGAGTGGCAGGTTCAACCCGGTCATCGCTCCGGGTAAAGCCGCGCCACGTGTCAGCGCGGGCCAGGCGCCGCCGGCCTCGAAGTTCGCCAATGTCGTCGGGAACGGGGCGAAAGTGTTTGTCTCGTGCTGAAACCCCGCAACTGCAACACGTGTCATGCCGTCACCTCTCCGCCAAGGACTGTTGCAACGATGCCAACGTCTCGCAGTGCCATCGGATCGATCGCCAGGGGATCTTCTGCCAGCACGCAGAAATCCGCGAATTTGCCTGTTTGGATCGACCCCACAACATGGTCGAGCTTGAGCACATGCGCCGCCCCCAACGTGATGCAGTGGAGCGCCTGCGGAACGGTTATCTGTTGCGAGGTGCCGAGCACGCGCCCGCCCGCCGTCACCCGGTTCACGGCGGCCCAGGCCGTGACCAGCGGTGCCATTGGTGTGATCGGCGCGTCGGAGTGGATGGCGAAATCGCCGTCGAAGATTTCAACGGCGTCCCTGCAGGCATTCATCCGGCTTGCGCGATCGGGTCCCAGTGTCCTGGTCCAGTGGATATCGCCGAAATAGTGGATGTGGTTGCCGAATATGTTGCAGGTCAGCCCAAGCGCGCGCATTCGTTTGAACTGGTCGCGCGTTGCAAGCTGCACATGCTCAAGCGTGTGCCGCAGGTCGGGATTGGGATACTTGAGCATCACCTCTTCGTAGACATCGATTGCGAACTCGGAAGCCGCGTCGCCATTGGTGTGGATATGGGTCTTGACGCCCGCGCGGTGCAGCGCTTCGACCGCGGCGCGATAGTGGTCTTCCTCCATATTCCAGATGCCGTGATCCGTGCCCGTCAGGTAGCCAGGCCATTTGAGCTTGGCGGTGTACCCCTGAATCGCGCCATCGGTGAAGAGCTTCGCGCGCCCCAGCGAGAGCTTGTCGGTGGACCGCGCGCGTAGCGCGCGCGCACGCGCCGCCTCGGCCTCGGGGTCACCGGACATGGCGTTCATCACCGGCACATAGCGTGCAGGGAAGGCCGGGTCGTTCACCACGTGCTCCACCATCGCAACCTCGTTCTCGACGAGGTTTGACAGCAGATCGGCCACGGTGGTGACGCCGCAGAGGCGGGCGATCTGACCATAGGCGCGCAAGCTGCGTTCTGTCGACATGTTCAGAAAGTCGAACCCGGTGGCATCGACTACCGGGCGCATCGCGGCAAACTCCTGCAGCTCGCCCGAAGGCGCGCCATCAGGGCCTTTGATCACGCCTTCTATGTTCGTGCCAGCATCAAATCCGGCCAGAGCCAGCGCAGCACTGTTCGCGGCCATAACGTGAAAATTCGAATGCGCGACAACGACCGGGTGCTCGGTCGAGACGTGATCCAGATGGCCTTTGTCGAGCCGCCGCCCATCGAGAAAGCTGGGCTCGATTCCCCATCCGATGATCGGGTCACCCTTGGGCGTGCGCGACGCCACCTCGCGCAGCCGCGAGATCACCGCGTCATAGTCGCCCACACCGTCCCAGATCACGCCGTCTGGCGCGGTGCGTGCGTAGTGGCCGCAATAGGTGTAGTCCCAGATGCCGCCCGCCATGACATGGGCGTGGGCCTCAATCAGGCCGGGCAGGATGACATGGTCCGCAAACCGATCTTCGTGCTCCGCCGGCCCCCAAGGTTCAGCGCAATCCGCATCACCTACCGCAAGGACGCGACCGTCGCGGACCGCGACATGTGTTGCCTGTGGCCGGTTCGGATCCATCGTAATGATCTTTGCCGCGCGAAAAACCTTGATCATCTATGTCCCCTCGTTCGGGATGCTGAAATTGCAGGCTCTGTCGCGCGTTACCCGGCGCGCGATGGTCCGGGAATTGACTCCCGAGCAAGCCCGTGTCTGACTGACGCAACGTAAGCGTAGAAGTCCATAAGCAACAATAGGGAGACGAAATATGTTTGGTCTTACGACGCGCCGCACCTGGCTTGCCGCGGTTCTGGCATTGCCGGTTGCGCTGAGCGCGCTGCCCGGGGCGGCACTGGCCGAAAAAGTCCTGCGGGTTATCCCGCATGCAGATCTAAAGAACCTGGATCCAATCTGGACGACTGCGTACATCACCCGCAACCACGGCTACATGATCTACGACACGCTTTTCGCGATGGACGAAGACTTTAAGCCGCAACCCCAGATGGTGGACACCTGGACGACATCGGAAGACGGGCTGACATGGACCTTCGTGTTGCGTGACGGGTTAATGTTCCATGACGGCGCGCCCGTTACGGCCACGGATGTGGTTGCCTCGTTGGAACGCTGGGGCAAGCGTGATGGCATGGGCCAACAGCTTTTTGCCAATACCGAAAGCCTTGAGGCATCCGACGACAAAACTGTCGTGCTTTCGCTCGCCAATCCTTACGGTCTGGTGCTGGAATCCATCGGCAAGATCTCCTCGAACGTGCCGTTCATCATGCCCGCGCGCGTGGCCGCCACGGACCCGTTTGAACAGATCACGGACTTCACTGGGTCTGGGCCGTTTGTCTTTCAGGAAGACCAGTGGGTACCCGGCAGCACCGTCGTTTACACCAAGTTCGAAGACTACGTGCCTCGGGAAGAGCCGGTCTCGGCCGCTTCCGGCGGCAAGCTGGCCAAGGTCGACAAGGTCGTCTGGACCTACTTCCCCGACCAGACCACGGCGATGAACGCGGTGATGGCCGGAGAGGTAGATTTCTTTGAGGCCCCGGCCAACGATCTGGCGCCGATCCTCGAAGCGAACCCGGATGTTACGGTCGAGGTCAACGACCCGCTGGGCAATATCGGTTTTGCGCGGTTCAACCACCTGCTTCCGCCCTTTGACAACGCCGAAGTGCGTCGCGCGGCGATGATGGCCATGAAGCAAGAGGATTACATGGCAGGTGCCGTGGGCGATCCGGCCTTTTGGAAGACCTGTTATTCGGTCTTCCCATGCGGCACGCCGCTCGATAACGATGTCGGCTCGGACGTGATGTCGGCGGGCGATGTCGACAAGGCCAAGGACGCGCTGAGCGCCTCAGGTTACGATGGGACGCCGGTCGTGATCATGCAGCCGACCGATATTCCGATCCTTTCCGCCTTCTCTCTGATCACGGCGGAAAAGCTGCGGAATGTGGGCTTTGAAGTAGAAGTCCAGGCGATGGACTGGTCGACCCTGACCTCGCGCCGCGCGCTGCGAGATCCCGTCGCGGATGGCGGCTGGAACATGTTCCACACCTGGTGGATCGGAGCTGATGTGATCGACCCGATGGCGATTGCCTTCTCCGGTGATCCGGATGCCGGGTGGTTCGGCTGGGCCGAAGATGTCGAGCTGGAAAAGGCGCGCGCGGATTTTGCCGTGGCGGCGACTCCGGAAGACAAGCTCGCGGCCGGCAAGAAGGCGCAGGAGCGGCTCTGGGCAATTGGTGCCTCCGGTCAGCTTGGTCAGTTCTTTACGCCGGTTGCCTACCGCAACAACGTTCAGGGCTTAATCAAGTCGCCGGTTCAGTTCTTCTGGAATATTTCTGTCGAGTGATCCCAAACCTATGACATGATCGTGGCGCGGGTTCGTTCCCGCGCCGCGGCTTTGAACTATCCTTGAGCTGAAGAAAAACGGGGGTCATGTGGCGCGCTACATCGTTATGCGTGTGCTATCGACAATACCGGTGATGGTGTTGGTGGCGCTGTTTGTCTTTCTGATGCTGCGTCTGGCGCCTGGCGACCCGGCTTCGGTGATCGCGGGTGACTATGCCACCGCCGAGGATGTCGAGCGCATTCGCGAGCAGCTTGGACTGGCCGATCCGATCGTCGTGCAATTCTTCCGATGGGTGGCCTCGCTTGCGCAAGGCGATCTGGGCACCTCGATCTTCTCGGGCAAGCCGGTCACCGAGCTCATCGGTCAGCGCATTGAGCCCACGATGCTGCTTGCGCTCACCACCATCAGTTTTGCGGTGCTCGTGGCTGTTCCCCTTGGCACGCTTGCGGCGTTTCGCGCGGGGTCGTTGGTGGATCGTTTTGTAATGCTCTTTTCGGTTAGCGGGTTTTCGGTTCCCGTCTTCGTCTTGGGCTACATCCTGATCTATACCTTTTCGATGACGCTGCAGATCCTCCCGGTGCAGGGGTACAAGTCGCCTTTTGTCGACGGGCTGGGGCCGTTTTTCTACCACATCACCCTGCCCTCACTGACGCTCTCGGTCATTTTCATCGCGCTGATCGCGCGGATGACCCGCGCCTCGGTGATCGAGGTGCTCGAGGAGGACTACATCCGCACCGCCCGCGCGAAAGGCCAGACTGAATTCAAGATCCTGACCCGCCATGCGCTTCGCAACGCTGCTGTGCCCGTTGTGACTGTGATCGGTATCGGCATTGCACTGCTGATCGGGGGCGTTGTGGTGACTGAAAGCGTGTTCAACATCCCCGGCCTCGGACGTCTGGTGCTCGACGCTGTGCTGGCGCGTGACTACCCGATCATCCAGGGGCTGATCCTGTTCTTCAGCTTCGTCTACATCTTTATCAACCTGTTGATTGACCTGAGCTACACGCTGCTCGACCCGCGGATCCGCTACTGATGACCGATGTTGTAACCGCCCCGACCACCGCGAAAGACCCGGGCACATGGCGTGTGGCATTGGCCAATCGCGGCGTGTTCTGGGGTGGCGCGGTGCTGCTTTTCATCGCGCTGCTGGCGGCCTTTGGCCCGTTCTTTGTGGCCGATCCGACCGCGCTGAACCCGATCAACCGGTTGAAGCCACCCGGCGAGGCAGGGCTTTTTGGCACCGACATGCTGGGGCGCGACGTTTTCTCGCGCGTCATCAACGGCGCGCAGGTGTCGTTGATCGTGGGGCTCTTCGTGGCCGTGATCGCCGTCGCGCTCGGGCTCTTTCTGGGGCTTGTGGCAGGCTATATCCGGCTGATGGATGCGCTGATCATGCGGTTCATGGATGGGCTGATGTCGATTCCGGCGATCCTCTTGGCCATCGCGCTGATTTCCTTGTCGGGCGCGACGCTGACCACGGTTGTGATCGCGATCGTGATCCCTGAAATCCCGCGTGTGGTGCGGCTGGTGCGATCGATCGTCCTGACCGTGCGGGAAGAGCCTTATGTCGAGGCTGCGATCGCCGCCGGCACGCGCGTGCCGACCATCCTGGTGCGCCACGTGCTGCCCAACACGATCGCACCACTGATCGTGCAGGCGACATATATCTGCGGCTCGGCGATGTTGATCGAATCGATCCTCGGCTTTCTCGGCGCCGGCATCCCGCCCGAGATCCCGTCCTGGGGCAATATCATGTCCGAGGGGCGCACATTCTTTCAGCTGACGCCGTGGATCATCTTCTTCCCAGGTATCTGCCTGGCGCTGACTGTGCTGGCGGTTAATGTCATTGGCGACGGGTTGCGTGATACGCTCGACCCGCGCATCGCGAAGAGCATGCGCTGATGGCACCGGTGCTGGAGGTTCAAGGCCTGACAGTGGCGTTGCCCGCGGGTGCGGACAGGGCACATGCGGTCGAAGAGATCTCGCTGTCGATCGATGCAGGCGAAATCCTGTGCGTGGTCGGCGAAAGCGGGTCGGGCAAATCGGTGACCGCATTTTCCGTCATGGGGCTTGCAGACCGGCGCGCGCTGACCCCGGTGGCGGGCCAGATCTATTTGAATGGCGAGGACCTGCTGACCGTCAGCGACGCGCGCCTGCGCAAGCTGCGCGGTGAGAAAATGGCGATGATCTTCCAGGAGCCGATGACCGCGCTCAACCCGGTCCTGCGCGTAGGCGACCAGATCACCGAGATGCTGGAGATCCATACCGCTATGAGTGCGAGCGAGCGCCGCTCTCGCGCCATCGAGGCCATGCAGGACGTGAACCTGCCCGAGCCCGAAAAGATGTATCGGTCCTACCCGCACCAGCTTTCGGGGGGCCAGCGGCAGCGGATCATGATCGCGATGGCGCTGGCGCTGGAGCCGCAGCTGCTGATCGCGGACGAGCCGACCACCGCGCTCGACGTCACGACCCAGGCGCAGATCCTCGCGCTGATCAAGGACATCCAGCGTCGCAAGGGCATGGCAGTGCTTTTCATCACCCATGATTTTGGCGTGGTGGCCGAGATCGCGGACAATGTGGCGGTGATGAAACACGGGCGAGTGGTCGAGCAAGGCACCGTTGCCGAAGTGCTCGGTGCGCCGCAGGACGCCTATACGCAGAAGCTCATCGCGGCGGTGCCGTCGATGACGCCGCCCGAACGGCCAATCGTAAACGGAGACAGCGCGCTGGAGACAAAAGACCTCGTCAAGACATACGGGAGTGAAGGTGTCTTCGGTGGCGGGCGCGTGGTACGTGCGGCGCGGGATGTGGATCTGGTTGTGCGACGTGGCGAAACCCTGGGGGTCGTGGGCGAAAGCGGCTCGGGCAAGTCCACCGTGGCGCGCTGCGTGATGCGGCTCATCGATCCAAGCTCGGGCGAGGTGCTGATTGATGGCGAGAACATCGCAAGCCTTAGCGAAGGCCAGCTGCGCCCGCACCGGCGCGACATTCAGATCGTGTTTCAGGACCCATACCGCTCGCTCAACCCGCGCCGCACCGTGGGCCAGAGCATCGTTGAAGGCCCCGTGAATTTCGGTCTGCCTGCGGCCGACGCGCGGGCGCGGGCCGCAGAACTGATGCAGGTTGTCGGCCTTTCATCTGACGCGCTCGAGCGATTCCCGCATCAGTTCTCGGGCGGGCAGCGGCAAAGGATTTGCATTGCACGGGCGCTGGCGATGGAACCCGCGATCCTCGTGGCCGACGAGGCCGTTTCTGCGCTTGATGTGTCCGTACAAGCGCAGGTGCTCGACCTATTGGACGAAGTGCGCAAACGCTTTGAGCTGGCGATGCTCTTCATCACGCACGACTTGCGCGTCGCGGCGCAAATCTGCGACCGGATCATGGTAATGCAGAAGGGTGAGGTGGTGGAGCAAGGCCCAACAGCAAAGGTTTTTGCCAACCCCGCACACAGCTACACCCGCGCCCTTCTTGCTGCGGCGCCCGGGCCGAAGGGCGAAATGGTGTAGCGACCACGGTCGTGCAATTCGGATTGCAGAGGCGAGTTATCCCGGTGATTTTTTCGGGTCATTTCCGCCCGGACTGCCCAGGATTCAGTATCCACATATTGGCGCTCGACTTTTGGAGCGACGCGAGAAGCGCTTGGTGTCCGCATGCTTTCCCGATAGGCGCCAGACCTTGCGTCTTCTTGACTATGTGGCCGGTCGCTCGGCCCAACCTGCGAAGACTTTCTCGAGCGCCACGACAAAATAGTAGAGAACAATACCAAGGGCTGCGAGCGCGATGAGGACGGCGAACATCAGGGGATAGTCCGAGTTGGTCTTGCCGCTGTCGAAAAGGGCACCGAGGCCGCGACCATGAGGTGACACGATCTCCATGAGATTGGTGCCGATGAAGGCCAGTGTCACGGCGACTTTCAATGCGCCAAAAAACTCCGGCAGTGTTTTGGGCAGAGCGATCTTCCAGAAGATCGTTGCTTGGCTCGCCCCCAGTGACCGCAAGATATCGCGGTATTCCGGTTCCAGCGTGGACAGGCCAATCGACACCGAAACGGCAATGGGAAAGAACGAAATCATGAAGGCGATCAGGATCGTGTTGAAATCATGCGCGCCGACGAACAGCAAAGCAACGATGGGGACCACGGTCGCCTTGGGAACGGCATTGAAGCCGACCAATAACGGATAAAGCGCATCGCGCATGGTGCGCGAAAAGCCCATGATCATACCGACGAACACACCGAATGCGATTGCGAGGAGCAATCCGACCACCGTCCGCCACAACGTTTGCCATCCCATAACCAGGAACAGGTTCCAAAATTTGGCGTAGGCGGCTGGCAGGTCCGAGGGCGAGGCCATGATGTAATTCGGCCAGCCATTGATCCACACCAGTACCTCCCACAGGACCAGAAACGCGATCATGGCGACGATGGGGACGGCGATCTTGCGGAAAGTCATGTTTCGGCCTCGGCGGCGGGCACACGGCCCTGCGCGACTTCGATCTGATGTCGGAGGACGTTGAGCTGCTCGGATGCGTCGGGCGTGTAGAGATCATCAAGCTCGGGCAAGCCGTCGCGCGGGATTTCCATCACGTATTGCGTTTTGGCGGGACGGCCAGACAGTACGACAACCTGGTCTGCCAGGAAAATCGCCTCGCGCAGATCGTGGGTGATGAGAACACCGGTGAACGGCTCCTCGGCCTTGAGCCTGTGCATCGTTTGCCAGAGATCTTCACGGGTGAATGCATCCAGCGCGCCGAAGGGTTCGTCCAGGATCAGCACCTCGGGTTTGTGGATGAGGGACCGACACAGCGAGGCACGCTGGCGCATGCCGCCCGAAAGCTCTGACGGGCGCTTGTCTTCGAAACCTTGCAAACCCACGAGTTCGAGCAGGTGGCGCGCGCGTACTTCTTGTTCGAGTTTCGTCATGTTTGTCGGCACGATTTCCAGCGGCAAAAGGACGTTTTTCAAGATCGTCCGCCACTCCAGCAACACGGGGTTCTGGAAGGCCATGCCAACGGTTGACCGTGGCGATTTCACACGATCGCCGTGCAGCCAAACCTCGCCGCTGTCCGGTTTCATAAGCCCCGCGATCAGGCGCGTCAGCGTGGACTTGCCACAACCGGATGGTCCGACAACGGCGACAAAGCCGCCCTCGCGCACTGACACGTTCAGACCATCCAGAACCGCGAGCGGTCCCGTGTCGGTCGCATAAGCAAGATGGACGTCTTTGATGTTGATGAGGGGATCAGTCATGGAAAGTGTGGCGCGGGTCCCATGTCAGACCCGCGCCATATTTACTTACTCAAGCGCAAAGCCGCCGTCAGGCAGGTAGGCGTCAGTGAAATAGAGCGATGCGTCCGGCGTGTTTTGGAAGTCATACGTCTCACCCAATTGGGCGATGGCCTTTTCCATGCGCGCCGCGTCGATGCCGCCCATGCCGTTGGTCTTCACGTAGTCGGTCAGGACATTCTGGTCGATCGCCATTTGCAGTCGCTCTTGTTCCAGCGCCTTGTCGGCGGCCGGGTTACGCTCGACAAGCGAGTCGATGCCGGCGGCCGGATCATTGATCACATCCTGCCACCCTGCCGCGACCGCGCGCAGAAAGCCGCGAACAGCATCGCCGTTTGCCGCCGCCCAGTCCGTGTTGACAAGGATCGCGTTGCCATAGAGTTCAAGCCCGTGATCCGCCATCAAGATATTTGAAATGTCATCCGCCTCAACACCAAGACGCCCGAGGTTCACGACCGACGAAAACGAAAAACCAGTGATCGCATCGACATTTCCTTCCGCCAACATCGGCTCGCGTGTCGGGAAGCCGACGGGTTCGATGGTCACGGCGGACGGATCGATCCCGGTCTCCTTGGCGAAGACCGGGAATTGTGCCCAGGCGCCATCAGGCGGCGGCGCCCCGAGCACCTTGCCTTCCAGGTCCTTGGGTTCCGACACGCCCTGGCTTTTACGGCCAACGATGGCAAATGGAGGTTTGTCATAAACCATCATCACTGCCGTAACCGGTGCGCCGGGGTTTTGATCAAGGAATTTGATAACGGAATTGATGTCGCCAAAGCCGATCGGAAATGCGCCCGTGGCGATTTTCGGGATTGTTTGAACCGATCCCGCGCCTGCTTCGATTGTCACCGACAGATTTTCGTCGCTGAAATGGCCATTGTCGATCGCGGCGAAATACGCGGCTGACGGACCTTCGAATTTCCAGTCCAACGCGAATGGCACCTCGGTCTGGGCGTTGGCAGCCGCTGCCGCAAAAAGACCCGCGACGACGGGGAAGTAACGGTGAAACATAAGCAAGCGTCCTCCTTGTTGTGGTGTTCTGTTCAGCCGAACGACCTTTTGTGTTGAAGGGTCGAATACACCAGTCCGAGGCCTCTGACCATGCGTCGCCATTGGTTGGTGCCAAAGAGATGGGCGCTTTCAGAGGTCTCCGCTCATTATTTTGGCGTGGATGCATGGGGGTCTCTTTTGGGATGATACACCGGGCTAACGCGTCGCGGGGATCGCCTTGCGGTCGTCGTGCGCTTTCCGCTTCGCCCGCGGAGCATGAATGGCGTTGCAAGAAAGCTCTGCAGTTACAACGAACGGTTCGCTTGCAGAATGCCGTGTCGCGACACTGCCTAAAACACGCCCATGCCAAGACCCGCACCCATCGCCGCCCCGAGGTCGCGACAGAGGGCCAATTTGTCTTCCGGTATGACCTTCTCGGCCAGGATCGCCTCGGGTGATTGCGCATGTGTGCAGATGATCAATGGTGGCTGAACCTCTCGAAGACGCCAGCCTTGCGCGATCCGGGCGGTCTGGCGCGCTGCATTCTCGCCGTCCGATCCTGCACAGACCATCTGCGCATATGGTCTGCCTTCGATCTTTCCAAGGACTGGATAGTAGCAACGGTCGAAAAAGTCCTTCATCACACCCGCAATCGCCGCAAGGTTTTCGGGTGCGCAAAAGATGTAGCCCTTGGCCAGCAAGAGATCCTCGGGTCCGGTTTCTGAGGCGGTGGTGAGTTTGGTTGCGATCTCTGGCCGCGCCGCATTGGCCGCAGCCTCTGCCATTTGCCGACTGCCTCCGGTCATCGAATGATAGACAATCAACAACTGCACCATTCGTCGGGTGTAGTTCCAAGCAGGAGCGGTCGCAACTGCCGTCTAATCCATACATTCCGAACCGTTCCCGAACGACGTTTCCGACATTTGCGGGGATCACTTCATACTCTGGGGTACGCGATAAACGCCTGTGTCATTGTCAAACCCCCTTCCGCCGGGCGACGGTCGTGGGAACTTAGTGAGACCGCGACCATGCCTGATCAGAACTTGAGCTATGACATCGCTTTCTTCCGGGCCTTTCAGCGGCCCGCCTGGGTGGTGATGATGGTCGCGCAGATGGTTCTGGGGCTGGCTCTGGCCATCACCATCATCCTGAAGATCTATATGCTGGTCTTTAGCCCTTATGTTTGTACGGCAGATGCCGAATCCCTCGGCAATATCATCCGGTGCACAGGAACCCTGGAAATTGTTGCCCATTTCGTGCTGGCTATGGCGGCGTTTCGATTTGCAGGGGTGATGTTTCTGGACCGACCCCGGATGCTGCTCGGCCCCTTGATGCTGGGAATTTCGGGTGCGTTGCTGCTGTTCCTGTCGGGTCTGACGCTATCCGAGGCAAGTTGGCCGGTGGCCGCGGTGATCCTTGTGCTGTTCGTCGCAATCTCGGCCACGGTTGCCGGACAAACAGTGTTGTCGCGATTGCATGGCCGGGGACCGGACTCCAAAAAAGAGACGTAAGGTTACACCGACGCACTTGACGTGATCAGCGAAACCTCCTGTCTGCGCCACGCTGTCTCCAAGTCCTTGCCCCGCTTTTGGGTTGCGAGGACGAAAGATGATATGTCTTTGGGAGGACTCTTAATGAAAAGAGCATTGTTGGGATCGCTATCCGCGATGGCGCTGACATCTGTGGTCGGATCCGTTGCGATGGCCGATGGCCATGGCGGCCCGGTCAAGATCGGCGTGCTTGCAACGCTGGAAGGCACGTACACTGTTCTGGGCGAAGATGGCGTTCGCGGGATGCGGACGGCGTTGGCGCAATCCGATGGAACCGCTGGTGGCCGCGAAATCGAACTGATCATTCAGTCAACCGACGCATCACCAGACAGCGCGCTTCGCGGGGCGCGCAAGCTGGTGGAACAGGATCAGGTCGACCTGATCATTGGGCCACTTTCGGGGTCAGAGGGCATCGCCATTCGTGACTATTCCAAGACGCAACCGCAGGTGACTTTCATCAACGGCATCTCCGGCGCGATGGAAACGACCTACGTAACCCCGTCCGAAAACTTCTTTCGCTTCAACACTGACGGTGCGCAGTGGTCCTCGGGCCTCGGCAGTTATGTCTTCAATGAGAAAGGCTGGGAAACCGTTGCGACCGTGGGCGAGGATTATTCGTTCATCTACACGCAGGTATTCGGTTTTGTGACCGAGTTTTGTGCGGCCGGCGGCGAAGTGACAGAACGCCTTTGGGTGCCGCTTGGGACCAAGGATTTCGGCTCGATCATCGCAGCATTGCCGGATGATGTGGACGCGATCTATCTGGGCTTGGGTGGCGGTGACGCCGTCAACTTCCTGAACCAGTACCAGCAGGCAGGCGGTGACGCGAACCTGATCGGCGGTTCGATCATGGTCGATGGCACGGTCTTGTCATCCGAAGGTTCGGCGAAGGAGGCTCTGATCGGCACGCCCTCATCGGGCCCGCAAGCCGATACGTGGGATGATCCGGCCTGGCAGGATTATGTCAAAGCCTATCAGGACACTTTCCCGCCAGACCAGCGGTTCCCGTCGCCATCGCTTTTGGCGACCGGTTACTACAATGCGACCAACGCGATGCTGAGCTGCATGGATGAAGTGAGCGGAGATTTGACCGACGGCCAAGCGGCCTTCCGCGGCTGTCTCGCAAACCTCACGCTTGAAGCGCCAAACGGCACGATCAAGCTGGACGAGAACCGGCAAGCCATCGGCAAGAACTTCGTATCCGAAGTGATTGAGCTGGATGATGGCACGCTCGCCACTCAGGTCGTGTCGATTGCTGAAGACGTGAACCAGACCTTGGGCATCGACAAGGCGGCGTTTGACGCGATTGGCCTTCCAAGTCGCGAAAGCCCCGAGTGCAAGACGTCGTACTAAGCCAAAGCGTTCCTGTCAGGCGGTGATCTGCCGCCTGACGTTTTCAACCTGACCCTCACCCATTCGCAAGGTGCCAAGCTATGACGCTTATCACCTACCCAACACGTGTGCATTTTGCAGACGGCGTCCTGGAAGAAGCGCTGCATTCCGAGCTGGAGCGCGTCAAGGCATCGACTGTTTTACTGGTCTGTGCCGCCGAACTTGCAGAGGGTGAGCTGATCGATCGGATCGTCAGTGGTTTGCCGACACGTTTGGTGACGGAACAGGCTTTGATCGGGTCAGGTCGCGGCTTGCGGGCCATTGCGGCCGAAGTGGCCCGCCGTCCTGTCCATCCGGATGTTATTCTGTCCTTCGGGTCGTCGCGGGCGGTGGAACTGGGGCGGAAGATGCGTTTTGCTGTTGATCAGGCGGGAAGCCCCCGGCCCGCCCTGTTTGCCGTACCGGCTGTTGATGGCATGCCGGATCCCTGCACGCGCAAACTGGAAAGCAATCAGGCCGGGTTGCCCTCGGTCGTCATTTGTGACCCGACAGTGATTTCCGATGCGGGCACGAGTGACAGCATGCGATCTGCTGTCATGAGCCTGATCCGATGTGTCGAGGCTTATCTGTCGCTGGGATACAACCCGCCCGCAGATGGCATGGCGCTGGACGGGCTGAGCCGATGCCTGACCAATCTGGGTCGTATCGGCCGCGAGCGTGGATTGGAGCTGCACCGAGAAGTCATGGCCGCCGGACTGAACGCGTTTCTAAGCCAGGAAAAGGGCGTGGGTCCCGCGCAGACGATGACCGCGTCTTTGTTGAAGGATGATGAGATCGACAAGCGCGCGGCAATTGCGCGGCTTGTCTTACCGGGGATTATGCAAGCGCGCGAAATGGACAATGACAAGGCGGATGTCTTGCGCAAGGTCTTGTCGGATGCCGATGAGCCGCTTGCAGACGCAATCCGGCGCGTGCTTGCGCGCGCCGAAATGCCCCGATCCTTGGCCGATGTAGGCGTGCGCGCTGACGCGTTGGATGCTGCGGCGAAATCGGTTGCCGGTTCTGCCGGGCTCACCTTTCGCAAGGCGCGATCGGTGCTCGATGATGTATATGAAGGCGCCTGACCGATGAAGCCGTTGCTGATCGGTGGAGAATGGATCACGACCTCGCATGCGGTCGAAAACATCAACCCCTCCGATACCTCGGATGTGATTGACGCCTACGCTCAAGCCGGTCGTGCCGAGACCGGGTCCGCGATTGCTGCCGCCGTCGAAGCGGCTCCGGCATGGGGTTTGAGCGGA
>JBCCVT010000018.1:0-21354 GCA_039195015.1 Pseudomonadota bacterium
CGTTGACGCCGGTGGCAGTGTCGGACATGGACACCTTTATCGGCCGCTTCGGCGTGGGTGCGCCGGGGACCCATCGGTTGGGGCATGCGGTCAAGGGGTTCTTTGCCAATGGCGGCGCCCGCCTGCATGTGATGCGGATCCATGACGACAAGAATGTGGTGACGATCAGCGACCTAGAGGTACTGGACGATCTCGAGGACGTGTCCTTGCTGGCCGCGCCCGGCTTCAGCGATAGCGACAGCCACAGAGCGATGATCGACTACACCGATGCCCGCAGCGACCTGTTTGCGGTGCTCGATGGACCGGCTGTGCTGGGGCGGGCCCGCGAGATCCTGCCAGATCACAGGCCAAGGCACGGGCGGGCGGCGCTTTACGCACCTTGGCTGCGGATCGCGGATTTCGCGACCGGAGCGATCGTGGAATGCCCGCCTTCCGGCCATGTCTGTGGTGTCTTTGCGCGCGCCGACGCGGCGCGGGGCGTTCATTCGGCACCAGCGGATGAGGGGATCACCGGTGCGTTCGAAGCCACGGATACGGTGAGCAACACGCGGCTGACCGACCTGTCCCCACAGGGCATCAACGTGTTGCGGATGCTGCAGGGCGGGGTTCGGGTCTGGGGCGCGCGCACGCTGGCCGAGCAAGGCAGCGACTGGGTCTATGTTCCGGTGCGTCGGCTGATCACGATGATCGAATTGTCGGTCACGCAGGGCACGCAATGGGCGGTGTCGGAAGACAATGACGAAACCCTCTGGGCGGCCATCAGGCAGTCGGTCGAACACTTCCTGAGCGGGCTCTGGCGCGAAGGTGCGATTCAGGGAGCCCGCCCGCAAGAGGCGTTTTTCGTGCGCTGCGGCGAGGACACGATGAGCCAGGCGGATCTGGATTCGGGGCGCCTTGTGATCTCGATCGGCGTCGCGCCGCTGAAACCCGAGGAATTCGTGGTCATCCATGTTCGGCAATGGCTGGCCGATCGCGCCTGAAATCAAATGCAAACGGATCCTGGCGCCGTGTGAACCATGTCACATCGTGCTTCGGTTGAGTGCGGTATCAACGCTCAGGGTAGAGCGAAAAGCGCCGTTTAGATGCGCTCGCAGGTTTTAGGTTGTTCCGACCGAACCGGATATCCCGACGGTGCGTTGCCGTCGGGCAGGTGGTTTTTAACCAACATGCCGCGGCGGCGGGGGCCGCGCGGCGCCTATTCCAATTGCCGGTTTTATCGGTTTTTCGATTGTACTATGGTGGGTTAATGGACACTCTTGAACGCCAATTGCAGATTGCCATTCAGACGATCGTTCGCATCCAGAAGATTTTGGAGCCGAGCGTTCAGACCGCGCATGGCGCGCTGAAACTGGGCCCGCCCGACATCCAGACCCTGCGTTTCATCGCGCAGAATCCAGGCTGCATGTCGGGCACGGTGGCCGAGTTTCTGGGCGTGGTGCCCACGACAATGACCAGCATCATCGACCGGCTGGTCAAACGCGGGTTTGTGCTGCGCGAGCGCCCGGCCGACAACCGGCGCGCGCTATCGCTTTCGCTTACGGATGAAGGCGCACGGGTCCAGGCGACGCTGGATCAGGAAGAGCGCCAGTCGAGTGCTGCCATGCTGGCGATCCTCCCCGAAGAGGAGCGTGCGGGCTTTGTCCGGTCGATGAACCGGATCGCCGCCGCTTTGTCGGATATGTCGCGTCAGACGGCGTAGAACCCGTGCTTTGAAATCGGCAACTGACGGATACGTTCACCGGTTGCGCGGAAGATGGCATTCGTCAGCGCCGGTGTGATCGGCGGGGTTGCCGGTTCGCCGAGCCCGCCGGGCGGGTCGTCGCTGGCGATGAAATGCACGTTCTGCGCGGGCGCGTTGGCCAGCCGCAGCATGTCGTAGTCGGGGAAGTTCCGCTGCACCACCGCGCCTTTGTCCAATGTGATCTCGCCAAAGAGCGCCGAGGTGAGGCCGAAGATCACCGATCCGGTCACCTGCGCCTTGCCCGCGACAGGGTTGATCAGCCGCCCGCAATCCAATACCGAGGTGACCCGGTGAACGCGGATGCCACGATCGCCGGTTACGCTGATTTCGGCCACCTGTCCGACAACGGAGCCGAAACTTTCGACCATGGCGACACCCCGGCTGCGGCCCGGAGGCAGTTCCAAAGTCCAGTCACTTTCTGCCCTGAGGCGTTCGAGCACGGCCCGGATGCGGGGGTTGCTGCTGTGGTCGAGCCGGAATTGCAACGGATCGGCGTCTGCCGCTTGGGCCAGATCATCCATGAAGGTTTCGTTGAAGAACCCCATCTGCGTGAAATCCACCGATCGCCAGGGACCCACGCTCAGCGGGCTGGGGCAAATCACGCGGGCGATGTCGCGGTTGGGCACATCGTATTGAAACGCAAAGGGCCGTTCGCTGTCCGGCATGCCCGATTGCGCATCGATATAGTGGTGGCGGATTGCGGTGATGCGGCCGTTTTCAACCGTGCCCGCCATCCGGCTGAGAACGGCGGGGCGATACATGTCGTTGGCCATGTCCATCTCGCGTGACCAGATCACCTTGACGGGCTTGCCGACCACCTGCGCTATGCGCGCCGGCAGGACGACGAAATCCGTCTCACTCCTCCGCCCGAACCCGCCACCGAGATAAACCGGATGCAGGGTTACCTGCTCGGGCGCGAGCGCGAGCGCCTCGGCGATGGCATTACGCGCGAAAAGCTGGTTCTGATGCCCGACCCAGACATCAGCGCCGGTATCGGTGATCGAGAGCGTGCAGTTGAGCGGCTCCATCGTGGCGTGGGCGAGGTAGGGCACCTCAAACGTGGCCTCGTACATCGTGCCGGATTGCAAGGCAGCATCTGGGTCGCCCTCGGCATCCATCACCTCAAAGTCACCGCGGTCGAGATCGGCCTGCTGCGTCGCGCGCACCATGTCCGAGGAGAGATCGCGCTGCCCGCCCTCCCAGGTGATCGACAGCTCGTTCAGCGCCTGCGACGCGGTCCAGTAGCTGTCGGCGGCGACCGCCACTGCCGCACCAATGTTGACGACCTGGCCGAGGCCCGGACGTGGTGTCATGCCGCTATCGTCGATCGCGCCGACGTGGGCATCCCGGACCGCGGGCAGGGCGATGGCGGCGTAAACCATGCCGGGCAGCGTGACATCCATGCCGAACCGTGCGGTTCCGTTCACTTTGTGCGGAATGTCGAGCCGTGGCTTCGACTGTCCGACGATGCGATAGTCGCTGCTGGGTTTCAACGCGGGTTTGAGGTTTGGTGTCTGGCCCGGCGCGTCGCTGGCCAGCGCACCGAACGTGGCTGACCGGCCGCTGTCCGCATGGGTGATCACGCTGTCGCGGGCGGTCAGGCTGGCAATGGGAACGTCCCACCGGTCCGCCGCCGCCTGCATCAGCATCTCGCGCGCAGCCGCGCCTGCGCGCCGCATGCCGTGCTGACCCGTCAAACGGATCGCCGTGCTGCCCCCGGTCAACTGGCCAACCAGGCCGGTTGCGATGTGCAGGAATGCGAAATCAAGCATCGGGTACATGAAGTTCGGGATGCGCGCGCCGTCCCCGACAATGTATCCGCGCCCCAGATCGCTGTTAACGTAATCATTGGTGACGGGCGCCTGTTCGATTGTGATCTTCGACCAGTCGGCCTCCAGTTCTTCGGCCAGCATCTGGGCAAGACCGGTGCCGACGCCCTGACCCATCTCGGAGTGCGGATAGTAGACGGTGATCCGGTTGTCAGGGGCAATCTTGACCCAGGTGTTCAGGATCGCCTCGTCCTTTTCGGCCACATCTCCGGTCATCGTCAGCCGGTTCGGCGACAGGGTCAGCCCAAGAGCAAGACCGCCACCGACCATACCAGCCGTGGCGAGCAGGCTTCGGCGGGTCCACTTGCGAACGGCAGACCGTTTTGTCTTTGCGGGTGCGTCGGTCATACTCAGGCCTCCCGCCGCAAGGCGGCCGCCGTGTGGACAGCGGCGCGGATGCGGTCATATGTGCCACAGCGGCAGATATTGGTGATGGCGGCATCGATCTCATCATCGGTGGGGTCGGGCGTTTCATCCAATAGCGCCTCGGTCGCCATGATCATCCCCGACTGGCAGTACCCGCATTGCGGCACCTGATGTTCGATCCACGCGCGCTGCACCGCCGAGGGCGTGTCAACCGGTGCAATCCCTTCGATCGTGCGCACCGTGGCGCCATCCACGGCCGCGACGGGCAATACGCAGGTCCGCGTGGCGACGCCGTCGACATGCATGGTGCAGGCCCCACATGCCGCGATCCCGCAGCCGAATTTCGTGCCTGTCAGTCCTATCTGTTCCCGGACCACCCAAAGCAGGGGCATGTCTGGGTCAACATCCACCGAGACCGTGTCTCCGTTCAGTTCAAAACGCGTTGCCATTACCGTCCTCCCGTCAGACAGTTGGTTACTTAAATACGATATTCGTAATATTCAATACTCGCACCAAAAGCCATGAAAATCGTTGCATATAGTTGTACCCGCGATTGGTTGCAGCGTCCTTCGTTTCTGGCTTTGGACAGCGCCTTTACTGACCCAGATCCTCCGGCCAAAGCTGCCACAGCGATATCGTGATCGGGAAGTCTGTGTTTGGCACGTCATTGATGTTGACATACACAAGACGCATAGCGCTATAAGGGATGTAACCGAATGGTTACAAAAAATCGCAATGCGGAGGAAGCGATGAAAAACTGTCTGACGGGGTTGAAGATAACGACGGCGGCCATGGTGCTGTCTGTCGGTGCGGCACAGGCCGCTGACGTCGAGGTGCTGCACTGGTGGACGTCCGGAGGAGAGGCCGCCGCTCTGAACGTGCTCAAGCAGGATCTGGAAGGCCAGGGCATCGGCTGGCAGGACATGCCGGTGGCCGGTGGCGGCGGCGAACAGGCGATGACCGTGTTGCGGGCCAGGGTTACGGCCGGCGACGCGCCGACGGCTGTGCAGGGCCTTGGGTTCGATATTCTCGACTGGGCGAACCAGGGGGCGCTTGCCGATCTGAACGCGACCGCGGAACAGGAAGGCTGGGACGACGTCGTCCCGGACGCGCTGAAGGCGTTTGCCAAGGTGGACGGCAAATGGGTCTCGGCGCCCGTGAACGTGCATTCGACCAACTGGGTCTGGGCCAACAAGGCGGTGCTTGACGCCAACGGCATCGCGGTGCCGACCACGTGGGAGGAGTTCACCGCCGCTGTTGAAACCCTTGCTGCGGCGGGTGTGACACCAATCGCCCATGGCGGGCAGGCCTGGCAGGACGCGACGATCTTTGATGCGGTCGCGATGGGGGCGGGAGGCCCCGACTTCTACAAGGCCGCCTTCATCGACCTAGATGCCGAAGCTCTGGGATCGGACACGATGAGAGAGGCCTTTGACCGCATGGCGTTCATCCGCGCCAATGTTGACGAGAACTTCTCGGGCCGTGACTGGAACCTTGCCACGGCAATGGTCATTAATGGCGAGGCCGGGTTCCAGATGATGGGCGACTGGGCCAAGGGTGAATTCCTGAATGCGGGTAAGACGCCGGGCACCGATTTCCTGTGCTTCCGGTTCCCGGGCACGCAGGATCAGGTGACCTTCAACGCCGACCAGTTCATGATGTTCGATCAGGGCGGCGCCGTCTCGGCCGAACAATCGGCACTTGCCTCGGCGATCCTGTCACCATCCTTCCAGTCGGCGTTTAACGTCGTCAAGGGGTCGGTCCCGGCGCGCACCGATGTCAGCAACGAAGCTTTCGACGATTGCGGCAAGAAGGGTATGTCCGATCTGGCGGCCGCAGCCTCCTCGGGCAACCTTTTTGGATCGATGGCGCACGGTCACGCCTCGCCAGCCGCGGTGAAGAACGCGATCTATGATGTGGTCACGGCGCATTTCAACGGTGAGTACGACAGCGCGACCGCCGTCGACGAGCTGGTGACGGCTGTCGAACTGGCCCAGTAAACTCGATCCCGCGGGGCCGGTTTGGTATCGGCCCCGCGGACCACGCGGGAGGGGGACCCATGACCGTGACGCCTGACAGCGGCGCGCTGGCTCGCGCCGAACCAACGCCGGATTTCCGAACAAAACTGCAGTCTTGGCTGCCAAAGCTCGTGTTGTCGCCCTCAATCGCGGCTGTGCTGGTCTTTGTCTACGGTTTCATCGCCTTCACCGTCTGGGTGTCCTTCACCAACAGCCGCATCCTGCCCTTTGTCGGCCCCGATGGCGGCCCGGCCTTCGACTTCATCGGGCTTGAGAACTACGAAAAACTCTTCCGCCTTTCCCATTGGGAGATCGCGATCACCAATCTGGGCGTCTTCGCGTTTCTCTATATCTCCATTTGCTGCGCCATAGGCCTGATGCTGGCGATCTTCCTGGACCAGAAGATCCGGGGTGAGGGCGTTTTGCGGCCGATCTATCTCTACCCGATGGCGCTGTCCTTCATTGTGACCGGGACCGCGTGGAAATGGTTTCTGGACCCCGGCATCGGGCTTGAGAACACCATGCATCTCTGGGGCTGGGAAAGCTTCACCTTCGACTGGATCAAGAACCGTGAATACGCGCTCTACACGGTGGTGATCGCGGCGGTCTGGCAAACCTCGGGCTTTGTGATGGCGATGTTCCTCGCGGGCCTGCGCGGGATCGATAACGAGATCCTGAAGGCCGCGCAGATGGATGGCGCATCGAACTGGAACCTCTACTGGCGGATCATCATACCCCAGCTCAGGCCCGCCTTTCTGTCGGCTTTCGTGATCCTCGCCCACCTTGCGATCAAGTCGTACGACCTGGTCATCGCGCTGACCGGCGGGGGACCGGGCCGCGCAACCGAGCTGCCCGCAACCTTCATGTACTCCTACACCTTCTCGCGCAATCAGATGGGGATCGGCGCTTCCTCGGCCGTGATCATGCTGATGACGATCGCCGCGATCATCGTCCCCTATCTCTATGCCGAACTGCGGGAGAAAAAGTGATGGCCGTTGCATCCACCGACACCGCCATCCGCACCGGCCGCGTCACCCGCACGGTCCTTTATGTCGTGCTGCTGGTCTTTGCGCTCTTCTACCTGCTGCCGCTCTTCATCATGGTGGCTAATTCGCTCAAGCCGCTCAGCGAGATCACCGGCGGCAACATGCTCGCCCTGCCGCAGACCTGGACGATCGAGCCATGGCTCGCCGCCTGGTCGACGGCGCAGGTGGGGGTCGAGCCGACGGGTCTCAAGCCCTATTTCTGGAACTCGATCCGGATGGTGGTCCCCGCCGTCGTGATCTCCACCGTGCTCGGGGCGCTCAATGGCTATGTCCTGACCAAATGGCGGTTTCGCGGCGACACGATCCTCTTTGGCCTGATGCTCTTTTCCTGCTTCATCCCGTTCCAGATCGTGCTGATCCCGATGGCAAGGATCCTCGGTCTTGCGGGGCTCGCCGGCTCGACGACGGGTCTGGTGCTGGTGCATGTGGTCTATGGCATCGGGTTCTCGACCCTTTACTTTCGCAATTACTACGCGGCCTTCCCGACCGAACTGGTCCGCGCCGCCATGATCGATGGCGCCGGGTTCTTCCAGATCTTCTGGCGCATCCTGCTGCCGTCCTCCGGCCCGATCATCGTGGTCTGCGTGATCTGGCAATTCACCAATATCTGGAACGACTTCCTTTTCGGCGCCTCCTTTGCCAGCGGGGACGGGGCGCCCATGACGGTTGCGCTCAACAACCTCGTCCAAAGCTCGACCGGCGTAAAGGAATACAACGTCCATTTCGCCGGTGCGATCCTGGCGGCTCTTCCCACACTTCTCGTCTACATCGTCGCGGGGCGCTATTTCGTTCGCGGCCTCATGGCAGGATCGGTCAAGGGATGAGCCCGTGCATCCTCTTTCCTCTTGCGGCAAATACCCCGGGGGTCCGGGGGCTGGCCCCCGGTGCCGCCGCTTCAGACAGGACATAGCCCATGGGTTTTCTCGACATCAGCAACGCCACCAAGTCCTACGGGTCGGTAGAGGTTCTCCACCGGGTTGATATCTCGGTTGAAGAAGGTGAATTCCTGGTCCTTGTCGGTCCCTCGGGATGCGGCAAGTCCACGCTGCTCAACATGATCGCGGGGCTCGAAGACATCACCACGGGCGAGATCTCGATCAAGGGCCAGGCGATGAACGGGGTGCACCCGTCCAAGCGCAACATCGCGATGGTGTTCCAGTCCTACGCGCTCTACCCGAACATGACCGTGGGCCAGAACATCACCTTCGGGCTCGAGATGCATGGCGTGCCCAAGGCCGATCGCGACAGCGCAATGAACGATGTCGCCGAGATGCTTCAGATCAAGCAGCTTCTCGATCGCAAGCCCGGGCAGCTGTCGGGCGGGCAGCGGCAGCGGGTTGCGATGGGGCGCGCTCTGGTGCGTGACCCGGATGTGTTCCTCTTTGACGAACCCTTGTCGAACCTTGATGCCAAACTGCGCGTCGACATGCGGACCGAAATCAAGAAACTGCACCAGAACCTGGGCACCACGATCGTCTATGTGACCCATGACCAGATCGAGGCTATGACGCTCTCGACCCGGATCGCGGTGATGAACGGTGGTTATGTGCAACAGCTTGGCACACCCAAGGAGATCTATGACACGCCCGCGAACCTCTTCGTTGCGTCCTTCATGGGATCTCCGTCCATGAACCTGCTGCCGGCCACGATCCGCGTCGAAGGCAATGCGATACATGCCGAGATCGCGCGCGATGGCGGTCCGGTGCGGCTTGCCATGGCGGATCCGTCGCCCAAGCTCAAAACCTATGACGGTCAGGAGATTGTCCTCGGGATCCGGCCCGAGGCCATCACCGATCTCGACGGGGCCGACCGCCAATCGACCCATATCGAACAGATCGACGTCAAGATCGATGTCACCGAACCGGCCGGATCGGATACGTTCATCACCACGACGCTGGGTGGCAAGGATTGCATCGGACGTATGCGAGCGGATGCTGATGTGCAGCCGGGCCAATCCGTAACGCTTGCGATCAACATGGAAAAGGCGATCCCCTTCGACAAAGGGACCGAAGACCGGATCGTCTGATGAGCCTCCCGCGCGCCTGTGACTATGTCATCGCCGGCGGCGGCTCGGCCGGTTGCGTGTTGGCAGCACGTCTGTCCGAGGACCCGGATACGCGGGTTGTGTTGATCGAGTCTGGCGGATGGGACCGCCATCCGCTTTTCCACATCCCCGCCGGTTTCGCCAAAATGACCAAGGGCATGGCGAGCTGGGGCTGGGAGACGGTGCCGCAAGCCCAACTGGGTGGTCGGAAGATCTGGTACACCCAGGCCCGTGTGCTTGGTGGAGGGTCGTCGATCAATGCGCAGCTCTACGCCCGTGGCAACCCGCGCGATTACGATGGCTGGGGGATCCCCGGTTGGTGTTGGGATAACGTTCTGCCCTATTTCAAACGCTCCGAAGACAATGAACGCGGCGCCGACGCCCAGCATGGCACGGGTGGTCCCCTGGGCGTGTCGGACCCGCGCGGCGCGCTGCCCATATCCGACGCCTTCATCGATGCTGCAGCCAGTATTGGCATGCCGCGCAATCCTGATTTCAACGGGCCTGTGCAGGAAGGGGCGGGGTACTATCAGCTGACGCAGCGCGACGTGCGCCGATCCTCGACCGCGCGCGCCTTTCTGGCGCGCGCCGCAGGCCGGCCGAACCTGCAGGTTGTAACCGGGGCTTTGGTGCATGACGTGGTGATCGAAAACGGGCGCGCAACGGGTATTCGGTACAGTGAACGCGGCGAGATCCGGTCGATTGATGTCGAGGGTGAGGTGATCCTTGCCGCAGGGGCGATTGGGTCACCGGCCATCGCGCTGCGTTCGGGGATTGGCCCGGCGGATGCGTTGCGGACGCTTGGGATCCCGGTCAAGCGGGACCTGCCCGGGGTCGGGCAGAACCTGCAAGATCACATCAACCTCTGCACGATCTGGGAATGCACCGGACCGCATTCCTATGACGGCTGGGATCGACCGGACCGGACCCTGCGCGCAGGCCTGCGATATCTGCTGAGCCGGTCCGGTCCCGCGTCTTCCTCGCTCTTTGAAACCGGTGGGTTCTGGTACACCGGCGCACAGGATGGCTGGCCGGATATCCAGTTTCATCTTGGGCTGGGGTCTGGAATCGAAAAGGGCATCGCGCGGCTCGACAATGCCGGCGTCACGCTGAATTCGGCGTTCCTGCGGCCGCAATCGCGCGGCTCGGTGAGGATCGCATCGACGGATCCGCGCGCCGTCCCCTTGATCGATCCGAACTACTGGTCCGCGCCCGGCGATTTCGACGCCTCGCTCGTGGCCCTCAATGTCGCCCGCGAGATCATGGGAGCGAGGCCGCTCAGGGCGTGGCTGGCGCGTGAGGTTCTGCCGGGGTCCGAAGCGTCCTCCCGCGCGTCACTGACCGCCTATGCGCACCGCATGGCCAAGACCGATCACCACCCCGTGGGGACCTGCAAGATGGGGCACGACACCGATGCCGTGGTGTCCCCCGATCTGCGCGTGCACGGCGTGCTTGGTCTGCGGATCGCTGATGCCTCGGTCCTTCCGCGGATCCCGTCGTCGAACACCAATGCACCCACGATCATGGTAGCCGAGCGTGCCGCCGATCTGATCCGGGGCAGGGCGGTGGTGCCTGACCCCGACGCGAAACCCGCATGCGAAAGGACCCCGGCATGATTGTCAGCAAACCTTCGATCGCGGCTGACACCGCCCATACGCTGGCCGCGGATTGCGTGGCCCTCGCCAAGGCGGATGGCCTTGCCATAGCGGTTGCTGTGACCGATCCGCAGGGCGCGCCGCTGGCCTTGCTCCGGATGGAGGATGTCTCGCCGCCGGTTGCCGATTTCGCCATCGACAAGGCGTATACGGCGGCCACGATGGGCAAATCGACCGAAGCCTTCGCCGACCGGATGTCCAGCAGCCCGGCGCTGAGCCTGGGTCTCAGCACGCGGCCCCGACTGATCGCCTGGGGCGGCGGTGTGCCAATTCTGAAGGACGGCATTGTGGTCGGTGGCGTCGGTGTGTCCGGCGCCTTGGATCATCAGGACATTGCCTGCGCCACGGCGGCGATCGAAAAGGCGGGGTTCGAGGCGGGGTAAGCGGGTGCGGGACAAGGGCCTGACCGGATCACCCGACCGTGCGGTCAGACGCTGACGAGCCGCATCACCGTTTCAAGGTTGAACTCCAGCCGTTCATCCAAAGCTTCTCGCGTCATGAAATCGCGTTCGAACACAATCGCACCGGTGTAGCGGTTGGTCAGGTAGTAGTACCCGATTGCCGCGATGGTGATGTTGAGCTGCACCGCGTCGATCCCCGGTCGGAACACGCCATCCGCCACGCCGCGATCAAGCAGCTTTTGCACCATATCGACAAATCGGCGGCTCACGAGTTTGATCTTTTCGGACCGGTCCAGATGGCGGGCTTTGTGCAGGTTCTCACTGTTGACGAGGGTCACGAATTCGGGGTTTTCGAGATAATAGTTCCACGTAAAGCGCACCAGTTTCTCAAGCGCGGCCCTGGGGGACAGATGGTCGAGCGCCAGTGCCTGTTCCGCGTCGCGGATATCCAGGTAGGCTTCTTCGAGAACGGCTTGGAACAGACCTTCCTTGGATCCGAAATAGTGGTAGATCATCCGCTTGTTCGCTTCGGCCCGCAGCGCGATCTCGTCGACTCGCGCGCCGCCCAAGCCACTGGTCGCGAATTCGACCTTGGCTGCGGCAAGGATCCGGGCGCGGGTCGCTTCGGCATCACGCGCGCGGGTTTTTGTCTCTGCCATCAAATGTCCTTTCCGGCCCGTGTTCGGGTTTCCTGCCTTCGCCTGTAGTCCAGAATACTGGTCGAAACGTTTATAGGCCACTTGACATTTTGCGCAAACCTCAAGTAACTAACTAGTGCGTTACTAATGAATTGCGCGTCGCCCGGACCCCGGATCACAAGGGGTGCTGTGCCCGCCACGACCGTCCCGCATTGGCCTTTTTCTTGCGGGGCACATGAGAAGAAAGGGAGGGTCTCATGTCATTCATCAAGAAATTCATCGAACAGGAATCCATCAACCGCCGGAACTTCCTGTTTGCCTCGGCGGCGGGTCTGGGCGGGTTTGCAGCTGCCGGGATGTTTGGTCCCGGCATGGCGCGCGCGGCAACGCAGGATCCGACCGTTGCCTGGTCCTATCGCAACCGCACAAACCCCTACTGGAACGAGATTGTGTCGGGCGGCGAGGCCTTTGTCGAAAGCCTTGGCATGTCCAAGGACACGTTGACCCATCTGATCAACGAAGGCTCGTCGGAAAAGTCGCTCGCCGACGTCAAGGCGCTGCTGGCCAAGACGGACGGTCAGCTGGCGCTTGCGATCGACACCAATGATGCGCCGAACGCGCGCCCGGTGATCGAAGCCTGCGCCGCCGCCGGTGCGTATGTGTCGACGCTTTGGAACAAGACGGACGATCTGCACCCCTGGGATTTCGGCGACAACTATGTCAGTCACATGACATGGTCCGACGAAGGCCCGGCCGAACAGACCGCCCGCATCCTGCTTGACGCCATCGGTGGCAAGGGCGGCGTTGTGCATCTGGGCGGTATTGCCTCGAACAACCCGGCGATCGAACGTTTGAACGGCCTCAAGAACGCGCTCAAGGACTACCCGGATGTCGAGCTTCTGGATGCGCAGCCTGCTGATTGGGACACGCAGAAAGCCAATCAGGTCATGTCGTCCTTCCTCACCCGCTACGGTGATGAGATCACGGGCGTGCACTGCGCCAATGACACAATTGCCTATGGTGTACTTGAAGCGCTGCGCGCCGAAGGCATGCAGATCCCCATCGTGTCTTATGACGGCAATCCACAGGCTGTGGATCTGGTTGCCAAGGGCGATATCCTGGCCACCGTTTTCACCAACCCGCATTGGGGTGGCGGCATCACGGCCTCGCTGGCCTATCACGCCGCGACGGGCGCGTTCAAACCATCCGAAGAGCCCAATGAACATCGCGAATTCTATGGGCCGACGATCCTGATCCAGCCCGAGGACGCAGTGGAATTCAAGGCGAATTACCTTGACAGCGTGCCAACTTACGACTGGACCGACTACTGGGGCCCGTCGAACGGCCAGATCCAGTACAAATGACTGTCGCGGCCCGGGGAAACCCCCGGGCCCTCCACGATCCGCTGATGTCCGCATGACCACCTTTGGGAGGAGGTACCCATGTCCTTCATCACTTCGCACTTGAAACAGCTCAAGCAGTCCCGCCGAACGTTCCTGATCGGCGCGGCAGCGGGCCTGACCGCCGGCACCGTGCCCGGGTTCTTGCCCACGCCGGCGCGTGCGGCAGGAGACGGCCCCACCATGGCCTGGAGCTACCGCAACCGGTCGAACCCTTACTGGAACGCCATCGCCTCTGGTGGCGAGGCATTCGTGGAGTCTTTGGGGATGTCCCGGGACGACCTGGTGCATCTGATCAACGAAGGCTCGTCCGAGAAGTCACTGGCGGATGTGGTGGCGCTTTTGGCAAAGACCAGTGGCAACCTTGCCCTGGCCATTGACGCCAATGACGGGCCAAACGGCAGACCGGTGGTCGAATCCGTTGCCGAAACGGGTGGCTTTGTCTGCACGATCTGGAACAAGACGGACGATCTGCACCCTTGGGATTTCGGCGACAACTATGTGGCGCACGCCTCGTGGTCCTCGGTCGATCCCGCCGCGCAGGCTGCGCGTGTGGTATTCGACGCGATGGGCGGCAAGGGCCGTGTCGTAGGCCTGGGCGGCATCGCCTCGAACCCGCCGGCGATCGAACGGCGGCAGGGGATGATGGATGCGCTTGAGGATTACCCTGATATCGAGTTGCTCGACTATCAGCCTGCCAACTGGGACACGCAAAAGGCGGCCGAGGTCATGGCCTCGTTCCTGACCCGGTTTGGCGAGATCGACGGGGTGATCTGCGCCTCGGACACGATGGCGTTTGGTGCGCTCGAGGCACTGCGTGCCGAAGGTCTGGTCGGCCGGACCAAAGTCGGCGGTTATGACGGCACCAAGCAGGCGGTGGATCTGGTCCTTAAAGGCGAGATGTCGACCACCGTGGACACCAATCCCTATTGGGCGGGCGGCGCGCTTTTGTCGCTGGCCTGGCATGCGGCGACGGGGGCTTTCAAACCCTCTGACGAGCCGCGCGCGCATCGCGAGTTCTTCGGTCCGTCGATCCTGATCACAGAAGCCGACGCGGCCGAGTTCAAGGCCACGTATATCGACGCGACGCCGACCTATGACTGGACCGATTTCTGGGGGCCGACCACCCCGGCCAATTAAGGAAGGACTGCCGCCAATGGCCGATGTGCAGACAGAGAGACAAACGGCGTCGGGCGGCATGGCCTTTGGCCTCACGCGCGAGACGGTAGTCAAATGGGCGCCGCTGCTGGTGCTCTGCGTCCTGATCGCGTTCTTTGCAATCATGGAGCCGCGCTTTTTCTCGGTCCGCAACTTTGCGCGCATCGGGATATCTTCGGCCCCGGCGCTGATGGTCGCGGTCGGTGTGACCTTTATCATCATCATGGGATCGATCGATCTGTCGATGGAGGGGACCGTTTCGGTCTCGGCGGTGCTCTTTGCCTTTGCCTTCCTTGCCCTTGGCGGGACCGTCGCGTCCTGGGCCTGGATCGCGCTGCCGATGGCGCTGATCGTGGGCGCGCTGATCGGGTTTCTGAACGGGCTGGTGCATGTGAAGCTCAGGATCCCCAGCTTTATGGCATCGCTGGCGATGGGGTTTGTCGGCACCGGCTTTGCCTTGCTGCTCACTGGGGGCGATCGCATCCGCATCGAGGATGAGCTGTTCCGGTCGCTTCTAACCGTGCGCTGGTTCAACTTTCCGATCATGTGCTACGTTGCGCTCGCCTTTGTGCTGATCGCCTGGTTCATCCAGTCGCGCACGACGCTGGGCCGAAACTTCTATGCCGTGGGTGGCGGCGAGGAGCTGGCCCATGCCTCGGGCCTCGACGTGAACCGCGTGCGCATCATGGGCTTTATCCTTGCGGGCGTGTTCTACGCGGTCGGCGCGCTGCTTGCCGTGGGGCGGATCGGGATCGCAGAGACCGCCACCGGCAACAACTTCATGTTTGTTTCGATCACCGCCGTCGTGGTCGGCGGCACCGCGCTTTGGGGCGGCATTGGCGGTGTCTGGAATACGCTGGTCGGGGTTCTGATCGTGAACGTGATCAACAACGGAATGGTGGTGATCGGCCTGCCCGGATACGTCCAGCAAGGTGTGCTGGGCATCCTCGTCATCGTCGCGGTGGTGCTGAGCACCGACCGCAAATCCGTCAGCTTCGTAAAATAGGAGGCCGGGCCATGTACGAGCTGCAATCCGTCGACAAGATGTTCCCGGGCGTGCACGCGTTGAAATCGGTGGATTTCAAGATCGGACGCGGCGAAATCGTGGGCCTTGTCGGCGAGAATGGCGCCGGTAAGTCGACCCTGATGAAGGTGATCTATGGGGCCTACCAGCCGGATGGTGGCACGATCACCATCGACGGCACAGCCGTGCGGTTCCAGAACCCACGCCAGGCCATGGATCACGGCATCGGCATGGTATTTCAGGAACAGTCGCTGATCACGAACCTCACCGTGATGGAGAACATCTTTCTGGGGTTCGAGGCGCAGTTTGTCTCGATGGGCGTGATCAACTGGTCCAAGATGGCGGAGGCCGCCGGCAAGCAACTAGCCAAGGTCAAGCTGGATATCGATCCGGGCATGGTCACATCCAAGCTGTCCTTTGCGCAACGGCAGCTGGTCGAACTGGCCAAGGTCCTCACATTGGAAGAGCGGATTGACGGGGACCTTGTGATCCTGCTGGACGAACCGACATCGGTTCTGGCAAAGGACGAGGTCGAACTGCTCTTCAAACTGGTGCGCGACCTGACCTCGCGCGCGTCCTTCATCTTTGTCAGCCATCGCATGGACGAGGTGCTGGAGCTGTCCGACCGGGTCTATGTGCTCAAGGACGGTGCGGTTGTCGATGTCGTTTCAAAAACGGAGGCAAATGTCGATGCGATCCAGCACAAGATGGTCGGTCGCGACGTGGACAAGGAGTATTACCGCGAACAGCGCCAGACCGATTTCCGCGACGGTGTGCTTGTCTCGTTCGACGATGTGAGCCTCGGGACCAGCTATCGCAACATCTCGTTCGAGCTGCATGCGGGCGAGGTCCTGTGCCTCGTTGGCACCGAAGGGTCGGGGCGCGAGGCGATCCTGCGCACGGTTTTCGGCCTGGACCGGCCGGACAGCGGAACGGTGACGATAAAGGGCCAACCGGTCACCCGGTTTCATGCCCGCGCCGGGGTCGAACGCGGCATCGGCTACGTCCCACGCGAGCGCAAGATCGAAGGCATCGTGGGCGGCATGAACGTCTACGAGAACATGACGCTCAGCCAGATGCAGAATTACTCCAGCAACGGGGTGCTGCGGATCGGGGACGAAAAGACACTTGCGCGCAGCTGGATCGAGCGTCTGGGGATCAAGACGCCGAACGAATACAAGGATTGCGGCGGGCTTTCGGGCGGCAATCAGCAAAAGGTCGTGCTTGCGAAATGGCGGTCGGGTGGTTCGGACGTGATCCTGCTGGATCACCCCACGCGCGGGCTGGATATCGGTGCCAAAGAGGATGTCTATGACATGGTTCGCGAGATGTCGGCCGATGGTGTGGGCATCATCCTGGTTGCCGACACGCTGGAAGAGGCGATCGGCCTTTCGCATACCATACTGGTTCTCAAGGATGGTGAGATGCAGCGTCTTTTCAACGGATTCCGCGAAGGCAAGCCGACGCTTTATGACCTCGTCCACCACATGATCTGAGGAGGCGGACACATGGACAGCATTGCCAAGACCATTGGCCTCGACTTCGAAAGGGTCCGCCAGCATCTGCCCTGGGTGACACTGGTTCTTCTGATCCTCGTGGTGGGGCTTGCGGATGCCAATTTCCTCAAGCCGCAGAACCTGATCGGAATGGCGGCGGACATCGTGCCGCTCTTCATTATGGCGATGGGGCTGACCTTTGCGATCTATATCGGCGGGATCGACCTGTCGGCGCAGTCGGTCGCCAATATGACCACCGTCATCGCCACAGTGTCGCTGGCCACATTCGGCATCGGCGCGGCGCTGATCTGCATCTTTTTCGGAGCGGTGCTGGGTGGTGTGTCGGGCTTTGTCACGACCCGCCTTCTGGTGCCGTCCTTCGTATCGACGCTTGCCATCGGAGGCGTCGCCTTTTCGATCGGAGAATGGCTGTCGGGGCAGCGCGCGCTCTACATGGACGCAACGATGCGCGACAATGCCTTTGGCTGGATGGTCGGCAACACGGCCGGTATTCCGCATGAGATCTTCATTGGCGGCGTGCTTCTGGTGGGCGCATGGTTTCTGCAGTCGCGCACCACGTTCGGACGCGCGCTCAAAGCCATCGGGGCAGGTGAGCTGGCCGCCGTGGCCTCGGGCCTCAATGTCGACCGGATCAAGATCATGGCCTTTGCGCTGTCGGGGGCGTTTGCGGCCATTGCCGGGCTTCTCTTTGCAGTGAAGCTCTCCGGCGGGTCGCCCACCATCGCCAACGGGTTTCTCCTCCCAGCCATCGTTGCGGTCTTGGTGGGCGGCACCCCATTGACAGGGGGCGTGGGCGGTGTGATCAACACCCTGATCGGGACGTTGATCGTGGCGGTGATCCGATCCTCTATGCTCTATTTCGAGATCGACGCCACCAAGCAACAGATGGTGTTCGGCATCATTCTGATCGTGGCGATTGCGGTAACGATCGATCGGTCGAAACTGAGTGTTGTCAAATGACAAACACGCGCGCCGCCGCGCACAAGTGGTCGGGTTGCGCTGTGTCGTGACGATTCACGACCCCGACCGGGCCGGGATGAAGCGTTTATCCGCCGTGCACACCGGGATCTGCAGCACCTACATCTGCGCCTTCCTGGTGCAGACATACGCGACGGACCGAGCGTGCCTGGTTACGAGCGGATCAAGACAGACACCTTTACGGACTGCATTTTGCGCTCGACGATGTTCGGGACAGATTTGCCGACCAGCGGACCTCAAGACGCAGATCCCAATGAGTTGAGAGCGCAGGGGAAAGAAGATGCCGAAATGGCCGATCATCGTGGAATTCGATGTACTGCCGGACAAGGCCGATGCATTCGCGGCCATGTTTAACCGGGAATTTGTGTCGCGCTCGCGCGCGGAGAAGGGCTGCGAGCTCTATGAACTCTGGCGCAACCCGGACGATCCGACCAAGATGACCGTTGTCGAGCGTTGGACAACCAAGGCCGATCACGACGCGCATCTGGCTGCCCCCTGGTTTCAGGACTGGTCACCGCGCATGGAGGCGATGCAGGCCACACCGTTGGTCATTCGCTGGATGCAAATGACCGACGAGACAGACCCCGGGGATGCTTGACGTAACCATTCGGTTACTTATAGTGAAGCAAACGCATCTGAACCGATTTGGGAGGATTCGCAATGGACCAGTCGTCGACCCGTCTTTCACCCCCGGAAGCGCCGCGCGAGTTCGGGTTTTTCGTCGACGGCGCGATGATCCCGGCGGGTGACCGCGAAGTCTTTGACCGCAGCTCGCCCGGCCATGATGTGCTGGTTACGCGGATCCCAAAATGTACAATCGATGACCTCGACCGCGCGGTTTCCGTCGCGCGCGCAGCCTTCGAGGACCGTCGCTGGTCGGGGTTGAACGGTGCCGATCGGGCGGCCGTGTTGCTCAAGGCCGCCGACATACTTGAAACCCGTGCTGATGAGGTCGCCTATTGGGAAACGCTCGAAAACGGCAAGCCGATCTCGCAGGCCCGTGCCGAGGTTGGCGGCTGCGTCTCGATCTTCCGCTATGCCGCGGGGGTGGCGCGCACGCTGCACGGTGATGCGTTCAACAATCTTGGCGACAAGATGATGGGCCTTGTGACCCGCGAACCGGTGGGCGTTGTGGGTCTGATCACCCCGTGGAACTTCCCGTTCCTGATCCTCTGCGAACGCGTGCCCTTCATCCTGGCCTCGGGCTGCACAATCGTCGCAAAACCGTCTGAAGTCACGTCGGCGACCACGCTGATCCTGGCCGAGATCCTGGCCGAGGCCGGGCTTCCCGCAGGTGTTTACAACGTTGTAACGGGCTCCGGGCGCAGCATCGGGCAGGCGATGACCGAGCACATGGATATCGACATGCTGTCCTTCACCGGCTCAACCGCCGTGGGGCGGTCCTGTGTCGAGGCGGCGGGCAAATCCAATTTCAAGAAACTCGGGCTCGAGCTTGGTGGCAAGAACCCTCAGATCGTATTCGCAGATGCCGATCTCGAGGATGCGGCTGATGGCGTGGCTTTTGGCATCGGGTTCAACACCGGTCAGTGCTGCGTGTCCGGATCGCGGCTGATAGTCGAGCGCGCGGTGGCCGAAAGCTTTGCGGCGATGGTGGCCGACAAGCTGCGAAAGGTCCGCGTGGGCGATCCGCTGGAGGAGGCCACGCAGGTCGGCGCAATTACCACGGATGCGCAAAACAGAACAATCATGGGTTACATCGCCAAAGGCACCGAGGACGGCGCGACGCTGCTGTCGGGTGGCGAGCAACTCGATTTCGGGCGAGGCCAGTACATCGCGCCCACAGTGTTTTCGGACGTCACGGCCGATATGGCGATCGCGCGCGAGGAGATCTTCGGTCCGGTTCTCACCGTGATGCCCTTTGACACCGTCGAGGAGGCCATCGCCATTGCCAACGATACCGAATACGGCCTTGCGGCGTCTGTCTGGACGAAGAGTATCGACAAGGCTTTGACGGTAACTCGCCGCGTGCGCGCGGGGCGGTTCTGGGTCAATTGCACGCTTGCCGGCGGGCCGGAACTGCCAATCGGTGGCTTCAAGCAATCCGGCTGGGGCCGCGAGGCCGGTGTCTACGGGGTCGAGGAATATACGCAGGTGAAGTCCGTCCATATCGAGATCGGCAAACGCGATCCCTGGGTTGCCTGATGGCCGAGGGGTACGATTACATCATCGTGGGCGGTGGTTCGGCCGGATGTGTCATGGCCGCGCGCCTGACCGAGGACCGTACGACCCGGGTTCTGTTGCTGGAAGCCGGAGGCATGGACCGTCATCCGTTGATCCATGTGCCTGTGGGCTTTGCCAAGATGACCGGGGGGCCGCATACCTGGGGCTTCAAGACCGCGCCGCAAGCCAATGCGATGAATAGAGAAATTCCCTATGCTCAAGCCCGTGTCATCGGTGGCGGATCGTCGATCAATGCCGAGGTCTTCACTCGCGGAAATCCTGTCGACTACGACCGGTGGGCCAATGAGGAAGGTTGCGATGGCTGGGCGTTCAAGGACATCCAGCAGTACTTTATCCGGTCCGAAGGCAACACGATCCTGTCCGGCGACTGGCATGGAACGGATGGCCCGCTTGCCGTGTCGGATCTCGCCGATCCCAACCCGACAACCCGCGCCTTTGTCCAGTCCTGTCAGGAGCTTGGCATTCCCTACAACCCGGATTTCAACGGTCGTGTCCAGGAAGGTGCCGGAGCCTATCAGACCACCACTCGGAACAAGCGCCGCTGCTCGGCCGCTGTGGGATATCTGAAACCGGCATTGAAGCGGCCGAACCTGACGGTCGAAACCGGCTGCCTGGTCAAACGCATCACATTCGAGGGTTCTCGCGCCACGGGTGTGGATTATGTCAAGGGACAGGACCGACACTCGGTCCGCACCGATGGTGAAATCCTGGTGACGGCCGGCGCAATCGGCACGCCGAAAATCATGATGCTATCCGGGGTCGGTCCGGCCGCACATCTGAAAGACCATGGCATTGACGTGGTGCGTGATCTGCCCGGCGTAGGCGAGAATCTGAACGACCATTTCGGCATCGATATCGTGGCCGAGCTGAAAGGGCATGAAAGCCTCGACAAGTACAACAAGCTCCACTGGGCGGCCTGGGCCGGTTTGCAGTACGCGCTATTCCGCTCTGGCCCTGTGGCGTCGAATGTCGTGGAGGGCGGTGCGTTCTGGTATGCCGATCACGCCGCGCCAGTGCCGGATCTGCAATTCCATTTCCTCTGCGGCGCGGGGGCCGAGGAGGGCGTGCCGGGCGTTTCGCCTGGATCGTCGGGCATCACGCTCAACAGTTACACGTTGCGTCCGAAATCGCGCGGTACGGTTCGTTTGCGGTCGTCCAACCCGGGTGATGCAGCGGTGGTCGATCCAAATTTCCTGGGCGATCCGTACGACCTGAAGACGTCCGCCGAAGGGGTTAAGATATCGAAAGAAATCTTCAGTCAGCCGTCGTTGCAAAAGTACATCAAGCGGATTGTCCTGCCGGATGACGAGGTGAAGACCCAATCCGATTTCGAAGAC
>JBCCVT010000019.1:0-20736 GCA_039195015.1 Pseudomonadota bacterium
GGTATGATCCGGGCGGACGAGATCGTCATTCGCTGAAGGCCGGGTTTTCCCAATCGGACCTGATCGAAGGATCGGTAGACCGAAGGCGACTTTCCGAACACGGAGTGCATCAGACAGCGCCTCGGTTTCGCGGGGAACCAAGGCCGCAGGCCGCCGCGCGAGCGCCCGACCTCCCCTCGGGAGGGCGCTTTTGCGGGCGACACGGGTCGTCGAAACGTCTCTCCATGACAGAACCATAAAGCGCCCGGGATGCGATGTAGATGCGCCCACCCGAGGTCGGGCGCTCGCGTGGCTTCTCGCTTGACTCTGGCGGCATCTGCCAGTGCCGGGCACGTGGCTTCGGGTCCGTCGCACGGTTACCTCTCCCCCCGGCCACGCAAACCCCCTACACAGGCGCAGCGGAATGCCCTATCACATAGTTTAACGCTAAACTATTCAGCCAAGGGAGGGCTGAGGCCCATGGCCGCGCGCAAATCCTCGAAAAAACCGAATATCTCGGCGGACGCGCTGAAAGCCTATTACCGCGACATGCTGCTGATCCGCCGGTTCGAAGAAAAGGCCGGCCAGCTTTACGGCATGGGGCTCATCGGAGGGTTCTGCCATCTCTATATCGGGCAGGAGGCAGTGGTCGTCGGCCTTGAGGCTGCGGCCGACGAGGGCGACAAGCGCATCACCTCCTATCGGGACCATGGGCACATGCTGGCCTGCGGCATGGATCCCGGCGGCGTGATGGCCGAGCTCACGGGCCGCGTGGGTGGCTATTCCAAGGGCAAAGGCGGCTCGATGCACATGTTCTCGAAAGAGAAGCATTTCTATGGCGGCCACGGGATCGTCGGCGCTCAGGTGCCTTTGGGCGCGGGTCTGGCCTTTGCCGACAAGTATCTGGGCAATGACCGGGTGACATTCACCTATTTCGGCGATGGCGCGGCCAACCAGGGCCAGATCTACGAGACGTTCAACATGGCCGCACTGTGGTCGCTGCCGGTGATCTTCGTGATCGAGAACAACCAGTATGCGATGGGCACGGCGCAGTCGCGATCGACGTCGACCCCGGATCTTTACACGCGCGGCGCGGCGTTTGGCATCCCCGGCGAGATGGTCGACGGGATGGATGTGCTTGCGGTGAAGGACGCGGGCGAGCGGGCGGTTGCGCATTGTCGCGCCGGGGACGGCCCCTTCATCCTTGAGGTCAAGACCTACCGGTATCGCGGGCATTCGATGTCGGATCCTGCCAAGTACCGCACCCGCGAAGAGGTTCAGCGCGTCCGCGAGGAAAAGGATGCGATCGAACATGTACGGGACCTCTTGCTGACCGGGGGCCACGCGAGCGAGGACGATCTCAAGGCGATCGACAAGGAAATCAAGGCGATCGTCAATGACAGCGCGGATTTCGCCAAGGAGAGCCCCGAGCCTGCGCTCGAGGAACTCTGGACCGACATCTACGCGTAAGGAGGGCGAGACATGGCCACCGAAATTCTGATGCCCGCCCTGTCGCCGACAATGGAGGAAGGCACGCTTGCCAAGTGGCTGGTGAAGGAAGGCGACACGGTGCGGGCGGGCGACCTGCTGGCCGAGATCGAAACCGACAAGGCGACAATGGAGTTCGAAGCCGTAGATGAAGGCACCGTGGGTCGGTTGCTGGTGGCCGAAGGCACCGAAGGGGTCAAGGTGAACCACCCGATCGCGGTTCTGGTAGAAGACGGGGAGGACGTCCCAGCCGAGGCCTCATCGGTCCCTGCCGGTCCCTCTTCGGCGGATCCTGGCGCGCGCGATGAGGGACTGAAAGGAACCGAAGAGCGCCCCTTGGCCGAGGCCGCGCCGGTGGACATCGCGCCGGACTGGCCGGATGGCACAGTGATGAAGCAGCAGACCGTCCGCGAGGCGCTGCGCGACGCGATGGCCGAAGAGATGAAGGCCGACGACACCGTCTATCTCATGGGCGAAGAGGTCGGTGAGTATCAGGGCGCCTACAAGGTCAGCCAGGGTCTGCTCGACGAATTCGGATCAAAGCGCATCATCGACACGCCGATCACCGAACATGGGTTTGCCGGCATTGCGGTGGGTGCGGCCTTTGGCGGGCTCAAGCCGATTGTCGAGTTCATGACGTTCAACTTCGCGATGCAAGCGGTTGACCAGATTGTGAATTCTGCGGCCAAGACGCTTTACATGTCCGGTGGGCAGATGGGCGCGCCGATGGTCTTTCGCGGACCCAATGGCGCGGCAGCACGCGTCGCTGCACAACACAGCCAGGATTATGCCGCCTGGTACATGCATATCCCCGGTCTGAAAGTGGCGATGCCTTATGCGGCCTCGGACGCCAAGGGTCTGCTCAAGACCGCGATCCGCGATCCCAACCCGGTGATCTTTCTCGAGAACGAAATCCTCTACGGCCGCAGCTTTGATGTCCCGCAGCTTGATGATTTCACCATTCCCTTCGGCAAGGCGCGGATCTGGCGCGAGGGCACGGATGTGACGCTCGTCAGTTTCGGGATCGGCATGCAATACGCGCTTGAGGCCGCCGAGACGCTCGCCGCAGATGGCATCAGCGCCGAGGTCATCGATCTGCGCACCCTGCGTCCGATGGACACCCAGACGGTGATCCGCTCGGTCATGAAGACGAACCGCTGTGTCACGGTCGAGGAAGGATGGCCGCAGGGCTCGGTCGGCAACTACCTGTCATCCGTACTCATGCGTGACGCGTTCGACTATCTGGATGCGCCGGTCCTGTGCTGCACGGGCAAGGATGTGCCGATGCCTTATGCGGCGAACCTTGAACGCCACGCGCTCATCACCACGGACGAGGTGATTGCCGCCGTGCACAAGGTCACCTACCGGTAGCGCCATGGATATCCGGGGCCGCGATCCAGAGACCGAAAGTTACCGTGTCGACGTCGATCTCGACGGACGCACAGTCTCGGCGCTGGTGCCGGAACGGCTCGCGGCGGACCGTCTCCTGATCGGCGCGCGGCCTTCACATCAGACCGCCTATGTCTGGATCGCCGAGAACCAGGACCGGATCGCAGCGGCGATCGCAAAGCTCGACAGTGGCGGCAGGCCCCGAGCCCCATTTGACCAGATCGTTCTGGTCGGGGAGCGCTGAGATGTGCGCCGCGCCCAGCGAGCTCGACCAGGCGACGGCCACGGACTGGCACTTTCAGAGCATCGTCGCCTCGTTGCGGGACAACAACCGAAATCTGATCTGGGTCTGCGGCGCGTTTCTTGTGGGGTCTTTTTTCACCGTCGCGTTCAATCTCGGCGCGATCGAGACGCTGGCCATCCAGGTGGCCGGGATCGAAGGCAGCCTTGTCGCCGTGGCGCCGATCCGCGTGATGCTGACCGTTACCTGCATCGTCATGTTCGCGGCGGTCATTTATGTCGTGCTCGAACAGCAGCGGCTCGAGCTGGGGCTTGAATACCTCGCCCGCGCGCGTCAGTCCGAAGCGGTTCAGATGGGCCTCTTCTCGGATTGGCTCGGCCAGAATTATCCGGTTGTCTCCCGCGCCAAGAGCCTGGCCATCGCCGCCTTTGTGGTCTTTTGTGCCGCCATCCTCGTGATCGACATCGCGACCCTGTTCTATTCTTTCTCAAGCTGAGGAATGCAATCGTGCCCACCGAAATCCTGATGCCCGCGCTCTCGCCGACCATGGAGGAAGGCACGCTTGCCAAGTGGCTTGTGAAGGAAGGCGATACGGTCCAGTCCGGCGACCTGCTGGCCGAGATCGAAACCGACAAGGCCACGATGGAATTCGAGGCCGTGGACGAAGGCACCGTGGGTCGTCTGCTGGTCGCGGAAGGCACCGAAGGCGTGAAGGTCAACGCGCCGATCGCAATGCTTCTGGACGAGGGTGAAACCGCCGCGGATCTCGCGGCCCCGTCCGCGCCGGCACCGGAGGCGCCGAAGGCGTCCGACGCGGGCGCCGAGGCGGCCCCGGATCGGGGCTCCGAGGCGGCCGCTCCCCCTGCCCCGGTCAGGCCGACGGGTGACCGGATCTTCGCCTCGCCGCTGGCCCGCCGGATCGCTACGGATCAGGGCCTCGATCTCGCCACGCTTCAGGGCAGCGGCCCCCATGGCCGCATCGTCAAGGCCGATGTCGAGGCAGCCCTGGCCCAACCTGTCGCCGCGCGCAAACTAGACGTCGCGCCGGCACCCGCCGCCGCCCTTCCCAGCGGACCTGCGGCGGATATGGTTGCGCGGATCTATGAGGGCCGCGATTTTGAGGAAATCGCGCTGGATGGCATGCGCAAAACCATTGCCGCGCGACTGACCGAGGCCAAGCAGACGGTGCCGCATTTCTACCTGCGGCGCGATATCCGGATCGATCGATTGCTGGCCTTTCGCGCCGATCTGAACGACGCGCTCAAGGCCCGCGACACCAAGCTCAGCGTGAATGACTTCATCATCAAGGCCTGCGCGCTGGCGCTCCAGACCGTGCCCGCCGCCAATGCAGTCTGGGCCGGAGACCGGATCCTGCAGATGGTCGCCTCGGATGTGGCGGTGGCGGTGGCCATCGACGGAGGTCTCTTTACGCCGGTGCTGCAGGATGCCGAGGCCAAGTCGCTTTCGGCGCTCTCGGTCGAGATGAAGGATCTCGCCGCCCGCGCGCGCGACCGCAAGCTTGCCCCGCACGAATATCAGGGCGGCAGTTTCGCGATCTCAAATCTCGGCATGTTCGGGATCGACAATTTCGACGCCGTCATTAACCCGCCACACGGTGCCATACTGGCGGTCGGCGCGGGTGTGAAAAAACCCGTCGTCGGCGAAGACGGCGCGGTTGAGGTCGCAACGGTAATGTCGGTCACGCTCTCCGTCGATCACCGGGTGATCGACGGAGCGCTTGGGGCGGCTCTGTTGCAGGCCATCGTCGAAAACCTGGAAAACCCGGTTCTGATGCTGGCCTGAGTGGCCGGTCCGGACAGATCCGCAACTGCGCGTGGCTCAGTCGTGAACCCTGTGGTCCTGACCTAAGGCCAGGACTATCCCGGGTACTGATGGCTCGGCGTCGACATTGACAGCGCCTGTTCCGCCTCGCTCATGCCGTCGGGGATGCCTTCAAAGAGCGGCGTCGAAAGGTAACGCTCGCCCGTGTCCGGCAGCATACAGAGGATCACCGACCCTTCGGGGGCCTTCTTTGCAACGTCGACCGCGACGGCAAAACTTGACCCGCCCGAGATGCCCGTGAAAATCCCTTCTTCCGCCGCCAGGCGGCGCGACCAGGCGATCCCGTCATCGCCGGAGACCAGGATCATGTCGTCATAGAACCCCTTGTCGAGCGCCTCTTGCAGCACAAGCGGGATGAAGTCCGGGGTCCAGCCCTGGATCGGATGCGGGTTGAAGGCCGGATGGCTGCCGGTTGCCTCACCCTGATCATTGCGCTCGGTCGGCGTGCCCGACGACACAAGTGCGGCATTTGACGGCTCGCTCAGGATGATCTTGGTCTCGGGGCGGGCGCTGCGCATAACCCGGCCGAGACCCGTGACCGTGCCGCCCGTGCCGTAGCCGGTGACGATGTAGTCGAGCCGCTGCCCGTCGAAATCGCCAAGGATTTCCTGCGCGGTCGTGCTTTCGTGAATATCGGCATTGGCCGCGGTTTCGAACTGATGGGCGAGAAACCAGCCATTTGTCTCGGCGAGTTCCTGCGCCTTGCGGTACATGCCGAAGCCTTTTTCCTCTTTCCGGGTCAGCACAACCTGAGCACCCAGAAAGCGCATCAGCTTTCGCCGTTCCACGGAAAACCCGTCATGCATGGTGACCACAAGCGGATAACCCTTGGCCGCGCAGACCATCGCGAGGCCGATGCCGGTGTTGCCGCTGGTTGCCTCGACCACGGTTTGTCCGGGCTTCAGTGACCCGTCGCGCTCGGCCGCCTCGATGATGTTCATCGCGAGTCGGTCCTTGACCGAAGCGGCCGGATTAAACGCCTCGGCCTTGACGAAGATCGTCACATTGTCCGGCGCGATCCGGTTGATGCGGATGCACGGCGTGTCGCCGACCGTATCCAGGACGGAGTTGAACAACTGGCCGCGGCCTTGCGTCTTGCGTATCGACATGAGCGAAATACCTTTGCTGCATTGCACCCGTGAGCGGGCGTGACCAAGGTAGATCGTTTCAGCGCGTCTGCGAAGCGGTCTCGGCCAAAAGCTGGTTCATGCTCACGGATGGCTGGTCGCACCCGGCCTCACCAACGATCCTGGCCGGCACGCCCGCGACGGTCTTGCAGGGCGGCACCTCGTGCAGCACAACCGAGCCGGCCGCAATCCGGCTGCAATCGCCGATCCGGATGTTGCCGAGCACTTTGGCGCCCGCACCAATCAGCACACCATCCCCTATCTTGGGGTGACGGTCCTCTTCTTCCTTTCCGGTCCCGCCAAGCGTCACCGAATGCAGCATCGACACGTTGTCCCCCACGACGGCGGTTTCGCCGATCACGATGGAATGTGCATGGTCGATCATGATGCCACGGCCGATCCGGGCCGCCGGGTGAATATCGATCCCGAAAATCTCGGAGATCCGCATCTGGAAGAAATAGGCCAGATCGCGTTGACCCGACGTCCAGAGCCAATGTCCCACGCGATAGGCCTGCATCGCCTGATATCCTTTGAAGTAGAGGATCGGCTGCAGAAGCCGATGGCAGGCGGGGTCACGCTCGAAAACGGCGACCAGGTCGGCGCGCGCGGCCTCCACCAGCTCCGGGCTTTCATCATAGGCACGGTCGGCAATGTCGCGCAGCACAACCATCGACATCTCGTTTGATGTCAGCTTCGCCGCCATCCGATAGGACAGCGCCTTCTGCAGCGAGCCATGGTTCAGGATGCAGGCATGGATCAAACCGCCCATCAGCGGTTCGGCACGGACAGCGTCCTCGGCCTCTTCGTGGATGCGATCCCAGACCGGATCGATCGGGGCAACATTGGTCAGCGTTTCAGCCATGGCGCAGGCTCCTTTGCTGGGGCTAGACTATCCATCTAGACAGAAATTCGCAAAACACAAAGCGCAAAGCAGTGATGGGGTCCATGCAGGATTGGAATGATAGCGAGCTGCAACACTTCAAAGAGATGATCCAAGCGCGCCTTGCGGATCTGGCAGAAGAAGCCGATCTCGGTCGGGCCGGCGAGGCGATCGTGACGCTCGATCAGCAATCTGTGGGACGACTGTGCCGCATGGATGCGCTGCAAAACCAGGCCATGGCCAAAGCACAGCAAGCCCGACGCGCCATCGAAGAAACACGCCTGCTCGGAGCGCTTGGGCGATTGGATACCGGGGAGTATGGCTATTGCGAGGATTGTGGCGAGCGCATCGCCGTGAAACGGCTGGAGCTGGACCTCGCGGCCACGCGATGTGTGAGTTGCCAGTCAGGTTGACCGTGGTCGCGACGGCTTGTGCGCGAGCCCTTTTGGGGCGACGTCTGCGGGACGCATACTCGATTTGTGACGCTGACAAAAAAAGCCGCGAACAGGAAACGTTCGCGGCATTCAGATTTCAATGCTGTTTTAGCCGAGCAGCAATGACCGCGTGAACGGTCCGGGCCCAAAGCGCGCCGAGACTTGCGCCACAGCAATCTCGGTACTCGCATCGATCCCGTCGGCGAGTTGTTCAGCCGCCCCATAAATCCAGGTCGGTTCGGAAACAGTCCGTTCACGCAGGATCGTCGATCCATTCATGATCCGCACGACATAGCTTTCATTGTCCTCGCCCAACGGCACATCAGCGAGATCCCAGCTGTCCCCTTCGATGCGCGTACGGCGGATCCACGAAATCTCCAGATCATCACCTTGCCGCACTGCGCGCACATGCGCGGGTGAATAGGGCCGCAATCCATTGCCGTCAAAGGCTTCGGTGCGCATGACAAAGGCCGGATCCTCGTATCCCCGTTGCGCCGGACCGATGCGGTAGTTTTGTGCCAAACGCCGTTGCGCCGGTTGCAAATCGATCTGTTCGGGCACGCCGTTCATCAAGACAAACACGGATCCCGATGGCCAAACATCCGGCATGATCGCGTCTGATCCAAGCTGACCGCGCAGACGACCGCTCAGCCAATAAGTATCTGGCGCAATCAACTCGGCCGTCTCGAACTGAAAAAGCTCCCAATTGCCGCTGGTACCGTCTCCGATGGCCGCAAGGTTCGCCCCGCTCAGGACGGCGGATTGATCCCTGGATTCCAATAGACCATTGGTCAGTTTGACACGCAGGGGTTCCCCATTGTCCCAAAGCCCCGGGCGCGCGTAGGCCAACGGCGTTTCGGTGATCCCAAGGGTCGCGCGCGCTCCGACAATCTTGGACAAGGTGTAGTTGTCATCACTCACGGATGAATACAGCGCAACTGAGCCCGGCCAGGGTTGGGCGGTCACCGCCAGGTGCGGAGCCTGCGGCACCTCATCACCTCTCATCAACGGCAAATCCATGAAGACCGGATAGACCGGCACCGGAGCGGCAAACGCAGCGACCCTCGGCGCATCCTCCGCCATGTCCGGCAGTGTGTAGATGCCGGGCTCGACACGCACCGCCTCAACCATCTGGGTCAAGCCATGCTCAACCCGATCCACACGATAGAGAACCGAGCCGTCACCGCTGTCATCGGGCAAGCGCACAATGTCCCCGGCACCAATGCCCATTTGCGACGGAGCCAGTGCAAAGCGCGCCTGATCACGAGAGATTCGAGATTCGGTCAACCACCGTTCGGCCACCTGGCGACCCTCAGCGCGGGTCATGGAGAGAGACAAGTCACTGGTCGAGACCGCGTGCGTTGCCTCATCGGGCAGCACAGCTTCCTCGGCCAGAACCGCATGGTCGCCTTCGGCCTCAACAAACCGCACCCGCACCCGACCCGACAACTCGGCCTCGGCCTCGCGGCGGCGTTCGATCAATCCGTCAACCTCGTCTGTTTCGGCCAAAAGGTTCGGGTCGATGGCCACATCCCGCAATGCGTCCCGCATGACGAAGGTCAAAAGGCCATCGCGCTCGACCGCGTCGAACGCGTAACGCATCATCAAAGGTTGCAATGCCGCGCGGGCATCTCCGATGTCGCCAACGGTGTAGCCGCGCACGAACCCGTAAAGCCCGCTCGTATCAAACGCCGCCAATCCTGTCCGCCGACATATCTCCGCCACGACTTTCGCAAGCGGTCGCCCACCTGATCGGCCATTCAGCCAATGCCCGCGCGCAAAATTCTCGCCGTCGCTCCACAAACCGCGATTGTTCGGGAAGAACGGGAACGGACGCGCATCCCAGGCCCAGACATAGGCATGGTCCATGTCAATCATGGCACCGCCGTAGATCTCTGAGACGGGGTTATTGTCCTCGTCCCCCCAATACCCGAACATTGCATCCAGATAGGCGCGTTGCATCAGGTCGTCGCGCTGCCCGTTCGAGTACTTTGGAAGACTTGATTCTGAAGATTTCGGATCCAAGAACTTATTTGGCTGATTGGTGCCTTTGTCGATCGCCGCGCACCCCAGTTCAGTGAACCAGATCGGTTTCGATTGCGGCTCCCAACCGGTTGGATCAGCCTGTCGAACCCCACCAACGCGTTCGAAGTGGCGGTTTTTCCACCAGTTGCGGATGTCTTTATAGCGATAGATCCAAGGCTCATCATGCGCGCCATCGGTGATTGGCGTGCGCCGCTGCGCCGCTTCAGCCTCAGGTGACGAATAGAACCAGTCGAACCCTTCACCGCCCTCGATATTGGCGGCAAGGTAGTCGGGGTCGTAGATATTGCTCCAGATCTGTGCGTCCGCGTGTTCGTCTCCGTCCCGCCAATCGGACAAAGGCATGTAGTTGTCGATTCCCACGAAATCGATTGCCGTGTCCGCCCAAAGGGGATCAAGGTGGAAGTACCGGTCGCCCGAGCCATCCTGCGGCTGATAGCCGAAATACTCGGTCCAGTCAGCCGCATAGCCGAGCTTTGTGTCAGTGCCCAGCAGCGTGCGCACTTCGGCGGCCAGGTCGCGCATTTGTTGGACCGCAACAAACTCGTTTCCGGCACCGCGGATCTGGGTGAGGCTGCGCATCTCCGAAGCGATACAGAAGGCCTCGACCCCGCCTGCCGCGGCGCAAAGTGCAGCATAGTGCAAGATGAAACGACGAAGACCCCATTCCTGCGGTCCGGAATACGTGACCGAGCCATTATGCACTGTGAAATGGCTCGCGCGCGCAGTACCAAAGAATTGCGCAACCTCCGCATCGGCTGTTGCAGTTCCATCGGGCGATCCTGCGCGTCCAGGTGCCTCGGATAGCGTAATCCGACCACGCCAAGGCAATGCGGGTTGATCTGCGGCATCGCTCCACGGATCTGGCAGACCATTACCCGCCTGCTGATCCATCAGGATAAAGGGATAGAACATTACGCCCTTGCCCTGCGCATTCAGATGCCGGATCGCTTCGACCACCGAGCGGTCAGCAGGCGTTCCACCGTAGATCGGGCGATCATCGTCGCGGGCAATCTCTTGCGCGGAGGAACGACTTACACCGGATACCGACCAGGCCATATTGCGTCCGTCATAGGCGCGCCGTTCGACCTTGGGACGCAATTCGCATTCATCGCAACGCAAGTCACCTCCAAACCACGATACGATCAACGAGACCGCATCGCATCCGGGCAGCTCGTTGCGCAGATTGTCAATCGATGTCACGAAATCGGTATAGCCGGATGGTGAATTCAGGTTCGCGGACCATGCCGAACCGGGGCCGGATTCGTAGTACACCGGAGTTGTCGCCAGCGCGTATTCTCCCGTGCCCGGCATAAGCGCCACGCCCGAAACCGATTGCATTAGGTCGGTCGCATATTCAGGCGAATCAGGCTGTTCCGCGCGCACAACTTCGAACGAAAACTGCGGGACGCGGTTGCCGAATGGCTCGAGCGCCAGATCTTCCATCACGACGTAAGCGGTGCCGCGATAGGCCGGGACCTGACCCTGACCTTCGATCGCCTCCATCACCGAGTCGGGCAGCTGATCGCGGGTACCCTTGTAAACCCGCAAGTTCAGGCTCGACCGGGCGATTTCCTCACCATCGGCCCAGATGCGCGATACGCCGAGTATCTCACCCTCGCACAAAGCGACGGCCAGAGACACTGAGTAGCTGTACTCGCGCACTTGCGGTTCCGGTTGCCGCGGCCGCCCTTTGCCGCCGCCACCGCCACCGGAGGTCGTAACGTTTTCAATGAAATCTGACGCCCAGATGACTTGCCCGCCCACGCGCGCACGGCCATAGACCTGTGCAATGGGCGTGCCATCCCCCACGTTGGTCAGGCGGAACCGATCCACCTTGCCTGTCTCTACTGGGTCGGATCCAGTGCCAAGCAAACGCTGATCGATCACATTACCAATGGTCGCGCCCACGGCACGCCCAATCGCAACCGACGACAATCCTGCCACCGTGCCGCCTATGGATCCGCCGATTGCTGCTCCGGCGGCGGAAAGAACCAAGGTTGCCATGACAGATCCCCTTTATGGATATTGAAAGCGGGCTACGATGCGGGACCGCCAAGGCGCGCTGAGTGCGCTTTCGACAACGCCGCGACCCGAATAAGCGTGAATGAACCGCGCAACCGGAGTAAGGTCCGAAATGATGCCAAGATGCTTGGCGACTGATCCAGTGCGCATCCGGAAGAGCACGACGTCACCGGGCTGCAACTCGCCCAAAGGCTGCTCTGCCAAATGCCGGCGAGCCGCCTGCCACAGCCGTTCTTCGCCCTGAGGTTCGGACCAGTCCATGGAATAAGCCGGAGCAGCTTCTGGTTCCGACCCGATCCGATCACGCCAGACGCCACGGATCAGCCCGAGACAGTCCGTTCCCGCGCCCCGACACGCCGCCTGATGGCGATACGGCGTCCCGAGCCACAGCCGGGCCGCCTCGACAATGTCACGCCGCCCGCTCATCGCCGGCTTCCCCCGGTGTTGGCCCCGGTTGATTTCGGAACCGACAACACCCAGTCCTCGGACGGAACATCTGGGAAACCTTGATAGTTCAATAGGTTGTTGAACTTCAACCGACAGGTCTCCATACGCTTGTCACAGCCAGCCGATAGGGTCACCAGATCCCCGGGCAGCACCGAAGCGCGCACCGGCGTCCAAAGCTCGATTTCCCGCAACCCGTTCACGAAACGATCGGTCTTTATGATGCTCCAGAGGCCCTTCGCCAATCCGGAACCCACCGTCATGCGTCCCCGCGCGAACCAGCCATCGTCAAAGCCAGGCAGGGTGTCCCAGCGAAAGACCCGCGCTTCGTAAACCTCATCGACTTCGACTTCGGTCTGATACCCGGGTTGCGACAGATCGAAACCGCACGCCCGGTCACCCAGAACAGCCGTGCAGGGTTTTTGAAAGACCCGGCCCAAGGGTCGATTCAACGCTTCGGTCAACCCACGCAGTTCGGCGTGGAAAGCCCCGCCGCTGCGACGCAATTCACCGATCGATCCACGAAACTGAAGCCATCTTTGCGAGACGTCCGCCCAGTTCACCCGCCACGAGCGCACCTCGGCTCCGTCGAAACGACCCGCTTCGATATCGGCTTCGGTAACCGACGCGTCGCTGAGCGCACCAAGCGCTTCGGTGTTGTCTACCGAAAGCCCCGAAGTCTGACTCAGCACCCGAGCCGAAAGCCCGGTGTCCGCCTTGAAAGTAACGCCTTCGAAACTCAGCGTCAGGTCGTGATCGGTAAAGCCAAAGACCTGGCCATCGGATCGCGTGATCGCCCAGCAACGGCAGAGCGTCGTCTGCCCGTCCGCGATATGGGCGCGGAACGCATCGCTCATCCCGTCCATCAGACGCGCACCTCGACCACGGGCACATTCGGCGCATCTCCAGCCTGAAAACTTGCCACACTCGTCTGGATGTTGTCGGTGTCAAACCGCACCGGCACGTCAAATTCGAACCCGGCGGTCACGGCCAGATCCGCCCCCGGCGGTTCGACAAATTTGATCTCGCCGGTGGTCGCGTCGATGTCCCATTCGACAGCCTCGCGCAACTCGTCCTGAGCCACGCCAATGCGGATGGTCCCACTGACCGGTTTGGCGATCGGCCGGTCATAGGAGAATGAACCCGAGCGATAAGTTTTCTGCAAACGGAACACTCGAGTGGTCCCGTCGCCGATGCCGATCACCTGGTCATCGTAACGAATATCAGCCGACGCCTTGCTGGATTTAAAATCCGACCAGTCCTTCCAACGGAACCCGTACATCTGGCCGCGCCGCGCTTCGAAAAAGGATATCAATGTCTCGATGTCGTCGAGCGAGCGCATACCGAGCCCGGCGTCGTAACGTCTCCGGGAATGCGCCCAGGGCGTGTTGCGCTCTTCGAACCCGTTGGCAAGCGTCACCACATCCGTGCGCCGCTCCGGTCCGCCAACCGAGCCAAAGCTCAGCGACGCCGGAAATCGAACCTCGTGAAAATTCATCTGCTCCGTCCCCTCTCACCGATTGCGGTTGCCGCGCGAGATCGCCCGGCTCAATTGCGCAGCGACCTGCCCCTGGCTGCGCTGGAAACTTTGGGCGTCGGGTGTCGAGATGTTCATGACCACCTGCACCGGCTGCCCTCCACCGGCTGCCCGGACGCCCAGCTTGCCATCGGCGCCACGGGTCAATGGCATGATCGCCTCCGGCCCCGCCTCGCCCATCAGGCCCATGCCGCCACGCATCGGAAATGTTGTGGGCCCGCTGACCACGCCGCCATTGGCGAAGGGCATCACCCGACCTTGGGAAAAGCTGCCACCCTTGGCGAAGGGCAAAACACCCTGAACCAAGTTGGTCACGCCTTGCGAAATCGCCCCGCCGACATGGTCCGTGACCGGGCGCAAGGCCGCATTGTACGCGGTGCGGGACAACGTCTCGGCAACCGTGCTCATCGCGTCCGAGAGGCTCTTGCCGTCAAAAACGAGCCCGTCGAAAGCCTTGCGCAACCCGCGCGACAACCCTCTTTCGAGGGTTGCCGCATCCTTGGCCGTGGCGTCCAGCGCCTCGCGCATTCGGCTCAATTCGGTGCCGAAGGTCGCTGCCGTCGTCGCGGCCGCGCTCAGCCCATCGGCCAGTGCCTCGCTCTGCTCGCCCAGATCCTCGATCCGATCCCTATCCGTCATGCCCTCAATCCCCTTTCTTGTCAGGATAAGCCGCGAGCAACGCGTCTAGCCCCGACCGAGACAGCGGTCCGCCCGCCGTCGGACCCTGCCCCAACATCACCCGCAACTCGGCTGGTGTAAGCGCCCAGAACTGATCCGGACGCAGCCGCAATTCGTGCAGCCCCAGCCGCATCAACCCGGGCCAATCGAAACGACCCTGTGGCCGGCTCATGCGTCGCCTGGCACGGCGAAAGCCCGCGCCAGCAGTTGCGCTGCGGCCCTTGCTGCCACCAACGGGCCGCCTCCGATCTCGGCACGGGCAAGGTCCGACGCGCCGGGTTCAAACCCGCCGCCGCGCAGACCGGCCTCGATCAGTGCCAGCACGTCGCGGCTTGAAAACCGTCCGCCCTCGAACCGTTCGACCAACTCTACGAGGCTGTCCGCGCCCAATCGATCCTCAAGCTCGGCCAACGCGCCCAGCGTCAGCTTCATCACCCGCCGCTCACCGTCGATGACCAAGGCCACCTCTCCCGTCCAAGGATTGGCCATGGTCTCAGAGCGCCGTGAAGGTCAGCGCGCCGGCACTGGCCAGTGCCAGCTCATAGGTCGCTTCACCGTCGAAGTTACCGGCGTATTCGATCGAGGTGACCTGGAACGCCCCTTCGACAATGCCGAAATCCGGAATGATCACCTGGAAAGCGGGTGTTTCGCCGTCAAAGAACAGCTGGCGCGCGCGCTCGTCGGTGCCTGCGTCCTTGAAAACGCCAGCACCCGAAATCGCCGCCGATTTCACGCCCGCGCCGGACAAAAGCTCGCGCCAGCCGCCCTGGCTCTCAAGGCTTGTGACATCGACGGTTTCCGCGTTGAAGCTGACCCGCGTCGCACGCAGACCCGCCAGCGTTTCGAATTGACCGCCACCGGTCATGTCCACCTTGACCAAAAGGTCCTTGCCGTTCTGGGCACCCATGATCTTGCTCCTGATTGGATTGGATTAGTTGTCTTCGACCCGCGCCCGAAACCGCAGATCGATCTGTCTCAGCCCGCCTGCACGGCCGGTTCGCAGGGCCAGCGCCCGCGTGAACCAAAGACCCACCAGGCGTCCGCGCGAGAGCGTGATATCGGCACCATCGAGTGCATCGCTGACGGCACCTGCCGCGAGCTTGGCATCGCGATACCCGCCGGTGCGAGTAATGACCGAGATCGTGAACCGGTGTTCACTGCCAGCGCCCGACTTGTCCGACCGGTCCCGCACGTCTTCCGGGCCCAGGGTGATATAGGTGGCCGGCAATTGCCCGGCCGGCACCGCATCATAGACCGCTGTGCCCACCTGCGCGGCAACGCCGGAATCGGCCAGCAAATGCTGATAGATCGCGGTTTGCAGGGCCGCCGCTGCGCCATAGCTCATACTGCAACCTCCTCATCGGCAAAGCAGGTGAGGTAACGCCCGCTCGGATCAGCCTCGGCCACCGCACGGATCGCGAAGATCCGCGTACCATCGCGAAACCGCTGATCAGGCCGTGGCCGCGAAGGCGCTCCTTGCGGCGCACCGCGCACGGTGATCCGATAGGACATCGACGACACCGCTTGTCCGGCTTCCCTGCGTTCGGTCCCGCTGCGTGCATTCACCTCTGCCCACAGTGTCCCGAGCGTCGCCCAGGCATCGGTAAAGCCACCCGCGCCATCCGGCGTGGTCACGCGGCTTTCCAGCTCCAGCGGCCGGGTCAAACGGGGGCTCTTCATTGCCCGCCTCCAAAGCCGATCCGCATCGGCCGGTAGCGTTGCAACAGGCTGGTGACACCAAATGGCATGCAGCCGTCGCTCAGCGCCGTGTTGTCTCGGTATTCGTAGTAATGCGCGGCCAGCAGCAGCACGGCCTGCGCCAGATCGGCGGGCAGCCCGGCCCAGTCGATCGCAAGGCCTGCGTCAAAGCTGATCACGGCCTCGCCGCCTTGCGGCACCGCCGGCAAAAGACCGGCCATCGGGCGCAAACGCGGGCGGTGCGCATCGGCCTCAAGCCGGTAGAGCGTCGCGCCAAGTTCGGTCTCGGCTCCGGTCCGGTCGACCAGAACAACACGCCGGATCGCGCTGACCGGCGCCACGGGCAGAACCTGCCCGCCCGCATCACGCCAGGCATTCAGCGTCCAGCGGAATCCGCGGTCGATCAAAACCTTGCCCGTGCGCGCTTCGATCGCCGCCATCGCCGCCCTCAGAAAGCTCTTCAGCACGTCATCCTGCACGACGTCGCCTGCGAACCCGGTGCCAAGCCGCAGATGCGCCTTGAACGCGTCTACCGGCAGCGCCGTATCAGGGACCGTGGCCTCTTCGATCAGTATCATCCATTCACTCCGCGCTCTGGTCAGCGTCCGGGCCCCCTCCGGCCCGTAGGTCTTGGTCTTTCGGTCGGACGCGCGCCGCTCCACGTTGCTCGGACGGAGGGGAGCAGCTAGACAACATGAAGGCTTGCCCGGCGCGCGCCCGCGCCCCGGGACCGGTTGCCCGGCCCCGGATCACGCACCCCTTACGAGGTGGCGAATTTCAGCAGCTTGACTGCTGCAAAGTCGGACACGTCGCCGCCCACGCGCTTGGTCGCATAGAAGAGAACATGCGGCTTGGCGCTGAACGGATCGCGCAGAACGCGCAGGTCGGGACGTTCGGCGATGGTGTAGCCGGCGGCAAAGTCACCAAAGGCGATCGAGAACGAGCCCGTCGCAACATCCGGCAGATCCTCGGCGATCAGCACTGGGTAACCCATCAGGCGCGCAGGCTCACCCGCAGCCAGACCGTCCGACCACAGGAAGCGGCCGTCATTGTCCTTGAGCTTGCGAACGATCCCGGCGGTTTTCGAGTTCATCACGAACGAGCCGTTCGCACGGTACTGAGCACCCAGCGAATAGACGAGCTCGACGATCGCGTCACCATTGCCGATGGCACCATCGATGCCCGTGGGCACATAGCCGAGATTGCCCCAGGCCCAGACGTCGTTGTCGACGGCGGTGTGGTTCAGAATGCCGCGCGGCTTGTCGATGCCGTCGCCATTGATGAACGCGGCCGCCTCGGCGCGGGCGAACTTGTCGGCGATACGGGCAGCCAGCCAGCCCTCGATGTCAAAGGCGCTGTCGTCCAGCAGTCGCTGCGACGCCTTGGGAAGCGCGCTCAGCTCGTGCAGCGGGATCGTGATCCGGTCGATCTGAGGCGTGTCGGTTTCGGCGACCGACGCGGTTTCGGTCGCCCAGCCAGCGCCCAGATCCGTGTGATCAACCAGCACGTCATACGAGGTCGCCTCGACATTGACCACCGACGCGATCGAACGGATCGACGCAGTCGAGGTCAGAACCGATTTCACCGATTCCGCAGTCTGCGGGTCAACCAGGTAGCCGCCGTCGCTGTTGACTGCGGTGCTCAACGATTTGCCTTCCAGCTCAAGGCCGCGCAGGCCGTCATCGTCGCCTGAACGCAGATAGCTGCCAAAGGCTTGGGTGTGCGGGGCGTTCAGGTCGTGGCCCGCAGCCAGGTGCGGGCGCGCCGCGATTTGAGATTTACGATCCAGCATGGTCAGTCGCTCTTCCGTCTGTTGCAGTTTGGATTGGATGTCAGCCTGAAAGCCCTTGAATTCGTTGACGAAGCCGGTCACCGCCTGCTTCACCTCCTGAACCGGAGACAACCCTTCCCCGGTCCGAGCCTTCGTCTCGGTCTTGCTCATTGGCATGTCCTTCATGAGTGAGTGAGACAGGCGCGTCAGCGGCGCGCCACCTCCGTCCGCGCCTCGTCAAAGACGTCGGCCAGAGCACGCAACGTGGCATCGGCTACCGGGGCATCGCCCTTCGCCGCCACCCGCGCACTGGGCAGCATCGGGAAGGTCACCAGTGACACCTCCCACAGCTCCAGTTCGGTCAAGAGCCGCTGGCCCTTGTCATTCTTCGTGGCCCGCTTGGTGCGATATCCGATCGACAGCCCGTCGATCGCACCAGCCTCGATCAACGCTGCGGCCTCGCGTCCGGTTTGCGTGGTCTCAAGCAGCCGGCCTTTGACATAAAGACCCTTGGCATCCTCGCGCACCTCGTCCCAGACGCCGATCGGCCGGGCCGGGTCGTGCTGCCAGAGCATCTTGACCTTACGCCCGGTTCGGGCGAGCTCGGCCAGCGAAGCTTTGTAGGCACCTGCCTCGACCACGTCGCCGCCCTGGTCACAGGCGCCAAACAGGCTGGCATAGCCCTCGATCACGGCGTCATCGCTGACCGCGATGCCGTCGCCGAACCGCGCGAACTTGGTCTCCAGACCGCTCTGCGTGCTCATCCTCATCTCCATGTTGTGCGTCACCCCGGTATGGCCGTGGCGATCGATTGAAAGGCTTGCGCCAACACTGCGGCCACGACGCCATAGACGGTCAGCCACAGCCGTTTCTCGAGCCGTTCGAGCATCTCCTCGAGGCGATCAAGCCGCCGGCATAGGTTCTCGTGGTGGATCTTGGTGATCTGCTCGTGGGCTTTCAGCCGCAGGCCGGGGGCGCATTCAAACGCCTCATAGGCATGCCGCCCGTCAGTCATCGTCGGCCTCTTCGTTCAGCGCGGGCAGACCCAGCAGCGTCCGTTTCTCCGCTTGCGTCAGGAAATCGGCGTTGGTCACGCGCGCCCATTGCGCGTCGCGCTCTGCCGACAGCGCGGGCACCTGATCCAGGTCCGGCTTCAACTCCAGCCGTGTACCCGTATATCCGGTGAGCCAATCCGAAAGCGCTGCGGCAACCTTGCTCGCCAGCGGCAGAACCGTCAGCCGATAGAACGCACGGTTGGCTTCCTGATAGTTGGCATAGGTTGCGTCACCGGGGATCCCGATCAACATCGGTGGGACACCAAAGGCCAGGGCAATCTCGCGCGCGGCGGCTTCCTTGGTCTTCTGGAATTCCATGTCGGAGGGGCTGAAGCCCATCGGCTTCCAGTCCAATCCGCCTTCCAGCAACATAGGCCGGCCAGCGTTGCGTGCGCCCTGGTGGTAAGCCTCGATCTCGGCCGAGAGACGTTCGAACTGGTCGTCCGGGATCGTGCCCTGCCCTTCGCTGCCGCGATAGACCAGAGCGCCGGACGGTCGCGCTGCATTGTCCAAGAGCGCCTTGGACCAGCGCGAGGCGCTGTTGTGCACGTCAACCGCCATCGCCGCCGCCTGCAACGGGGACAAGCCATAATGGTCGTCCTGGGGATGGAAGTTCTTGATATGGCAAATCGGTTGATCCGCACCGCTGGCATCAAAGCGGTGTGTCTTGGCTCCGACGACATAGTCATATGCGATCGGCCAGCCATCATTGCCGGGCACCACCCGAATCCGGTCCGACCGGAGCACGTGCAGCTCGTAAGGTACCGGTGCCTCGCCCGCCACGGCCTCGACATAGGCGTTGCCGGTCAGGAGCAGCTGGCCATAAAGCGCTTCGAACAGCTCTGCGCGGCCCTGCGCCGGGTTCGGGCGGCGGATCAGATCGAGAAGCGGATGAATGTCATAGCGACGATCCGCGTCCTGCAGAACCAGCGGCAGCGCGGCCGCGGCCTCGGCAATCAGCTTGACCGACCGGAAGCCAACCGGATTTCCGGAAAAACCCGTCTTGGTGAGCGACGTGGTGTCCCTTGGGCTCCACGCCGCGCGACCGGCGGTGTGATAGGCAACAACCGGTCCTGCCGCGCTGGCCTTCTGCTCTGGCGCAAAGCCGGCCTCCGGGGCCGTCTGAGCCGATCCGCGACGCAGGAAATCGAATACCATGTTCAGATGCTCCTTGTTGATCTTCGCCGCCCGCCAAGCCAGCGCCGTCAGGGCCTTGGTGGACCGTTCTAAGCTGCGCGTGTTGACATCGGATGTGTGGCCCGAACGCTGGGGTTAATCAGGCGTTAATCGGGCCGGGAGGACGGGGCGCTCATCCGCCCTTCGGGTCGTCTTCGCTTGCGCGATAAGGGACCGCAGGGACCGAAGAGCGCTGTTATTTTGGAAGATTAGAGCGTGCGGACGCGCGGTCTTTGCCATCGCGCCGCCGGCGCGATCATCAGCTCGTGAAGCGCCCAGACCAGCGCATCAACGCGGTCCGGCGATCCGCCACCCTGAAATCCGTTGACGGTCATCTGCACCATCTGATCTTCGAGCGCGTCGAATGCGCCCACATGATGCACGCGACCCTGTTCATAAAGCGCGGCTACGGGTTCCGCGCGCGCGGCCTTGCCCCGCGCCGCATGCACGCCGCGATAGGGCACCAGCGGGTCCACCTGTCGCAACACCTCTTCAACCAGTTGCCCGCCCTGGTTGACCTCGGCCACAACCCGTTCCGCCGCCCAGCTGCGATAGGCCGCCACCGCGACCCGCGCCCATTCTGTCGGCCCGGCGCCCGTGACGGTCGCATCGGCCAGCACATAAGCCGTCCACTCCTGCGGCGGGCCTTGGGTCCGCGCCCCGGCCACCACGATCCCGCACTCGTCCGATTGCGCGCCGCCGGTGACCGAGGGATCAATCGCCACGACAATCCGGTCGAGCTCGGGCACCTCGCGCCGCCGTGCGGCCTCGAGCATCGCCGATGTCCAGAGTGCGCCCTCCGCATCCGCAAGCAGCACGCCATCGAGCTCCTGACGGCCTAGCCGGGTGCCCGCATACCGCGCCCGCACTTCCTCGAGGAAGCTGTCGGCCAGGTTCGCGCGGTTGGCTTCGGTCGGCGCGTGGGTCAC
>JBCCVT010000020.1:0-20562 GCA_039195015.1 Pseudomonadota bacterium
CTCCCTCAAAGCCGCCAGACCGCGCCGCAGCCGAGATTTCAACGTGCCGAGCGGAAGATCAAGCCGCGCGCTGAGCTCGGTATGGGTGAGGCCATGGAGATAGGCAAGCCGGATTGCCCGACGGACCGCATCCGGCAATTCGCCCAGACACTGCGCAAGGGCGAGACGGGTTTCGGGCTGCGTGTCAGAGCTCATCTGGTGCGCATGCGGGTCGATCCCGGTTTCGCGCTTGAGCCAGGGGCTGGCACGCAGGCGGTCGATTGCGCGGCGGCGCACGATCGTGGTGATCCAGCCAAGGGCCGACCCGGCATCGGGCTGGTAGCGCGCCGCGCTGTGCCAGATGGCAACATAGGCGTCATGCACGGCCTCTTCGGCAAGGTCGGCGCGATGCAGGATACGGCGGGCAATGGCCAGTTGGCGGCCCACCGTGCGGTCGTAAAGCGACCGGAACGCGACGGGATCGCGGGTCGCCGTGCGGACCAGAAGATCTTCGAGCGTGTCGGTTTCGCCTTTCATAGGCCGGGCCCTGATGTCATCGGCGCAGGGCCGCATCATAGGCCGAAACGCGGATTTTGGCGATTGTGAAGGGGTCACCCCGGCAGTGTGCCGGGATGACGGGTGGCGATGCCGCTCCGTTATTGCTGGCACCGGAAGATGAACCGGCGGGTTGTGCGGAACGGCGTGTTCGCGTCACCGATCAGTGTTGCACGTTCGTCGGTCATGCCAAGCGCACGGGGCCGACAGCCCGATCCGCATCTGCGCGCGGCCTCCTGAAACGCGTTACGCATCGCGTCGGCGAGAGCGGCCGCTTCGGTGGGGCCGGTGCCTCCGATGATGATGCGGATTTCGCCCTTGGCGGCGCAGGGATCAACCGGAACGACCGGCATGGGGGTCGGGGGCGGCGGAGGCGTACCCGGGGTGAAGATGCCACCCCCCGATTGCGGCGTGCCCGAGCTGCCGCCTGCGCCGGATCCTGGGAGTTTCAGACCCCCCTGCGCGCGCCGGTCGATCTGGGCCAGGGTGTTCACGATGGTTGTCACCAGAACCTCGGCATCGGGGCGTTGCCTGAGGATGATGGTGGTAATCAGAATGATGATCGTCTTGATCATTACCGCCGGGGTCATCCCGACCTCGGCCAAGGGGATGCCGACCGTTGTCAGGGTTTCAACAAACTCGGCCCGGTCGGCAGTGGACTGGGCATGAAGAGCAGCAGGTGCAAGCGCGATCAGGCGAAACAGCTGATCCTGCGGTTGCCCCAAAAAGCCCATCATCACCGCGAGATCGTCCATGTCGGGCAGGGATGTTGCACCGCTGGCCACGTCATCGGAGAAAACCTGAACGAAAGAGGCCAGCGTGTCGGTGGCCGGTTGCAGGCGGTCGTCGAGATCGGCAAGCGTCGCGTTGCCGCGCAGCGGAGGACGGCCGAGCCGGTCCCGCAGCGCGGTCATTGCGACCATCAGTTTGTCGGCCGCCGCGGTCAGCCCGACATCGCTGTCATCTTGGAAGGCGACAAGTTTCAGGCTTTGCGCGAACTGTGCGGTCCGTGCGCCAAACGCGTCCATCGACGGGGTGCGGGTCTTTTCGATTGAAGGGGACATAATCCAAATCCTTTTTTTGAAATGCGAAGCGTGTCTGGACGCTCCACCTTCTGGATCGGAGGAAATGTCGCGGCGGATGCATCGATGCCGAAAACGTGAGCAAGACGGCCCTGAGGGGCATATGAATCAGGTTTGGGATGAGAACCGATGAGACCAAAAACGTTTGGGCCGACCCGAAGGCCGGCCCTGGGAGGATGCATCACATATCGCTCGGTTTCCTTGCGCCTGTGATGTCGTCAACGTCTACCGCTTGCCCGGCGTCACCCAAAGTGACGAAACGGCAGTCTTCCGCCTTGGTTTCTGACCCACGTCGCGCGTACCCTGTGCGTCGCGTGCGGTCATGGTTTAGTTATTGGCGCGATTGGCAGTCCCAGGAAAATCCCTTGAGAACCGCGCCCGCGCTCAGTTGCTTTTGGATGTTCATCGCGCCTCGTCTATGACGCCCGGGCAGAAACTCCGGGAACATCGGTTTAAATGGCCTTGATCGTCTTAATATTCGGGGGGATCCCACACGGCACCTGGCGTTCTGCCAAAGGCCGCAATCGTGAGATGCACCATTATGTTGCCTTCGTAACGGATGAGCGACTTGCTGCGCACCGTCGGCAGAAAATTGCTCTAAATCGGGGGTGTGTGTCAACGCGGTGTTAATGATTTCGCATCAACGGACGCAGCGTCATGTCCTCGCACGGGCATGATTCGGATGTTTTGCCGATTTTGGATGGTGGGGAAGAACGCGTGCTGAGTTGGCGGTCTGTCGAGGCCGCAAAGGCCTTGTTTGTATGGGTGATCCGGTTGGTTTGGCCTTGCGCTGATCTTGGCGTGCCAAAAGGACTTGGCAAAAATATTCCCTGATCTGAAGCCCCTATGCGATGATGTTAGCGCCTATCGATTGCGGCGGTGCAGCAAGCCGATTTGGTTAACAAGCGGGTCCGTGTCAATTGCCAAGCAGATGCGGGATATTTGGAGTGTGGCGCGATTTCGCGTCTAGGTTGACGCTAAATTGGACGTGAATGAAATCATATGTTCTGCGCCCAAGTGCGACAGCAAATCATCGGTCAAGAAAAAAATCGCCGTTTAGTCGCTTTTTGTACGTTTTTTGAGAGATTCGGCGCGGTCAAACGGTTTCATCCGCCACCTCAGTGTCGATGCGGTCGGTCAGGCGGAAACCGCCATATCCGCGTATGAGGCAGCCGGCCGTTTCAAGATCGCGCAGAATCGCCGAGACCGCCCCGCGCGAGAGGGCGCACATATCGGCGAGCTCGTCCTGGCGGATGGGGATGTCGGTGTCGGTGCCGAATTCGATTTTGATCCGGCGCAGCACGCTGACGCAGCGCAGCTTGGGGTCGCGCACCATCAGGGCGCGCGCGCTCATGATGGCGGTGCCGGCGTTCATGGCGGCAAGCGCGCCAAGCGCCTGCCAGACGCGTGGATCGCGCTCGGCGAGGCTGCGCAGGGTTGCGTTGCTCACCGTACGAAGCGTGCAATCGGTCGCGGCGACCGCGCCGATCACCCGGTCGGTTCCCGTCAGTACCGGCGCTTCGCCAAACCACGCGCCGCGCCCGAGGAAATGCCCAAAGACCGCGCTGCCGCGCCCATCATCGGTGCGCAAGGCGATGGCGCCCGAGACAATGCCAAAGATGCCGCCATGGCTGTCGCCGATCTCGTAAGCGATGTGCTGTCGCTTGAGAAACGTCACATGGGAGGCCCGCCACATCGCGCGGGCCACGTCCTCGGGCAGCATCGTCATCCATCGGGAAGACGTGAAAGAAGTGTCCAACGGCGATCTCCGGTGTTGACGCAACGGCATCTTGGAACCGGTCCCAAATTCACAAGTTTTTTCGGCAAATGTCCACTCAGTTACATTCGATGCGTGAGACCCTGCTATAATGTCTGGCAGGCCCGCGAGAGCAGGCCTATTTTGGAGTATGATTTTGAACCGTTTATTTGATGACGAAACTTTGTTGCGACCACCTCGAATATGCCTCCTTTCAAGGATCAACCGCAGACTTAGCCGGCTTTACGACGACACCGCGTTGCTGCTGACAGGCGCATTCTTGCCGATTTGCGCACCTGTTAACTTGCAACCGGTTGCGATTGCCTCAGTTTGCAACCATAGGTTGTTTGGCGCGACCAGACGATATTGGGGACCCGTGACCCGAGGGGCCTAGAGCCCTCAACTGGAGCGAAGCGGTTGGTCCAGATAATGGGACCCGGGCCAACCCAATGCTGCCGCCACTCACGGAGACGGCCCGCCTTGGGGAGGCGGGCCGTCAAGCCTTTCATTGAGATGCGAGTTAGCCGGGCACCGTTGCAGCGCGTGGCCAAGTCTGCGACGGTCGGAGCTCAGCAGAACGGGAGCCTGCCATGACCGATCCAGTGCGCATCGATATCGTCTCGGACGTGGTCTGCCCTTGGTGCGTGGTTGGCTTCCGCCAGCTTCAGGAGGCGCTGCGGTCGCACGACGACCCGGTCGAGATCCATTGGCATCCGTTTGAACTGAACCCCGATATGCCGCCCGAGGGCGAGAACCTGCGCGACCACATCATGCGGAAATATGGCAGTTCGACTGCCGACAGCGCGGCCGCGCGCGCCAGGCTGACCGAAATCGGAGACAAACTGGGATTTGCCTTCCGGTTCTCGGAGGACAGCCGGATCTACAACACCTTCGCCGCGCATCAATTGATCCACTGGGCGCGCGATCAGGGATCGGGCGGCGCGGTCAAGGCGGTGCTATTTGACGCCTACTTTACCGAAGGGCGCAATGTCAGTGATCCTGCGGTCCTGTACGAGATCGCAGCGGCCGCGGGCCTTGACGCGCTGGCCGCCAAGAAGATGCTGGACGAAGGCAGCGTGGCGCAGGCCGTGCGCGCCCATGAACGGTTCTGGACCGAACGCGGCGTGCGTGGCGTTCCCGCGATGATTTTTGATCAGAAATACCTGGTGACGGGCGCGCAGGGGATTGATGGATATGCTCATGTGCTGCGCGAGGTTCAGGGAAATCGCGCCGCCTGACCCAACAGGGCCTTGCCAAACCGGATCGATCGGTGAACGTAGCGGTCGGGACGGAGGAAGGCGGCGGATGACGGTATGGGCATCTCGGTCGAGGGGCTGATCAAGAGTTTTGGCGCGCATCGCGCGGTCGATGATGTGTGCTTCGAGGTCGAGACCGGCTCTCTTTTTGCAATAGTTGGCGAATCGGGCTGCGGGAAGAGCACATTACTGCGTCTGCTCGCGGGGCTCGAGACGCCGGATGTCGGAGAGATCCGGCTGGATGGTGAAACCGTCTCGGGTGAGGGCGCATTTGTCCCGCCCGAAGATCGACAGGTCGGGTTCGTGTTTCAATCTTATGCGCTTTGGCCGCATCTGACGGTTCTGGGCAACGTGGCCTTTCCGGCGCAGGCAAAGGGGGCGACGCGCGCCGAGGCGGAGGCGGCGGCGCGCGATCATCTCGACACTGTCGCATTGGCGGGTTTTGCCGCGCGCCAGCCGCAGGCCCTGTCGGGCGGACAGCGGCAGAGAGTGGCTCTGGCACGCTGTCTTGCGGGCGGGGCGCGGGTCGTTCTGATGGATGAGCCGCTTGCCAATCTCGATCCGCATCTGCGCGGCGCGATGGAGCGCGAATTGTTGCGGTTTCATCGCGCGCAAGGCACGACAACGGTTTACATCACCCATGATCAGCGCGAGGCGATGGCACTTGCGGATCGGATGGCAGTGATGCGCGCGGGGCGGTTTCTGCAAACCGGCGCGCCGCAGGACATCTTTGAGCGACCTGTCTCGGCCGAGGTTGCCCGCTTCATCGGGCGCGGCGCAGTTCTGCCGGTCACGCTGGAGGGCGCGGAGGCGTGTTTCGCCGGTCTACGCGTGCCGTGCGATCGGACGGACGGTCTGCGGGACGGTCCCGCACTGGCGCTGATCCGGCCGCAAGATTGTGAACCGGGGGACGGGTTGGCCGGGCAGGTGAGCGAGGTGCATTACCGTGGCGGTGCGTGGGAGGCGCGGGTCGCGGTCGACCGCTTGCCCGAGGCGTTTGAGGTGACCCTGCGCCAACCGGTCCGTTCGGGCGCGCCGCTGTCACTGCGCGTCACCCGCTGCTGGGCCATGCCGCCAGAGTGACCCGGGTGCTTCAGATCCGCCAGGGCACCACGCCCGGCGGCGCGTGGCGGCCAAACCTGTCCAGCGCGGTCATCAGCATGATTGTCGCGAACACTGTCACGGCGGCCATTGCGGCGGCGAGCGTGGTATAGCCGCCATCTTCGTAATTGTAGATCGTCGTCCCGATGGTTTCGGTCCCGGTGGACCACAAAAGCGCCGAGACGGTGATTTCATTGTATGCGGTCAGAAAGACCAGGATCGCGCCCGAGGCGGCGGCCGGTGCGATCAGAGGAAGGAAGATCCGCCTCACCCGCAGACCAAAGCCAGCGCCGGCCACGCGTGCGGCCTCATCCAGAGCAGGGTCCAACTGTACCGAGGCCGCCACGATCGGTTTCAGGGCGATCGAGAAGAAGGCGCAGAGATAGGCAAGGAAGATGATGCCGAGCGTGCCGTAGATCGAGACGCCGATGATCGGCAGCGGGCGGATGAAGGCAAGGATGAAGGCGATCGAAATCACCAGCCCGGGGATCGCATAGGTGATCTCGGCCAGCGTGGCGATGCCGTTTCCGGCCCGCTGTGCCAGGGGGCGGGGCGTTGCGAGAAACCGGGCAACCAGGGCTCCGAGCCCGGCGATCAGCGCCGCGGCGCCCCCGGCGGTCAGGGTGGAGTTGAGAAAGGCGCGCAGCGTGACCGACTGGCGGAAGAGGATCTCTGTGAAATTCTGCAAGGTCACGGTCTCGGGCGTCAGCGGCAATCCGTAGGTCCGCACGAGGGCTGTTGCAAAAAGGGCGATGAGCGGAAGCACCAGCGTGGCGAGGATGATCGTGACCAGGAGGCCTTCGACCGGCGCGCGCGCGGAGCCGAGCGCGATGCGCAGCGGCGGTTGCGGCGGCCCGATCAGCGCGTTGCGCGTGCTGCGCAAGAGGGTCATCTGCAGCAGGATCACCACGATCGCAACGCCCGCCAGAATGGCCGCGATGACAGCCACGTCCTGCAGCACGCTTGGGCCAAAGCTGCTGAGACGCTGCCACATCAGAACCGGCATCGTGATGAAGCGGGCGGGGATGCCCAGAAGCGCGGGGATCCCGAAATTGCCAAGCGCGGAGACGAAGGCAAGCGCGTATCCCGCGATCAGGGCCGGGGTGAGCAGCGGAATTATGATCCGGCGCAGCAGGGCGGCAGGGCGGGCGCCGGCAATGCGGGCGGCCTCGCTGAGGTCGCGCGGCAGGCTGCGCAGCGCGGCCAGCACGACAAGAAACACCAGCGGCATATGTTGCACGGCGAGCAGGAAGATCACGCCGCCCGCCGAGTAAAGCGGATGGGTTGAGCCGAGCTCGGGCGCGAGGCCGAGAGTGCGCAGCAGAGGACTTGAAGGCCCCATCGCCTGGATCCAGGCGATCGCGGTCACATGCGGCGGGATCATCATCGGGATCAGCAGCAGAAACGTGATGGCGCCCTTGCCGCGCACATCCGTCAGCCCGATCGCCAAAGCGGCAGCCGCCCCGATGATCAGGGCCGCGACCGCCGACACCGCGCTGCTGAAAAGGCTGTTCCAGAGCGCCCGTGGCACCGACCGGCTGTCGAGCGCATCGAGGATCGGCTGCAGGCTCAACCCGCTTTCGCCACCGAGCCCCACGCGGGCCAAGAGCCCGAGCGGAAAGACAAAAAGCGCCAGGGCGAACAGGCAGAGGGCGGCGAGGGTCCAGTGCTCGCCGCCCCGCTTTGGTCTTGCCAAGGCCAATGGCTCAGCCGCCGAAAATGTCCGTGAACTTCATCTTGTTGTCCTGATCGTCCTTCAGGGCCTGCGCCGGATCAAAGGGCAAGAGTTTGATCTCGTCACGGGACGGGAAACCTGCGGGCGGATCGATCGCGGGATGCGCGGGCAGATAGCCCATGTCCGCCGCAAGCTGCTGTCCATCGGCCGAGATCAGGAAATCGACAAACGCCTTAGCGGCATCGGGGTTTTGCGCGGTCGACAGGATCGCCACCGGCTCGGTCACGGCCGAGACGCCTTCCTCGGGGAAGACAAATTCGACCGGTGCGCCATTGGCCTTTTCGCGGATCGGCAGGAAGTCGACGACAAAGCCATAAAGTTTCTCGCCACCGGCGATCGCGCGATAGGTGCCGCCATTGCCGCCTTGCGGGTTGGCGCCCTGATCCGACAGCCCTTCGTAAAGCGCCCAGCCCAGATCCGGGTTCGACGTGATCGCCGACATGTGGATCGTCGCCGCGCCGGAGGTCAGTGGCGAGGGCATGGCGATCTTGTCCTTCGCCTCGTCCTTCAAAAGATCCGCATAGGAGGTCGGAACCATGGGCGCATTTGTGTTGTAGACAATGCCGGTGGTGATCAGCTTGGTGCTGAAGTAAAAACCGTCGTCATCCATGATCGCCGGATCGTAGGCCGAGACATCCGCACCCGTGTGCGCCATCAGGTGGCCTTCGGATTTGAGCCCCTCCATCGTGACCATGTCCGCGATCAGCAGCACGTCGGGCTGCGGTGCGCCGGCTTCGAATTCGGCGCGCAGCTTGGCCATCACCTTGGTAGTGCCATCGCGGATCCATTCGACATCGACATCCGGGTGTTTTTCGGTGAACGCGTCCACGGTCCGCTGGGCATCGGCATTGGGCTGCGATGTGTAAAGCACCAGCTTGCCCGAGACATCGGCGGCCAGCGCGCCGCTGCCCATCAGGCAGAGCGACAAAGCGACAAACAGTTTGCGCATAAGACTTCCCCTTGGTTCTTAAGATCCCTCAGCGCTAGCAATGCAGTGTGACAAGCGGGTGTCAAACTGTGTGGCAAGGCGGTGCGGGTTGCGGTGGGCAAGCCGCCGCCCACCGCATTTTTCCGACTGGCGCGCGCCCGGCGGACTGTGCAAAAACCCAAACACGGGCAAAAAAGGTCGGATCATGCGATGCATTCCTGGCAAACTGGCGACTTTGGCCGGCGCTTTTCTGTTTCTGGCGGGAGCAGCCGCGGCGCAGTCGGTAACGGGAACGGCGACCTATCGCGAACGCATCGCCTTGCCACCGCAGGCAGAGCTTCTGGTTGAGCTTCTGGACGTCTCGCAGGCCGATGCACCCTCAAAGACTATGGCCGCGAAACGGTACCGTTTGACCGGTGTGCCGGCAGCGTTTTCGCTGTCCTATGACCCCGCATTGATCGAAGACCGGCTGAGCTATGCCATCGCGGCGCGGGTGGTTGTCGGGAATCGCGTGTTGTTCCGCACGACGCAGACCTATCCGGTGCTCACGCAAGGCGGCACCGAAACCGCCGAGGTGGTGATGGAGATCATGCAAGCCGCCACGGAAGTGGTCGGCGAGACGGATCTCTTCGACGACTCGGTCTGGGAGATCTTTGAGCTGAACGGCCGGGTGCTGACGGAAGACGGCAAGCCAACGCTCAGCTTTGCTGATGCGTCGCAGGTGTCGGTCTTTGCCGGGTGCAACCGGTTCTCGGGCGGTGTCGAGATCACCGAAGACCGCATCGATTTCCCGCCGAGCTTTGCCGGCACACTGATGGCCTGTCCCGAGCCCGTGGACGAGCTAGAACGCGATATCCTTGAGGCACTGGCGGTCAGCGAGCGGTTTGTCCTGGCGGATCGCGAACTTGGCTTCCTGAATGCTTCCGGTGTGACGGTGATGCGCCTGACGCGGCGCTGAGGCGTGTGTTCGAACTTGGTGTCTAGGTTTTAACGTAATATTGTCAGTGTCTTGTGGGGCATAGATGATGTGGTCACGATGACACCCATAGGGCGGTGATCGCCCACATTTCCGTGAATACTCTTCTAAACCCGATCTCTCTTGCGCATCTGGGGGCAAAACGCCCACAGTCGGGGCGACAGGACGGGAGACGGTTCGATGCGGATCAACGCGGATTTCACACAGCGCGCGGCTGTGCATTTCAAGGACAGCGAGTGGGTGCCGTCGCCCGCGGCCGGGGTGGAGCGGCGGATGCTCGACCGGATCGGGGATGAAGTGGCCCGCGCGACAACGATCGTGCGGTTTGCACCAGGCAGCGCCTTTGCAGATCACACCCATGACGGCGGTGAGGAATACCTGGTGCTCGAAGGCACGTTCCAGGACCAGTATGGCGACTTTCCAACCGGTTCATACGTGCGCAACCCGCCCACCACGAGCCACGCGCCCGCAGCGGCGGATGGCGCGGTGATCCTGGTCAAATTGCACCAGTTCGATCCCGAGGACCGGACGCAGATCAAGGTCGACATGGACAAGGCGCCGACCCAGACCGAGCGCGCGCGGGACGGCGCCTCGGTTCAGCCGCTTTTCAGCGATGCGCATGAGGATGTGCGGGTGGAAACCTGGGCTCCGGGTGCCACGATCGCTCTGACGGTGCCGTCCGGGATCGAGGTTTTCGTGATGGAGGGCGCCTTCACCGAGGCTGGCGAGCAATTCGAACGCTGGGATTGGCTGCGGTTGCCACCCGGCACCGAATTGAATGCCATGGCAGGCGCCGGGGGCGCGCGGGTCTGGATCAAGTCGGGGCATCTGGGCTGACCAGTCAAACCTGCATGTTGCCTCGCGACCCTCGGGACCGCAATCTGGCCCCGATGGAACAGCGAGACCACTTTCTTGAGGAATGCGAGGCTCTGGCGGCCGTGCTGGACGCCGTGCCGTCGGACGGGTGGGACCGGGCAACCCAGTTCAAGGGCTGGACCATCAATGACGTGGTCCGTCATCTTTATGTCTGGAACCGCGCCGCCGATCGCGCTGTTTTCGAGCCGGACGCGTTTCGGTTATGGATCGACAAGGTTTTGCCGGTGATGCCGCAGGCGGGAATGCGCGGGGTCGAACGAACCGAAGTACGCGCGCGCGGGCGCGCGCTCTTCGACCTCTGGCAGGCGCAATACGGCGAGATGGGCGATCGCTGGGCGGCGCTCGACCCCAAGGCGCGCGTGGCCTGGGTTGGGCCGGACATGTCGGTGCGGTCCGCGATCACCGCGCGGCAGATGGAGACCTGGGCACACGGGATGGAGGTCTTTGACCTGCTCGGACTGATCCGGGACGAGACAGATCGTATCCGCAATGTGGTCGTGCTTGGCGTCAACACATTCGGCTGGTCGCACAAGGTACATGGACGCCCTGTGCCTTCGGAGCTGCCCTTTCTGGAGCTGATCGCGCCTTCAGGGGCGGTCTGGCAGTTTGGCACGCCTTCCGACACGCAGCAGATCGCCGGGCAGGCGGTGGAGTTCGCGCAGGTGGTCACGCAGACGCGCAATGTTGAGGACACGGCGCTGCGGGTCACGGGCGATGTCGCCAAGGGCTGGATGGCCCGGGCGCAATGCTTCGCCGGCCCGCCCGAGACGCCGCCCGCGCCGGGCACAAGGTTTAGGATGACCGGTTAGACAGCCGGGGTGGAGCTGGTTTGACGGTTTGGAAGCCGGCAGGCTTGGTGCCTTGTGTCAGAATCCCTGCCGTAACGTGGGCAAATTGGCCTTTGGTCGGTGATCGGAACAACGTTAGACTGACGCGCGACGCGACACTGAGAAACCTGTGCCCATGGGGATCCGACCAACGCGGCGCGGTGCTGCAGGACGGTGAGGCGACGCAAATGCGGTTCGCTAATGTTCATGATATCGAACAAGAAAACATTCCTTGAGACAGGGTTTCCGACGTTCCGGCACCGGGATGCCTTTACTGAAACAGGGCAATTTCAGAAGGTCTGAGGGACGGGCGGCATGACCGGAAACCAAATCAGCCATCGAGACAAGTCGCTCGTGATGTTTCTGTACTCAGAATTCCGCGAGGTGAGGGGGCCGTGCTGGAGAATTGCGCAGGAACCCCCTGACGAGACGCGCTCAATTCTTGCGCAACCGGACCGGAAAGGGTGGGCAGGGTAGCGATTTGGTCGCGGAGTGATATTTTACCAGTTGATAAAAAATTCTGCTGTGGCAGTCTGAGCCCCAAAGCTGGATCATCCACAGGGAGGGACCCAATGGCGAAAGGCCATCAGGCATCCGGAATTGTGGCAGGCCGTCTGCCTGCCGACATCTTGTCCGACAATTTTTCCGATCTGCACGCCCCCTTTGCCGCGCATGAGGCGGCGGTTGCGGCAGACCGGTGTTACTTTTGCCACGATGCGCCATGCGTGACGGCCTGTCCGACGGCGATCGATATCCCTCTGTTCATCCGGCAGATCCAGGCGGGGCATCCCGAAGGCGCGGCCAAGACGATCTTTGACCAGAACATCCTGGGCGGGATGTGCGCGCGGGTCTGCCCGACCGAGACGCTTTGCGAGGAAGCTTGCGTGCGCGAAGCGGCGGAGGGCAAGCCGGTCGAGATCGGACGCCTGCAGCGCTTTGCAACCGACACGGTGATGGCGATGGGCACGCATCCCTTTGAGCGCGCGGCGCCAACCGGCAAGCGGGTCGCGGTCGTCGGGGCGGGGCCGGCGGGGCTCGCCTGTGCGCATCGGCTGGCGATGCTGGGCAATGACGTCGTGATCTATGAAGCGCTGGCCAAGCCCGGCGGGTTGAACGAATTCGGAATCGCCGCGTACAAGAGCACGGATGATTTTGCCGCGGGCGAGGTCGACTGGCTGTTGCAGATTGGCGGGATAACGCTCGAGACAGGACGGGCGCTCGGGGCGGATCTGACGCTTGACGGGCTGAGCGCCGAATTCGATGCGGTGTTCCTGTCGGTCGGGCTTGGCGGCGTCAACGCCTTGCGTGCCGCGGGCGAAGACAAGGCGGGGGTCGAGGATGCGGTGGATTTCATTGCCGATCTGCGGCAGGCCGAGGATCTGGGCGCGCTCGCCGTCGGCCGGCATGTGGTGGTGATCGGCGGCGGAATGACCGCCGTGGACGCGGCGGTGCAGTCAAAGCTGCTGGGTGCCGAAAGCGTCACCATCGCCTATCGGCGCGCGCGCGAGGATATGGGGGCGAGCCGGTATGAACAGGATCTTGCGGCCTCCAAGGGCGTGCGGTTCATGTTCAACGTCCAACCTGTGGCCGTGCACGGGAGCGGTGCCGCGCAGGCGGTGACCCTGGAATACACCGACAGTTCGGATGGCGCGCTGAAGACGACGGGAGAGACCGTGGATCTGCCCGCAGATCAGGTGTTCAAGGCGATCGGCCAGACCCTGATTGCGCCCGAAGGTCTGGCGCTTGACGGGCGCAAGATCGCCGTCACGGGGGCGGGTCGCACCTCGCGAGCGGGCGTCTGGGCGGGGGGCGACTGTGCTTCAGGCGGCGATGATCTGACCGTGACGGCGGTGGCCGAAGGGCGGGATGCCGCCTTGGACATCCATGCCAGCCTGAATTCGTGATAAACTGCCCGGACCCGGCCATTTATCCCGTGTGACCCCCATGTCTGATCTCGAAACCGCAATTGCCACCCACTATACGACCGGATCGCTGACGGATCGCGTCCTGAACGCGCTGCGGGCGACGGGCGTGGATCCCGAACGCGTGACCGTTGCGGATCTGAAGGCGGGGGATGAGTTCCACACCGGGGGGATCGCGGCCACCGAGCATCTTTTCGACCAGCTGACCGTGACCCATGCGACGCGGGTGCTGGACATCGGCTCGGGCATCGGCGGCACATCCCGCTATGTGGCCGACCGCTTTGGTGCTTCGGTGACAGGGGTCGATCTGACGCCGGAATTCGTCGACACCGCAACCACGCTGAGCGAGATGGTGGGGTTGGGCGACAGGACCACATTTCACGTGGGCAGCGCGCTTGACATGCCGGTGCCGGATGCGGGGTTCGACCTGGCGGTTCTGTTGCATGTGGGCATGAACATCGACGACAAGGCAGGGCTTTTTGCAGAGGTCGCTCGAACGCTCTGCCGCGACGGGATCTTTGCGGTTTTTGACGTGATGGGTGGCGATGTGGATGAGCCTCTGGCCTTTCCCTTGCCGTGGTCGACAGTGGCCGACACCTCGTTCATCGCATCGCCGCAAGCCTATAAGGAAGCCGCCGCGGCCCACGGGCTGAGCGTGATCGCCGAAACCGACCGAACCGCGTTTTCGCTCGCGTTTTTCGAGCAGGTCTTTGCCCGGACCGCCGAAAGCGGCCCGGCACCGTTGGGCATCCATCTGATGATGGGCGAAACCGCACCGGAAAAGTTCAAAAACTACGTGGCCAATCTGAACGCCGGGCGGATCCGCCCGACCGAGATGATTTTCAGGAAAACCGGCTGAGCCGGCAAGGAGGACCGATGGCAAATCTGACCAGTGATTTCCTAGGCATCACAAGCCCCAACCCGTTCTGGCTGGCATCCGCACCGCCGACAGACAAGGAATACAATGTCCGCCGTGCGTTCGAGGCAGGCTGGGGCGGGGTGGTCTGGAAGACGCTCGGCGCCGAGGGGCCTCCGGTCGTGAATGTGAATGGTCCGCGATACGGGGCGATCTATGGGGCCGACCGGCGGCTTCTGGGGCTCAACAATATTGAGCTCATCACCGATCGGCCGCTTGAGGTGAACCTGGAGGAGATGGCGCGCATCAAATCGGATTTCCCGGATCGGGCGCTGATCGCGTCGATCATGGTGCCTTGCGAGGAAGGCGCGTGGAAGGCCATTCTGCCGCGCGTCGCCGAAACCGGCGCGGACGGGATCGAACTGAATTTCGGCTGTCCCCACGGAATGAGCGAACGCGGCATGGGCAGCGCCGTGGGCCAGGTGCCGGAATACATCGAAATGGTCACCCGGTGGTGCAAGCAGTATTACGACAAGCCGGTGATCGTAAAGCTGACACCGAATATCACGGATGTGCGTTACCCGGCGCGGGCGGCCAAAAACGGTGGCGCCGACGCGGTGAGCCTGATCAACACGATTTCGTCCATCACCTCGGTCAACCTCGACACGATGAGCCCCGAACCGTCGATCGATGGCAAAGGCAGCCATGGCGGCTATTGCGGGCCGGCGGTGAAACCCATCGCGCTGAACATGGTGGCCGAGATCGCGCGGGATCCCGATACCTATGGCCTGCCGATCAGCGGTATCGGCGGGGTGACGACCTGGCGCGACGCGGCGGAATTCATGGTGCTGGGTGCGGGCAACGTGCAGGTGTGCACCGCGGCGATGACCTATGGCTTCCGGATCATCGACGAGATGACGCGCGGCCTGAGCCAGTGGATGGACGAACAGGGGCATAGCTCGGTCGCGGACTTTGTCGGCAAGGCGGTGCCGAATGTGACCGACTGGCAATACCTGAACCTGAACTACATCGCCAAGGCGCGAATTGACCAGGACGCCTGCATCAAGTGCGGTCGCTGCTATGCGGCTTGCGAGGATACCTCGCATCAGGCGATCGCGATGTCCGCCGACCGCGTCTTTGAAGTCATCGACGAGGAATGCGTCGCCTGCAATCTCTGCGTGGATGTTTGCCCGGTCGAGGATTGTATCACGATGGTGCAGTTGCAACCGGGCGAGGTGGATCCGCGCACCGGAAAGGTGGTTGAGGCGGATTATGCCAACTGGACCTCGCATCCCAACAACCCCGCCGCCAGTGCGGCGGAGTGACCGCGTGCACGGGCGGGCTCGGAACAGACAACCTTGCGTCCGGGGCCTCGGTCGCGCGGAGCAGTCAGGGCCTCAGCAACCGTTCGTAAAGCGTCTCAAGAAATTCGGGCGCGGTGTCGAAGGGGTCCTGCCCGCCGATCACGGCGCGGACCTGCACGTCGAAATCGGCGTAATGCTGGGTCAGCGACCAGATCGAGAAGATCAGGTGATAGGGGTGCACCGGCGCGATCTGACCGGAGTCGATCCAGCTTTGAATTACGGCGGCCTTGTCATCGACAAGCCGCCGGAGTTCGCCCGAAAGCGCGTCATGAATGCGCGGCGCGCCTTGCAGGATCTCGTTGGCAAAAAGCCGGCTTTCGCGCGGGTGGATCCGGCTCATCTCGAGCTTGCGGCGCACGTATCCGAGGATTTCGGTCAAAGGATCACCACCCGGGTTCAGCGATTTCAGCGGATCAAGCCAGGTGTCCAGAAGCCCTTCGAGCAGCGCGCTGTGTATCGCTTCCTTCGACGGAAAGTAGTAGAGAAGGTTCGGTTTGCTCAGCCCCGCCTCCTGCGCGATCTGGTCCACTGTGGCCCCGCGATAGCCATGCGTCGAAAACACCTCGAGCGCGGCGTCGAGGATCAACGCGCGATTCTTTTGCTGGATGCGGGTCGGGCCGCGGCCGTTCGACATGCTTGCTGCTGCTCCTTTGTTCCCCTTTGGCGGCCTGCATCACTGCCTAAACCTGTGCCACCGGGGCCGAGTATCCGGCGCGGCGCTTGCGCGTTTCTTGACTGGCGACATAGCGGTGTTAGCGTGTCTTTGACCAAGCGGTCAAATCCAATTGTCCGTAAATGCCCGGATGCGGGCGATACGGAACCACAGCACGCACCGGGCGTGGCGGAATTTGGCGGCGGGATTTGAAAGAGGGACAAAACCGATGGCAGCGCCTGGTGAAAATCTGAAAGTCGACGGTCAGCGGCTGTGGGACAGCCTGATGGAGATGGCCAAGATCGGGCCCGGTGTTGCCGGTGGCAACAACCGCCAGACGCTGACGGATGAGGACGGCGCGGGCCGCACGCTGTTCCAGAGCTGGTGCGAGGCTGCGGGTTGCGAAATGGGGCTCGATCAGATGGGCAACATGTTTGCCCGCCGCGAAGGGACCGACCCCGACGCGCTGCCGGTCTATGTGGGCTCGCATCTCGACACGCAGCCCACAGGAGGAAAATATGACGGTGTGCTTGGAGTGCTTGGCGGGCTGGAGATCATCCGGTCACTGAATGATCTGGGCGTGAAGACCAAACATCCGATCGTGGTGACAAACTTCACCAACGAGGAAGGCACGCGTTATGCGCCGGCGATGCTGTCCTCGGGCGTGTTCGCGGGCGTGCACACGCAGGACTGGGCCTATGACCGGGTCGATGCCAACGGCAAGACCTTTGGTGACGAGCTTCAGCGGATCGGCTGGCGCGGCGAAGAGGAGGTGGGCGCGCGCAAGATGCATGCCTTTTTCGAGCTGCATATCGAACAGGGGCCGATCCTTGAAGCCGAAGGCAAGGACATTGGCGTTGTCACCCATGGCCAGGGGCTGAGCTGGACACAGGTGACGATCACCGGCAAGGACAGCCATACCGGATCAACCCCGATGCCGATGCGCAAGAACGCGGGCCTTGGCATGGCGCGGGTGCTGGATCTGGTGGACGAGATCGCCTGGTCGCACAAGCCGCATGCCGTGGGGGCGGCGGGGCATATCGACGTCCACCCCAACTCGCGCAATGTGATCCCGGGCAAGGTGGTCTTTACGGTCGACTTCCGGTCGCCCGATCTGGCGGTGATCCAGGACATGGAGGCGCGGTTGCGCGACGGCGCGCAAAAGATCTGCGACGAGATGGGTCTGGGCGTTGAGTTCGAGAAAGTCGGCGGGTTCGACCCGGTTGCCTTCGACGAGGGCTGCGTGACTGCGGTGCGTGCGGCCGCCGAACGGTTGGGTCTGTCGCATCGCGATATCATCTCGGGCGCGGGCCATGATGCGTGCTGGATCAACAAGGTGGCGCCCACGGCCATGGTGATGTGTCCCTGCGTCGACGGGCTGAGCCACAACGAGGCCGAGGAGATCTCGCCCGAATGGGCGGCGGCGGGCGCCAATGTGCTGTTCCACGCTGTGGTCGAAACCGCCGAGATTGTGGACTAGGGTGGGGGCGCTGCCCCCGTCGCGCGCGGCGCGACTCCCCCGGCGTATTTGGAACCAGAAAGAAGCAGGATATGGGCACGGCTGCCGAGCGGATCAGGCGAAGGATCGAGACCGAGATCGCGGCGGTCGATCTGGCGGACGTCGTGGCCGCGCGGGGGCTGACAGCGTTCCGGAATGCGCTCGTCGAGCCGCGGGAAGTGTCCGTTCAGTTCAGCGGCGGTATCACGCAGACCTGCTGGACGGTGACGGAAAGCGATGGGGATTACCGGGTGATCTTTATTCCTGTCGCGGGGGTGTTTGCGCTCTGTGTCGAGTCGGCCTTTGGCCCGCTGGACATTGGCGTTCATGGGGATGCGATCGGGTGTTTCGCCTCGGTCTGAGACAATAGGGAGAATGGGTATGTCCACCATCATCAAGAACGGCACCGTCGTCACCGCGGATCTGAGCTATGCGGCCGATGTGCGCGTGGAAAATGGCGTGATCACCGAGATCGGTCCCGGTCTGAGCGGCGGCGAGGAATTGGATGCCACGGGCTGCTATGTGATGCCCGGAGGCATCGACCCGCACACGCATCTTGAGATGCCGTTTATGGGCACCTATTCCTCCGACGATTTCGAAAGCGGCACGCGGGCCGCTCTGGCCGGCGGAACCACGATGGTTGTGGATTTCGCGCTGCCGGATCCGGGGCAGGGGCTGCATGACGCCTTGCAGCGCTGGCACAACAAATCCACGCGGGCAAGCTGCGATTATTCCTACCACATGGCCGTGACCTGGTGGGGGGAACAGGTCTTCAACGAGATGGAAAGCGTGATCCGGGATGAGGGCATCACCACGTTCAAGCATTTCATGGCCTATAAGGGCGCGCTCATGGTCAACGACGATGAGATGTATGCCTCGTTCCAGCGGCTGGCGGAGCTGGGCGGGATTGCCATGGTGCATGCCGAGAACGGCGATGTGGTGGCCGAGCTGCAGGCGAAGCTGCTGGCGGAAGGCAATACCGGCCCCGAGGCGCATGCCTATTCCCGGCCCGCACAGGTCGAAGGTGAGGCCACCAACCGGGCGATCATGATTGCCGATATGGCGGGTGTGCCTTTGTACGTTGTCCATACGTCCTGCGAAGAGGCGCATGAGGCGATCCGGCGTGCGCGGATGCAGGGCAAGCGGGTCTGGGGCGAGCCGCTGATCCAGCATCTGACGCTGGACGAGAGCGAATATGCGCATTCCGACTGGGACCATGCGGCGCGGCGGGTGATGTCGCCACCCTTCCGGGACAAGAAGCATCAGGACAGCCTGTGGGCGGGGCTCATGTCGGGGTCTTTGTCGGTTGTGGCGACCGATCACTGCGCGTTCACGACCGAGCAGAAGCGGACCGGCGTGGGAGATTTCACCAAGATCCCGAACGGCACGGGAGGCCTGGAAGACCGGATGCCGATGCTCTGGACGCGGGGGGTCGAGACGGGTCGGTTGACGCCCAACGAATTTGTGGCGGTGACGTCGACGAATATCGCCAAGATATTGAATTGTTACCCGAAAAAGGGAGCGGTGCTGGTCGGCGCGGATGCCGATCTGGTGGTCTGGGACCCCGCAAAGACCAAGACAATCTCGGCTGGGACCCAACAGTCGGCGATCGACTACAACGTGTTCGAAGGGCATGAGGTGAAGGGCCTGCCGCGCTTTACCCTGACGCGCGGGCAAGTCGCCGTGCATGATGGTGAGATCCGCACGCAGGAGGGCCACGGTCAGTTCGTGCGGCGCGAAGGCAACGGGACGGTGAACAAGGCGCTGAGCACGTGGAAGGAGCTCACCGCGCCGCGCCCCGTGGAGCGGACGGGCATTCCGGCGAGCGGGGTGTGATGGCCCTGATTGCGGCATTCGTGGCGGTGTTTCCGACGGATCAAACCGGTGCGTTTTTGGCATGTGTTGGCGGGATAATTGCGGCAACTCAGCATGTTGCGTGCGCGGATCTGGGGTGGTCACACGGGCCACGTCGTCACAGACATGGCCTTAGGTTTCGAGGCGGGGTGGACCTTCTGGCAGGTGGTGGGCATCGTGTTGGATGTGAATGAAGGGCTCTCTGAGGGTCGGGGTTACGGAGATGGGACAGCGGCGCAGGTGAGCAAATCGAGCGTGGTGTCGGCCAAGGGGCTCGACCTGACCTTTGAGACCAATGACGGTCCCGTTCACGCCTTGCGGGACGTGAGCCTTGAGATCGGCAAGGGCGAGTTTGTCAGCTTCATCGGGCCGTCGGGCTGCGGCAAGACCACGTTTCTGCGCTGCATCGCGGCGCTTGAGACACCGACGGGCGGCAGCCTGACCGTGAACGGTATGAGCCCGGACGCGGCGCGGCGCGAGCGGGCCTATGGCTATGTGTTTCAGGCGGCGGGGCTTTACCCGTGGCGGACGATCGCGCGGAATATCAAACTGCCGCTGGAGATCATGGGATACGCGCGCGCCGAGCAGGAAGATCGCGTGAAGTCCGTCCTGCAACTGGTTGATCTGGAAGGGTTTGGCGGCAAGTATCCCTGGCAGCTGTCGGGGGGCATGCAGCAGCGGGCGAGCATCGCGCGGGCGCTGGCCTTTGACGCCGATATCCTGCTGATGGACGAACCTTTTGGCGCGCTCGACGAGATCGTGCGCGACCATCTGAACGAACAGCTTCTGGCGCTCTGGGCGCGAACGGGAAAGACCATCGGCTTTGTCACTCATTCGATTCCGGAGGCGGTATATCTGTCGACCAAGATCGTGGTGATGAGCCCGCGGCCCGGGCGGATCACCGATGTGATCGAGAGCCCGTTGCCGAAGGACCGGCCGCTGGATATTCGCGACACGCCCGAGTTCATCGAGATCGCGCATCGGGTTCGCGAAGGGCTGCGCGCGGGGCATGTCGATGACGACTAAAGAGGTGGCAAAAGAGGGGGTGACATCCGTGCACAAGGCGTACACCGCCCGTGCACCGGGTGAACATACCCTTCGACGGGCGGCGCCGGAGGATGTTGAGGCCTGTGCGAACATCCTCAACGATTGGATCGACGCGCGCGACTGGATGCCACGGGTTCATACGCCGGACGACGTCCTGCGGTTCTACCGGGACTTCGTGTTTCAAAAGCGAACGGTCTGGGTCATCGGTGATCCGGTTCTGGGCTTCATGGCCTGTGACGAGACGGCCAACATGGTCACGGCCCTTTATGTGGCCCGCACAGGCGCGGGGCTGGGCAAA
>JBCCVT010000021.1:0-20175 GCA_039195015.1 Pseudomonadota bacterium
CCGGCTCGACAAGGACTACCCGCCACGTGGCGGCTATGTCGGCGATCTGCCAACCGCCGCCTAGGCCATCATAGATCTTAGTTCGTCAAAGAGCATGTCCCAGACCTTGCGAATACGCGGGGTCTGTCGCATGGCCTGATGTGCGGCCAGCCAGACGGGCAGGGCGGGCACATCGATCCCGAGGTGCAATTCGGTTACGCTGGGGTCGTTGCGACCAACGATCGCCTGACTAAAGCCAACGCCGCACCCGGCCCGAACCAGCTCCCAATAGGCGGACTGGTTGTCACAGCGGATTACGAACATCTCACGGTCTCCCGAAATGCCCAGATCTGCCATCGTTCGGAGCATCAGATCGGAACGATCATAGCCGATCAGATCGTGTTGACGCAGGTCTTCAGCCGTCTCAGGCCACCCCGCGCGCTCAATGTAGCTATGCGCCGCAAATGCAGCGATCTCGGTGTCGCACACGTGCTGACACACGATGTCGAGCTGCTCTGGCTCGTACATGCGCACGGCAAGATCCGCCTGCCGGAAAAGCAGGTTCTCGCTGTCGTCAGATGGGACAAGATCAATCTGTATCTGCGGTTCCGCCTGTCGGATGCGCGCAAGGATTCCGGGCAGCACATAATGCGCGACAAAGACGCTCGACGTGACGCGGACGGTTCCGGCGAGCCGGCTGTCCCGCCCGGCCGTTCGGATCGCAATTTCGCTCATCGTCTCGCGCATCTGGCGGGCCAGGGGGAGCAGCTCGGCCCCGGCTGCCGTCACGCTCAAGCCTTTTGGGTGGCGATCAAAAAGCGTCGCGCTAAGCGCGCGTTCGAGCGTCTTGATATGCCGCCCCAGCGTTGGCTGGCTGCGCGACAGCAGCCGAGCGGCCGCTGACAGCGACCCGGTTTCCGCCACCGCCAGAAAGCTCTGGATTAAGGACCAGTCTTGATCGAGATCATCGAAGGCCATTCAAAAGTGAATACCATACCTGCATTGCTATGCAATTTTAATGAGGCGTGACTGGTCGTATGTCGTGATCAGAGGTTGCATGAAAGGCACTGAAAATGACGGATACGGTTTTGATACTTGGCGCGCATGGCCGGTTTGGCCGCAATGCGGCCGAGGCGTTTGGAAGGGCTGGCTGGACAGTGCGACGGTTCGATCGCAAGCGCGATGCGCTCGCCACGGCCGCCGATGGCGCGGACGTTATCGTCAACGCCTGGAACCCGCCCTATCCGGACTGGGCGCGACAGGTTCCCAAAATCCATGCACAAGTACGAGACGTCGCGCGCGTCAGCGGCAGCCTCGTGGTCTTGCCGGGAAACGTCTATGTCTTCGGTGCTCAAACGCCGACGCCCTGGTCCGCCGACAGCCCGCATGCAGCCGCAAACCCGCTCGGGCGCATTCGCATCGAAATGGAAGAGGCCTACCGCAATGACACGGTGCGTACGCTGGTCCTGCGGGCGGGGGATTTCATCGACACTCAAAACTCGGGGAATTGGTTCGACCGCATCATGCTCGCCAAACTGACAAAGGACACGTTTGTCTATCCCGGGGATACAACGACACCGCATGCTTGGGCATTCCTTCCCGATCTGGCGCGGGCGGCTGTTTCGCTCGCTGAAAAGCGCGACAGCCTGCCCCGGTTTGCGGACATTCCTTTTCCAGGATGGACTGCGACGGGCGATGGGCTGGCGCAAGCCTTGGGGGAAGCCTCGGGGCGCCCATTGAAGACCCGCAAGATGAACTGGACGGTTATCCGCCTGCTGCAACCGGTCTGGCCCATGGCGCGGTCGCTGGTCGAAATGCGTTATCTTTGGGACACGCCGCACTGGCTGGACCGAGGCCACCTCGACACATGGCTTCCGGGATTCGAAATCACGCCGTTGGTCGATGCCTTGCGACAGGTGGAGGCGGTCAAGGCAGCGTGATGTCGACCCAGACCAATCGATGACGGCTGGCAGTTTCCACCGTCTCTGCCAACGGACCCGTCATCGGCCAGACGATGCCCGAAGCCGACACCGCGAGGTCCCTCGACGGAAGCACATAGCTGACGCGCAGCCGTCCGGGCCCTCGGGCAGACCAGTCAACCGTCGCGTTATCATGGGCTGCGCCTTTGGGCTCTGGGTCCTGCAGCATCGGCGATGCAAGCAGATCTCGGATCGTCTCGCGCTGCCCTTCCCCTTGCTCAGGGTCAAGATTGGCATTCCCGGCGATCACGAAAGGGGCTACTGGGCGCGGTCCGAGGCCACCGCCCAACAGCAGGGACCAGAGCCGCGTTTCGTCCCGGTTGCGCAACCCGTTGCGGTCCTCCGGCCCGTCGAAAACCGGAGGAGAAGCATGGTAGGTCAGGACAGTCAGTCGCACGTTTTCGTCGATGTCGATCGGGACCACCCAGTGACCGCCCGAAGACAGCCGTTGCACCGCTTGCGCTTCGGGCGACGGAAATGGCGTGCCGTCCGGATGTACGGGCACCTCCGCTCCAGGGAGATCCGACCAAAGCATATTGTCAAAAGTGACGATGGCGTCTGTAGCGATCGGATAGCGTGACAGCAGGGCCATACCACCTTGTCCACTGAACGCGCCAAAGGCCTGCGCGTCCTCCGCATCTCCAAGCCGTCCATCGCCATTCATATCAAGCCCCGTCGCTGCGCCCCGGTTGGAACGTTTGGCATATCGGTGGGGGTAGTCCTGCCCTGCGTCGGCAATCACCTTCGCGAGCGCTTCGAGCGCGCGTCCGTCATAATCCCAATCCACGCTTTGCAAAACCAGGATGTCAGGACGGGCATGGGCAATCACTTGTGCCGCCGCCTCGGCTTGTGCATCGCCGCGTTCAATGTCACGCAGCAAGAGGCCGGGACCGTCGCGCCGGAGTTCGGTATCGTAGGTCGCGATGCGAATTGTCTCTGCCTGCAATGCCGCAACCGGTCCCAGGATCCACGCGGCGACCAGGACGGCAAGGCGGGTCATACGGCGTGAATGGCCTCGGCGTTGGCATAGGTACGCCGACGCTTTTCCTCGATCAGGTCGGCGACCCGGAGCATCGCCATGCCGCGCGTTATCAGGCTGGCAGGCAGAAAGGCCCAGGCGCTGATCGCCCAGATCAGGGATTGCGGCGTGTCGGTTGACACATGCGCGGCGGTAAAGGGCAGGACCATGGCAACAGCCGGAATGATGAACGGAAGCAGGAACCCTAGCATGATGTTGATCCGTGCATCACGTTGCAACCGGTAAACCACATCTCCACCTGATGTCGGATCAAAAAGTGGCAGGTTCACCCACACGTTGAACGCGCCTGTCGTGGTCGGCCAGCTTGACAGCCGGATCACGAGGCCAAAGGTCAAAACTGCACCAAGCCCAAGCACATAAGCCACGCCCGCCGATTGGCGCACGGCGTCAATGGTGTCGGCAGAAGCGCCTTCGGGCAGCATCAGGGTCATCAGTCGCACCGGCGAAAGCGGGAAGTCGAGCAGCGTGCCGAGCCACGCCGCACACCTCGCGATCAGGGCGGTCAGGTTGGTGGGCTCGTAGTCGTGTTTGCAGATGACCGTCAGGCAAAACACCATCAGGAACAGGGCGACAAAGCGGATGCGGTTGATGGGCGGCGCGTTCCGGAACTCCACGAAGCTTGGATAATGTGCGTTGTACTCGATAAAAGTGAGAACGCCTGCGAGCATGGCAAGCAACATGACGATTTCAGAGGCGTGCGCTGCAAAGGCCGGCAGCAGCAAAGGCGGTGTTGTCACCAGCAATGCCACCAAAGCTCCGCGCATGGTCGCGGCCGAAATGCGTCCAATCACAACTCTGTCCCCTCAAACCGGAGTGGCCCGATGCGTTGCCGTGCCGTTATTCCAACTTGATCCACCACGTTCGGCGGTGCCTCATTCTTGCCTCATTTGTGCCGTTTTTCGGCTCACCTCTCAAGGCGCTCGCTCAGAACACACTGAGATTAGGGCAAAAACGTGAAAAAACTGGTGCGTTCTTGCATCATTCGCGTGCCACATTTGCGCACTGATTGAGCTACGCGCAATATCTTGTGGGGCGAGGTGCTCCGGCCACAAAAAGCAGGCCGCGCCCGTGGCGCGACCCATCCGAAAAGTTAAGACTAGAGATCAAACCCAGGGGCGCTCGGTTGCGGCACGCGCCTCGTAACTTGTGATCGAAGCCTCTTTCTCAAGCGTCTGACCAATGTCGTCGAGCCCTTCGAGCAGGCAATGCTTCTTGAATGCGTCAATTTCAAAAGCGAACACCTCCCCGTCTGATGAGGTCACGGTCTGTGCCTCAAGATCGACGATCATGCGGGCGTTCGATCCTTTCTCGGCGTCGCTCATCAAGGCGTTGACCGCGTCTTCGGGGAGGATGATCGGCAGGATGCCGTTCTTGAAGCAGTTGTTGTAGAAAATGTCGGCGAACGAGGTTGAGATCACCGAGCGGATCCCGAAATCCTTGAGTGCCCAGGGCGCGTGTTCCCGGCTGGACCCGCATCCAAAGTTGTCTCCGGCAACAAGAATTTCCGCCTCACGATATTGCGGTCGGTTCAGCACGAAATCGGGGATTTCGTTTCCCTTGCGATCATAGCGCATTTCATCAAAGAGGTTCACGCCGAGGCCAGACCGTTTGATCGTTTTCAGAAATTGTTTGGGGATGATCATATCGGTGTCGATATTGACCAAGGGCATCGGTGCCGCGATCCCGGTCAGGGTTTCAAACTTGTCCATTTCATCCTCCTTTCGAGGGGCGGCGAGGCAAGCCCGCCCTGAATTGCTGGGTGACGGAGGGCTCGTCGGTCCCTGCGGTCCCTTCTCGCCAGCGAAGGGGGACCAAAGAGACTGACAAGCGCCCGTTACATCAGCTCCCTTACGTCCGTCAGTTTGCCGGTTACCGCAGCTGCCGCCGCCATCGCGGGTGACACGAGGTGCGTGCGACCCTTGTATCCCTGTCGGCCTTCAAAATTCCGGTTCGATGTCGATGCACATCGTTCGCCTTCGCTGAGCTGATCGGGATTCATTGCAAGGCACATGGAACAACCGGCCAGTCGCCACTCGAAGCCGGCATCGCGAAAGATGTCGGCGATACCTTCTTCCTCGGCCTGCGCACGAACAAGACCGGAGCCTGGCACAACCATCGCCCGCATACCGTCCTTGACCTTTTTGCCTCTGAGGATCTCGGCTGCGGCCCGAAGGTCCTCAATCCGGCCGTTGGTGCAGGACCCTATGAACACCGTGTCGATCTCGATATCGCTCAGCGGCATGCCCGGGGTCAGCCCCATGTAATCCAGCGAGCGCTTGGCCGCTTCGACCTTACCGCCTTCAAACTCGGTCGGGCTTGGCACCGACGCCGTGATTGGCAGAACGTCTTCGGGCGACGTACCCCACGTTACCACGGGTGCAATGTCTTCGCCCTTGATCGTAATGACCATGTCCCATACCGCGTCGTCATCGGAATAGAGCGTTTTCCACCAGGCCAGCGCAGCTTCCCATTGCGCCCCTTTCGGGGCGTGCGGTCGGCCCTTGACATAGTCAAAGGTTGTTTCGTCCGGGGCTATCAGCCCGGCACGCGCGCCTCCTTCAATCGCCATATTGCAGACCGTCATGCGGCCTTCCATTGTCAGGTCGCGGATCGCTTCGCCGCAATACTCAATCACGTAACCCGTCCCGCCGGCCGTGCCCGTGCGACCAATCACGGACAGGGTAATGTCCTTGGCCGTGACGCCAGGGCGCAGTTTTCCCGTGATCTCGACCTTCATGTTCTTGGACTTTTTCTGGATCAGCGTTTGGGTCGCGAGCACATGTTCCACCTCGGATGTGCCGATCCCATGCGCCAGCGCGCCGAATGCGCCATGCGTCGCAGTGTGGCTGTCGCCGCAAACCACTGTCATACCCGGAAGCGTCCAACCCTGTTCCGGGCCGACGATATGCACGATGCCTTGGCGGATGTCATTCACCGGATAATAGTGCACACCAAAGTCGCGCGCATTCCTGTCCAGCGCTTCGACCTGGATGCGGCTTTCTTCGTTTTCGATGCCGCTTTCGCGATCGAGCGTTGTTGGAACATTGTGGTCTGGCACGGCAATGGTCTTGTCAGGCGCGCGCACCTTGCGGCCGGACATACGCAGGCCTTCAAAGGCCTGCGGGCTCGTCACTTCGTGCACCAGATGGCGATCAATATAGAGAAGGCAGGTGCCGTCCTCGGCTTCGTGCGCCACGTGCGCATCCCAGATCTTGTCGTAAAGTGTTTTGGGGGACATTGGTCCTCTCCCGTTATGTGTTTGGCGATTGGCGAAGGGAGCTGGATAACACCTATAGGCGCGCCAGCACCGAACGGGCGGCCCCAAAGAACCGCTCGCTGAGGCGCGCGCGATCGCAGAGGTTCAGGTCGAGGGACAGGGCCAAAACAACAGTCATGAGCGGTGAAATACATCTCCGGTTCGGATTCATCAAGAAACCTTCGGAATTAGTGATCCGTGCGTCGGTAAGACCCGTAGTCAAAACATGCAAATCACGTTCAAACTGTTTGCGGCCGCGCTTATCGCTATGACGATTGGACTTGCGCTGTTCGTGCATACAACCCGTACAGCATCTGATGACAGAATATCCACAGGACTGATTATTGGTTTCCTTTCGGGCGAACGGGACGTATCCAACGGCGTATTCCAGATCGCAGTGGCGCCAACGCCGATCCTGTTCGTGTCGGAGCCCGACCTGCGGGTCGAGCCTCCGCGTCACTATACCCCTGCGATTTGAACGATTATGTCGCAGCGAAACTGTGTCATCGACGCGTCGCAAGCGGCGTTCATCGGACGGCTTCATTGAAATGTCACCATCCGCTTGCTAGGTTCACCCTATCCCAAGCGCCGGGGTGTTGCGGCGCGTTGTAAAGGAGGACAGTATCCTGTCACCCCACGCAGAAGCGGCGATGGCCGCTGATGACCGGGCGGGTTTGATGGCCGCCCATCCCCAGTACACAAGCGAATCCCTTCTGGACGCTATTGTTTCTTCCCTGACAGATGACAAAGCAGAAGATGTTGTGCAGATCGACCTGCGCGGCAAGACGTCCATAGGCGACTATATGGTCGTCGCGTCAGGCCGGTCCACACGGCAAGTCGCAGCGTTGTCTGAAAAGCTGGTCGAGCGCCTCAAGCGCGATTTTGGCGTGATCGGCAAGGTCGAGGGCAAGGATGCCGGAGACTGGGTGCTTATCGACACCGGAGATGTCATTGTCCACATTTTCCGGCCTGAAGTGCGCGAGTTCTACCAGTTGGAGAAGATGTGGTTGACCCCGACCGGGGCTAAGGCCAACTGACCTGTCGGGACGGTCGGCGCTGATTGAACGCTGGCCGCCAGGGTTTGGAACATGCGTGTAAGGATTTGTGCGGTTGGACGTATGCGCGCCGGACCGGAAGCAGATTTGATTGACGATTATCTGGCTCGATTCGATCGAACTGGCAGACCGCTCGGGCTTGGCCCTTCAGATGTCGTCGAAGCCGATGAGCGCAAGGCGCGGACAGTGGCCGCTCAAGCGGATGTGTTGCGTGCCTTGATCCCGGACAGATCCATTTGCGTAGCGATGGATGAACGCGGCAAGGTCCTGTCCTCCCGACAATTTGCAAGGAAGCTGGAAAGCTGGCGGGATACAGGACAGGATGTTGCCTTTTTAATCGGCGGCGCGGACGGCATCGATCCGAGCCTGAGGCGAGAGGCCGACTTCAGCCTATCTTTTGGGTCCATGGTTTGGCCGCATATGCTTGCACGCGTGATGTTGGCAGAACAACTCTACCGCTCGGCGACCATTATGGCTGGAGCTCCCTACCATCGGGAGTAAACGGTCGGTTCAATCGATCAAAGGCTGCTTGGTAAGCCCTCAGGGCAGCTCGACAACAACGGTTTCGCCCGTCCATCCGTCAACATTACAGCGGGCCTCAATCTGGACCTGTCGCAATCCCGCCGGTACGACCACACCCGACAACGACCGCGTAAAAGGCTGCTCGTTCACATGTGGGTGCAACAGGGTGCGCAGACCAAGCTCGTTACCCTCCATGTCGAGAACCCGCCACCCGTCGGCGTAATGATCCCACCCGGTATCCGGATGCGACAAGGTCACGTCAAACCGCCACGTGTCTCCGGACGGGGTTGCAACGACCTGTTCGATAACCGGCGGATCGGCCCAGGCGGGCAGGGCGAACAGAAGAAAAGGAAGGACATAGCGCATGGCGTCACTCTACCCTGCGCGCAGCGGTGCGCACTTCACGTTCGCGTGCGAAGAATTCGGCCGTTGGCGTGTCCTGCAGCAGCACCTTGCGGGACCGCGATGAAAACTCGCGCCGCCAGAGCACGCCCACGGTAATCGCAGTTGCCACGAGCAGCGCTGCAGCTCCCAAAAGCCATGCCGTACAGGCCAATGCAAAGTAGGTCGCGCGCAGGCCGCGATTGAAACTGCGCGCCGCCGTAATGCTGAGTTCCGCCGCTTGGTCCGCGCGCGCATAGACCAGCGGTGAGTGAGGATCGTTCGGAACGGCCGCCATCATGACAGAGCAATAGCCAAACAGTCGGTGTGACCAGACATATTTGAGAAACGAGTTCACCAGCATGATGACGAGGACAAAGATTTTGGCCTCCCACACGATCGCTGGAGCGTTCCCCAAACGAAGATCTCCGGACAGCGCGTCCAGCGCGTCGGTGTTGCCCAACAATGCCAAACCGCCGCCCAAAGCGATCATCGTGGCCGAGGCAAAGAACGATGCGCCCTGTCGCATGCTGGCGACAACCTGGGCGTCAAAGATGCGCGGTTTGCGCGTAACCATCTCGTACATCCATAGCCGGCGATAGGCGGCCATCAGCTTGGATACGGACGGACGCGCGGGCGAGGGATGCTCGATCCGCCAGCCGATCCAGATCCAGGCGCTCAGGAGGCATGCGAGGGCAATCACATCCCTGAGTTCAAACGCGCCGAGGAAATTCAGATCCGTCACCATGGCCCGACACTAGGCTCGCCTGTTTCGTATTGCCAGACGGATAAATTGGTAATATGATTTTACCAAAAGGGAGATCTAGCTATGGAAATGCCAAATCCCAATCCGCATGTTTTGGCGCGCAAGGCGCGCGTGGTTGAGCGCCTTTTGCGGGTGTTGCCGAAGGATGCGGTGATCTCCGACGTGGCCGAAACGCGGGCCTACGAATGCGATGCGCTGACTGCCTACAAATGCCCGCCGATGGTGGCCGTTCTGCCAGCAACTACTGCCGAAGTGTCCGATGTGCTCCGCATCTGCCATGAAGAGGGCGTTCCGGTGGTCCCGCGCGGTTCTGGAACGTCGCTTGCAGGGGGCGCTCTGCCAACGGCAGATTGCGTCATTCTCGGCGTCGCCCGGATGAACGAAGTACTTGAGACCGACTACGATAACCGCATCGTTCGCGTGCAGTCCGGTCGGACGAACCTGAGCGTCACCGGGGCGGTCGAAGACAACGACTTCTTCTACGCGCCGGACCCGTCGTCGCAACTGGCCTGTGCAATTGCGGGCAATGTCGCGATGAATTCCGGTGGGGCCCATTGCCTGAAATACGGCGTGACGACCAACAATCTGCTAGGCGTCACGCTGGTGCAGATGGACGGCACTGTCGTTGAAATCGGAGGCGCGCATCTGGATGCGGGCGGGTTGGACCTGCTCGGGCTGATCTGTGGCTCGGAAGGGCAGCTGGGGGTCGTGACCGAGGCAACCTTGCGCATTCTGCGCAAGCCCGAAGGCGCGCGCCCGGTGCTGATCGGGTACGACTCGAACGAGGTGGCGGGTGCCTGCGTGTCAGACATTATCCGTGCGGGTGTTTTGCCGGTGGCGATCGAGTTTATGGACCGCCTCTGCATCGAAACCTGCGAGAACTTCGCAGGGGCGGGCTATCCGATGTGCGAAGCCCTGCTGATTGTCGAGGTGGAGGGCAGCCCCGAGGAGATCGACGCGCAGCTCGCCCTGATCACGGATATCGCACGGCGGCACAATCCGGTTGACTTGCGCGAGGCGCGCGATGCCGACGAGGCCGGACGCATCTGGCTTGGTCGCAAATCGGCGTTTGGTGCGATGGGGCAGATCAACGACTACATGTGCCTCGACGGGACGATTCCGGTGTCCGCGCTGCCGACGGTCCTGCGCCGCATTGGAGAGTTGTCGAAGGAATACGGGCTGGACGTAGCCAATGTGTTCCACGCAGGCGACGGCAACATGCACCCGCTGATCCTCTTTGACGCCAACAAGCCAGGCGATCTTGAGACTTGCGAGGCGATGGGGGCCGAAATCCTTAAGCTTTGTGTCGAGGTGGGGGGCTGTCTGACCGGCGAACATGGCGTGGGGATCGAAAAGCGTGACCTGATGTTGCATCAGTATTCCCAAGTTGATCTTGAGGCGCAGATGCTGGTCAAAGATGTCTTTGATCAGCAGTGGCTCCTGAACCCGGCCAAGGTGTTCCCGCTGACCGTATCGCAATCGCGCCGAACTGAAGTGCTGGCCGCGCAATAGGTCCGGTCCCGCTGCGACACCTCCCCATTTTCGAAAGAGACGCAGATGAAAACGCCCCAAAGCGAGGCTGATCTGGCCGACATCATCAAAGGTGCCAACGCGCCGTTCGCGCTGCGCGGTGGCGGCACGCGGGGTATTCCGGCGCACGGAACCCCGCTGCATCTGGGCAGCTTGACCGGTGTTACGCTTTACGAGCCCGGAGCGCTCACGCTGGTGGCGCGGACAGGCACAGCGATGGCCGAGATTGAACGGGTTTTGGCCGCCGAAAACCAGCGCCTCGCGTTCGAGCCGATGGATCACCGCGGGCTGCTCGGGACAGATGGAGAGCCGACAATTGGTGGTGTGGTCGCGGGTAATGTCAGCGGACCGCGCCGGATTCAGGCGGGTGCATGCCGCGACTTCCTACTTGGCGTTCGGTTCGTGGATGGAAGCGGCACGGTCATCAAGAACGGTGGTCGAGTGATGAAGAACGTTACTGGCTACGATCTGGTTAAACTGATGGCGGGATCTTGGGGAACCCTTGGGGTATTGACCGAAGTCTCGCTTAAGGTGCTCCCAACTGCCGAAACCGAAGCAACGCTCAGCGTACAAGTGCCGTCCGCTACCGACGCCGTGCGTGTGATGTCGTCGGCGCTAGGCTCTCCGTTTGACGTGACCGGAGCCGCCTATCGGCCCGACCAGGGCGATGCCGTGATCCGTATTGAAGGGTTCAACGACTCCGTCCGATACAGAACCGGCAAGCTCAAGGATTTGCTTGGCGGTTTTGGCAGAGTGGATGCAAATGGTGACCCTGAGGCTTCGGCGCAGATCTGGCGCGACATCCGGGATGTCGCGGCGTTTCATGACGCGCCCGGAGACGTCTGGCGCGTATCAGTCAAACCGACGGATGGGCCGGACGTGATGTCACGCGCGGACGGGGAGGGGGCGCTGATGGACTGGGGCGGGGGTCTGGTTTGGCTCCGTCTACTGCCAGGTACCGATCTTCGCGCCCGGCTTGGAGCGTTTGATGGCCACGCAACGCTTGTGCGCGCGAATGCGGACACGCATGCCCGGCTCGGGACGTTCCAGCCCGAGCCAGCGGCGCTCCGGTCGTTATCGCGCGGTCTTCGCGAACGGTTCGACCCTCGCGGCTTGTTCAATCCAGGGCTCATGGAAACGGCGGTTGAGGCCTGAGATGCAAACGACCTTTACACCCGAGCAATTGCAGGATCCGGGCACGGAACGCGCCAACGAGATCCTGCGCAATTGCGTCCATTGCGGGTTCTGCACCGCCACCTGTCCGACCTATCAAGTTCTTGGCGACGAATTGGACAGCCCGCGCGGCCGCATTTATCTGATCAAGGACATGCTTGAAAACGAACGCGTCCCGGATGCGAAAACGGTCAAGCATATCGATCGCTGCCTCAGTTGCCTCGCCTGCATGACAACCTGCCCATCGGGTGTGCATTACATGCATCTGGTTGATCACGCGCGGGAATACATCGAAAACACCTATAAGCGGCCGTTTGGCGATCGTGCGCTGCGCTGGCTTCTGGCGCGGATCCTGCCTTACCCGATGCGCTTTCGGCTGGCCCTTCTGGCGGCCAAGATCGGCAAACCGTTTCGTGCGCTGATCCCTGATCCGCGCCTGCGCGCCATGCTCGACATGGCGCCCAAGACCATTCCGCCCGTCAGCCGCAACGACGACCCGCAAAGCTTTGCACCCAAAGGTCCGACCAAGATGCGAGTCGCGTTGATGACAGGTTGCGCCCAAAAAGCGCTCAATACTGATATCAACGACGCCACGATCCGTTTGCTGACCCGGTTGGGATGCGAAGTGGTCGTGGCTGAAGGGGCGGGTTGCTGCGGAGCTTTGACCCATCACATGGGCAAATCGGAAGAGAGTCACGCCACAGCGGCAAAGAACATTCGCGCCTGGGCGCGCGAAATGGACGACAACGGGCTTGACGCCATTGTCGTCAACACAAGCGGCTGTGGAACGACGGTCAAAGATTACGGGCACATGTTTCGCAATGACGCACTTGCGGCCGACGCCGCGCGGGTGTCCGAGCACGCAATGGATATCAGTGAGCTTCTGGTCAAGCTCGACGTGCCACACGGCGACGCGACCGGTTTGACCGTCGCCTATCATGCGGCCTGTTCATTGCAGCATGGGCAGAAGATCAAGGCCCATCCAAAGGACCTGCTGAAACGGGCCGGGTTCAACGTGGTCGAGCCGGCCGACAGCCATTTGTGTTGTGGTAGTGCCGGGACGTACAACCTGATGCAGCCGGAGATTTCGGCCAAACTCAAGGCGCGCAAGATCCGCACGATCGAGGCGAAATCCCCCGATCTGATCGCCGCCGGCAATATCGGCTGCATGATGCAGATTGGCGGCGGGACCAACTTGCCCATCGTTCATACGGTGGAATTGCTTGATTGGGCGACCGGCGGGCCGCAGCCTCCCGCGTTGACCGCTGTGGGCAAACGGACACCCGACGTGCCGATTTTGCGCTTGCCGCGTGATCTTGCCTAAATTTCGCCGCGAGATGTCGCTATGCGGAGCGGTGTGCAGGCTCTGGAGATTCTGTTGCGGCGAATTCTTGGATTGATTTTGGCGCTCGCGTTGCCGTTTTCGGTCGCGGCTCAGGACACCGTCCCGACCCAGCTCCACACCTTGGGCGACAGCCGGGGATGGGAGGCTGTCGGTCGTCTGGACATGAACGGGCGCGGGTTCTGTACCGGAGCGCTGATCGCGCCGGACCTCGTGCTCACCGCGGCACATTGCCTCTACGACAAACGCACGCGCGCCCGGATCGACCACACGTCGATTGATTTCCTTGCCGGATGGCGCAACGGCCGCGCCGAGGCCTATCGCAAAGTGCGGCGCGCGGTGGTCCATCCCGACTACGTCTATGACGACACTGCTTCGCCCGAACGGGTAAGCAAGGATGTCGCCTTGCTGGAATTGCAGCGCCCGATCCGCAACACCACCGTGATCCCGTTTGAAACCGCCGAACGGCCGCGCAAGGGGGAACGGATCGGAGTGGTTTCGTACGCGTATGACCGCAGCGAGGCTCCATCGCTGCAGGAGGTTTGCAGCGTGATGGCGCGTCAAAGCGGTATACTCGTGATGTCTTGCACTGTCGATTTCGGCTCATCAGGTGCACCGATTTTCACTTTTGAAGGGGATCGCCCTCGGATTGTGTCGGTGGTGTCAGCAAAGGCGGATCTGCGGGGTCAGCAGGTTGCGCTGGGCACCGCGCTTGAAGGGCCACTGTCAGCGCTGATGGAGCGGATGGATGCAGGCGGCGGATATCAACAACCCAAACCGCCGCGCGACACGCGCATTCGGGTCGGTCAGCGGGCCGGAACGGGTGCCAAGTTTATCCGGCCATGACACGACGTCTCTGGCTCATTGCGCTCGCGATGCTGTGCTTGAGCGGCTCTGCGACCGCGCAGAATTCCGGCCTGGTGGGTCTGAAAGATCGCGACGATGTTCTGGGATGGGAGGCGGTTGGCCGACTCGATCTGGGACGCACCGGGTTTTGCACCGGCACCCTGATCGAAAACGACCTCGTCCTCACGGCGGCGCATTGCGTCTATGACAATCAAGGCCAGTTGCGACCGATCGACGATCTGACCTTTCGCGCCGGGTTGCGCAATGGCGTCGCGATTGCAGAACGCTCGGTCATTCAAATGGCCGCTCATCCCGGATTTTCCCTGCTTGGCCCGCGCACGGCGGACAACATCCGGCACGATGTGGCCCTGCTGCGACTGGATGCGCCAATTTCAACCACCGATGCTGACCCGTTCATCCTGCATGGCGGCCGGGTCGATGACGGATCAATCAGCGTAACTTCCTATGGAAGGGGACGTGCCGAGTTCCCATCGCGCCAGCGCCGCTGCAAGCTGGTCGAAGCCCGCGATGGCCTGATGGCCTTTGACTGCGACGTCACATTCGGATCCTCGGGCGCGCCGGTCTTCGGCCAAGTCGGAGGACGGGGGCGCATCCTGTCGATAATCTCGGCCGGAACGCAGATCGACGGGCGCGCAATCTCGTTTGGGATGGCCTTGCCGGCGGTTGTCGCCGAGCTCAAGCAAGCACTGCGCCAGCAGCCGCGCGTTCGCCACAAAGTCCCGGATCCGATCCGCCGCGTGACCATCGGCCAACGCCGATCCGGCGCGAAATTCGTTCGGCCCTGAGGGTCTTGAAACGCGGCATGTGACCTCCCAAGTGATTGATATCGGGTTGCCGAATGCGGGACCCGACCCAGAAACCGCCCGTCCCCAGTGGAGGGCACACACAGATCGCTCATTATGAGGGTAAATGACTATGCGCAGTTTTGACTTTGCACCCCTGCACCGTGCAACCATCGGCTTTGACCAAATCGCCGATCTTATGGACCGGGTTCTGACCAATGATGTCGCCCAGCCCACGTACCCGCCGTACAACATTGAAAAAACCGCTGATGACGCGTACCGGATCTCGGTCGCTGTCGCCGGTTTCGCTGCCGATGAACTGACGGTCGAGGTGAAAGAGAATTCGCTTGTGATCGCGGCCAAACGCGCCGCCGAAGATGAAAAGCGCACCTATCTGCACCGAGGAATCGCCACCCGCGCCTTTGAACGCCGGTTCCACCTGGCCGACCACATCCGCGTGACAGGTGCCAGCCATGCCGACGGCATGTTGCACATTGACCTGCAACGCGAAGTGCCCGAAGCGCTGAAACCGCGGCGAATCGAAATCGCACGCAATGGTGATGTTGCAGCCGAAGTGGTTGATGCCAAGGCCGTGAACTAAGACCCGCTGCTCGGTGCGACCGCGCACCGACCCTGATACGACACCCCGTGCCTTGCGCGGGGTGTCTTTGGTTGTGGTCAGTCAAGGCTGCGTTCGGCGACCGCTCTTTGTCAGGCGAACCGGGCGGAAAGGGCTTTGTCTTGCGCGGCCGCGATTGCAAGACCATCGGCGACAGCCGTGAACACAGAGGCAAACGAATGCTCGGCTTTCGGGAACACCTGACGAATGTGGCTCGACACCATTCCCATCAGGCTGGAGCCACCGACGTAGACCACTTGCGTGATCCGATCGGGGCTCAGTCCTGCTTGCGTCAGCGTCTCACTTGCACCCTCTTGCAGTTGCGTTCCATATGGGTCGAGAACATCGGTCAGGGCCTCAACCGGCAAGTGCGCATGCAGTCCGTGTTCGATTGTATCCAGCTTTATCCGGGCACAGTTGCCGCCCGAATTCGCCTCGATCTTTCCGCGTTCGACGGCAAAGGCCAGGTCATGACCCAATTCGTTACGCAGCACCTCGGCCAGCCGCTTTAGTTTGTCGCGCTCGACGGCCACATGCACCATTTCATCGACCATTCTCCGGGTCTGTGCTGTGTAGAGAAAGGGGATCTTCTCCCAAGTTGCCAGATCATTGAAAATAGCATTCGGCGCGATCAATGTACCCGGCCCGATCGCCTTGCCCAGCAGCGACCCGCGCCCCAAAAGGGGCATGACCCGGTCAATGCTGATTGCACGGTCGAAATCGGTCCCTCCGATGCGGATGCCGTGGCTCGCGAGGATCTCCACGCCAGCATGACCCGAACGGAAAACCGAGAAATCCGAGGTGCCGCCGCCAATGTCGACGATCAGCCCCACCGCGCCGGGATGGTCGAGCGCGCCGTTTGCGATCGCAGCGGCCTCCGGCTCGACGAGGAAGGCGACATCCTCAAAGCCGGCGGCCAAGTAGCACGCGCGCAGATCCGAGATCGCCTGTGCTTCGCGCGGATCGTTCGCGCCGTGGAAGAATACGGGCCTGCCCGACAGGGCATGATCAAAGCGGCGGCCCGACGCGGCTTCGGCGCGCGTTTTGATCTTTCGCAGGAACCGCCCGATGATATCCACAAAGGTCACACGCTCATTCAGGATCTGTCGTTTCTCATGCATCAGCGACGTACCGAGCACTCGTTTCAGCGCGCGCATGAACCTGCCATCTGACCCATCCAAAAGGGCCTGGTTGGCCGGTTCTCCGATCAACGTCTCGCGGGTTTCAAAGTCAAAAAAGAACGTTGTTGGCAAGGTGTTCTGACCTGCATCCATCTCGATCAGATGAGGGGTCCCGTCCAGCAGATAGCCGGCGGCCGAATTCGATGTACCGAAATCAATGCCCAAGACATGACCCTGATGTGCCATGACAATCATCTCCAACGATGTGAAAAAAGAGCTGCGTGCTACGGGCATAAGCCAAGGGCGTCAAGCGGCTTTCGCCTGACGCCCCTGATTTCGCCTCCGGATTTTCCGTCGACGCGTTACATCTCGCCGATCGAGAAGAACATCGTCTCGCCCGAGGCGTCGTCGACGCCGTCATTGTCGGTCGAGACAAAGGCCTCGCCCGTCGACGGCAGGATCGCAAGGCCTTCGACCTTGTCGAGCACATAGCCGCCGGTCGAGGTCAGGTCTGGGATCAGGTCGCGCACCTCTTCCTTGGACACCACCGGCAATGGGCCATCCAATGGCGCTGGCACCATGTCTGACATCGGGATTCGGTAGATTTTCTTGGTGACCGCGCGGAAGTCATGCTGGTTGTCGCGTTCGACGATGTAAACATGATCGCCGTGGGCCACGATCTCCGAAAGGCCAACCCAGCCGGTTTCCGGTTCCGCCTTGGGATAGTGAACCGCGCCCCATTCCTCGGTCTCGAGGTTGTAGGCAACAAGCTTCACATGGTTCGCGGGATCGTCTTTCCATTCCCGCTGAAGGGCCATCCAAAGGGTGTTACCGACCCTTGTGATGCCTTCAAAACCGAACCGGCGTTCGACCGCCATCAGCTCCGGTGGCAGGCCGATTTCCGTATCGATATTGCCGTCTGCGGCGATCCTGTAAATTGCGTGCGGAATGACACGATCCGTGCGGCCTTCTGACGCCACCCAGAACCCGCCTTCACCGTCCAGAGTGATGCCTTCGAGGTCGAGTTTCTGCGCCGGATGACCTGCGCGCGTGATGCGTGTCGCGTCGACGATGCGCGCTGGGGTCTGGCCTGGATCTATTTTGAAGATCGACGGTTGATAGGCGTAGAAGCTGTCGTTGACCGCGTAGACCATGCCTTCTTCGTCGGCCACCATGCCCGAGATTGCACCCCAGCCAATCAGCTCATCCGCGCCTGCGGAAGTCAGATGCGGGTATGAAGCGGGTGCGTTCTGATATTCGAAGATCATCACATGCGCGCGCGGCCCGCCGTCTTCGATCCCGTCCCATTCGTTGGCCGAGATCAGGAGGTTGCGTTCAGGGATGGTCACGTAACCTTCTGGGCCGACACCTGACGGCAGAAGCTGCGCCAGAACCGGACTGGCCGGATCGGTGATGTCATAGACACCTACGATCGACGACCGCTCGGCGCCGACAAATAGCATCGGCGTGCCGCCGAACGTCCCCGAGGTCACGCTTTCCGGCTCGACCCCTTTGCTGTCAGAGCGTTTGTCGGGATAATGGCCAACCTCAATGATCGCATGTTCGAAAGAGGTTCCGCTTTCATAGACGACAGAGCCGTCCTTGTTGAAGATCGTCCAGCCGCGCGAGCCGCCATCCATGTCGCCTTCGTTGGCGGTGGCAAAATGGTTGTCGTCGATCCAGGTCACGGCGTCCGGCTCCCGCAGACGGCCGGTCTGGCTTTCGGTGAAGATCAGCGCGCCGCGTTCATCGGTTGAGTCGATGCCTTCGAGGTCCACAGATCCCGCCGAGAAATCCGACAGAATCACGCCGTCGCGCGCCACAATCGCCATGTGGTTGTTTTCCTGAAGGGTCACGACGGTTTCGCCAAACGTGTTGATCGAGACGTATTCCGGCTCGGGATCCTCGGGCGAGACCTCGGCGAGGCCTGCCAGATCCACGGTCCGCATTGTGTCGCAGTCCAAAAGGCCTTCGCCTTCGGTGAGTTCAATCATCACCAAGAACCCGCCCGGCAACTGACCGGTGCGACCATCGCCCAGGTCTTCGTCCCTTTCGTTTTCGATCGCAATGGCGACAAAGCTGCTGTCGGGAGCCACAGCCACACTGTCCGGTTGTCCGCCAAGATCGCAGCGGTCGGCTTCAATTCCGGTGGCAACTTCAATCGACGCGACATAGCCCGAAGGTTCGGTGTAGCTTGCCGACGTATTCACGCCGACGATGGCATGGTTGTTCGGAACCACCACAGATGTGGGTTCACCGTCCAGCGCGATATTGCCGAGCGGCTTCGGCGCCGCAGGGTCCGAGATGTCGATGCGCCCCAGCACTTTGAGCGGGCTGTCGGTATAGACCAGGGTCATACCGTCGGACGTCGCATCGATGATCTCGGGCGAGCTCTCTCGCGCTGTGTCTTCGCCTTCGGCCATGTTCTGAACGACCGGGAAAGATGCGATGCGGTTGAAATTCATGTCAGCGATCGCGGGCGACGCTGCCAGTGCAATGACGGATGTCATGCACATTCTACGAATGGACATAGACCACTCCCCTTGATTTGTAGCGGTGCAGGAAGTGGCCGATATTCGTAACAGCTCTGTAACGGCGTGATGACACCGCAATGAAATCAGGGTTTCGGTGTGCCCCCGTCCAGAATTGTCCTGAACCAGCCGGTGTCGATGTTTCCGCCGCACAGGATCACGCCGACTCTCTGGCCAGCAAGCCGTTCCTTTTCCTGCATCGCGGCCGCCAGCGGAGCGGCCCCGGCGCCTTCGGCGACGTTATGGGTCAGGCGGAAATACATCCGGATCGCCTCGGCCACTTCGTCGTCGGTGACGGTCACGAAACGGTCCGCGCCCGGGCCGTAGATATCGAGCGCCTCCTGAACCGGCACGCGCACGGCCATGCCATCGGCAAATGTGATAGACGTGTTGGTTTCGATCAGCCGACCTGCTTCGGCCGACAGCCGCGCGGTCTGAGCACCTTCAGCCACGACACCCACGACCTTGGTTTTCAAGCCAAGCGCATCCCGCGCGATGATGGTGCCGCAAATGCCCGAGCCGCAGCCAATCGGCACATACACAGTGTCGAGGTCTGGGGCTACAGTGAACAGCTCGAACGCATATGTCGCCACGCCCCGGACAAGCTCCGGGTGGAACGGCGGTACGATGTGCAGGCCTTCTTCTTCGGCGACGCGATAGGCTTCGACGCGGGCCGTGTCGAAATCCTCACCGAACTCGATCAGATCCGCGCCGAACGCGCGCATGGCGGCGTTCTTCTCTACTGAATTGCCATGTGGAACGTAAACCCTTGCGGTCAGTCCCATGGCCACCGCGGCCCGTGCCTGGGACTGGCCGTGATTACCTCGCGTTGCCGTGCAGATACCCGGCACCTGCGGGTGCGTGCGTTTGAGCCAATCGATGAAAGTGATCCCGCCGCGCACCTTGAATGCACCGGTGGGCGTGTGGTTTTCGTGCTTCACCCAAAGCTCGGTGCCCAACGCCTGGCTCAGCAGGGGCCAGGCGTATTGCGGCGTTGGGGACATATGCTGGTGCACAAGTGCGGCGGCGGCCTCAAGGTCGGATTTGTCGAACATGGTATTAGACCTTCCCCCTGGCGTTCGGTGCCAACCACATGGCTGCGGACGACCGCGCGAAACACACGCCGACCTCGCATCCACAGCCACATGCTTATGTTTTACACGCTCATGCAGATGTATTTCATCTCGAGGAATTCCTCGATGCCGTGGTGGCTGCCTTCGCGCCCGAGACCGG
>JBCCVT010000022.1:0-19437 GCA_039195015.1 Pseudomonadota bacterium
CGACACCTCAACACCAGACCATGGCTTGGTGAGCACAGCAAGCTTGTCTGGGCCGTTAGGTAAACGGATGGGCATTTCCCGGCGGCGGATGGCTGGCCAGGGTTGTCCGACCTTCGCACGGGGCAACGCTTGCGTGTGTTCGGGCATGCTGTGTGGGAGCATTGCGGCATTTGACCTTTGTCTAACCGGTTCGGCGGGCACATTCTTTTATCCGATCGACGATTGGTGGTGACACAAATCCTGAGCCGTGTCGCGCGTGTTTTTAAAGCCTTTGCTCAGACCTCAAAAAACTGAATGGGGCACGTCCGGAAACGACATCATGTCGAAATCGGATCAGATGCACGCGCCCGGTTCGAGCACATTTTGCAAAGCGTCGCGCGATTCGCGGCTTTCAAATACAAAAGGACAAGACCGGAGATGGCACACAGCTCCGAAACCGCCCGTTTACAGCGGGGCGCCGTAGGCCGCCCGTTGTTGACCGGCAATATGCTCGGCGTGGCGTCGATGGTGTTCTGGGCGGCTGGCTTCCCCGCCGCCGAACGCCTGCTGGTCGACTGGCCGCCGCTTGCCCTGATCTCGGCGCGGTTTGCGATGGCGGTGGCGTTTCTGGTGCCGCTTTGGATGCTGATCGACGGGCCTCGGGCGGTCTTCGGGGCACGGTGGGGCAGGGGCACGCTGATCGGCGGGATCGGCTTCGGGCTCGGCGCGTACCTTCTGCTTCTGGCTCAAAGCCTCACGGATCCGGTGACTGTCGCGCTGATCGCCTCGGCCACGCCGATTGCGGCCACGCTGATCGAGGTCTTGCACGGCAACCGCCGCCTGACGCGCTGGTTCTCGATCGGGCTGGGCGCCTCGGTTCTGGGCGGTGTGATCGCCACAAACGCGCTGGCGCCCGCAGATCTGGGGGTGGGGGCCTTGGCAGCAGTCGGCTCCTGTTTTCTTTTCGCATTCGGTAGTTTCCTGACTGTCCGTGACTTGCCCGAACTCAGCCCGTTGGGGCGTAGCACAGTCACGTTGGCGGGTGGGTTGGCCACAACCGGGATCACGCTTTGCGGGCTGCATCTACTCGGGGCCGATGTTTTGCCCCACAGTGCACCGGACGGAGCGCAACTGAAGCTTCTTGTCATCTACGCCTTTGCCGGCATGGCGTTGAGCCAGGTGATGTTCATCGCCTCGGTTGGCCATCTGGGCATCGCGGCTGCGTCGTTCCATATAAACCTGGCGCCGTTTTACGTGATGCTGATCCTGCTGGCGCTTGGGGGCGGGTGGCATTGGCCACAAGCGATCGGCGCACTGGCAGTTGCCGCAGGAGTCGTGATCGCCCAACGCGAATGCTGATATACGTCTGTGGCCCCATGGCACTGCCGGCGCTTTTTGCACGGGCTGACCGATTGCTGTAGGCTATGCAAAATGCCCCGGAAGAGGCCGAGCATGTTTCCTATCATCCCGCGCGCGCCTATGGTGGCAGCACTTGTTCTGGCCGGAGCCTGCACGCAGGATGCCAGTATACCTCCCGTCGCCTCGTTTTTGGCCGAGGCGCCAGAGAATGCACCGCCCGGCACGTGCTGGGAGGTGATCGTGGATCCGGCGGTGATTGAAACCGTCACCGATCAAAGCGTCGTTCAGCCGCCGCAAGTGGCCAGCGACGGATCTGTTCTGAGCCCGGCCATATACCGAACACGAACGCGCCAGGTGATCCTGCGAGACCGCGAAGAGACATGGTTCGAAACGGTATGCGCGCAGACGATGACACCCGACTTCATCACAACATTGCAGCGCGCTTTGGCGGCGCGCGCCTACTACCGCGGACCGATCCACGGACAAATGGACGATCTTACCAAAGCTGCGCTGCGCCGATACCAGTCGGAAAAGGGTCTGGACAGCGCTGTGCTGTCGATTGCGTCAGCACAATGGATGGGATTGGTCCCGACGGTTGAAATCGAAGGCTGATCCACACGCCAGCGCTTGCGTCGCATCCGTGCTTTGATAAGTTAACGGTGGGACAGACAGGACGGGCGTATGAATACCGCGAATTGGCCGGTAGGCGGCTTCTTGGCTGACGCCTCCGCGCAGCTCAAAGGCGCGTTGGCCCGGTTATCACGAGAAGTGCGCCTGCGCGAAGGCGAGACGCTGTTTGAAGAGGGCGACACGGGCGACGCATTCTATGCGATTACATCCGGTCGGCTCGAGGTAAGCCTGCTGTCACGCGATGGCCGCAAACTGTCGCTCGATATCATGCGTCCCGGTGCGCTCTTTGGTGAGATTGCGCTGTTTGACCCCGGCCCCCGCACCGCGACCATCACAGCGATCGAGCCTTGCACCTTGCTGCGCGTGCGCAACGCCGAATTGCTGGCCGAAGTCGAGGCGTGCCCGAACCTGTCGATCGATCTGATTAAGCTTGCCGGTCAGCGTATGCGACGCATGAACGAGCAACTGAACGAACAGGTTTTTCTGTCGATGCCGGTGCGGCTTGCGCGCAAGGTGCTTTACCTGACCTATGAGCCTGAAGGGTCGCGCAAGACGCTCGATCTGTCCCAGGCGGAACTTGCCGAATATGTCGGCGCGACGCGCGAAGCCGTATCGAAGGCCTTGTCGAGCTGGCGCAAGAAGGGCGTTGTCGAACCGACGCGGGGTGGTCTTGTGGTTCAGGATCGTGACGCGCTGACCGAGTTGGCTCAGCTGGAGCCCCATTAACCACAGCATTGATGAGGTGTTTCGCAAGCCGGTCGCCTTTGGGCTGGTCACTGATTCACGAACAACATGCTGAACGGTCTTGGACGGACGTTCTTTCGCAAATGACCTAAGATCTCGGAAAACCAAGACGAATTCGCTCAGTTTCTTGCTATTTCTTGGCTGCCTGCTCTGCACCCCTCGCAAAAAAATGAAATCGGCACAAATTTTCTTTGTCCAAAGTGATCTGGTTCACAGAGGCGAGCGCCCTCTGTCGTCATATTGGGGGCATTAGAAGTGAGTGGTAAAAATAGTGACGAGTAATTTTAGTACGAAAGCGATTGAGATTACCCAAACGCAACCGCATGTCTGTGTCTGTCCCGACACTCAATGCAGCAAGGGTATCCAATCGATTTTCAGGTGGATCTCGGTCGTTGCACGGCGCTGTCGCGCCACGCAGTTGAAAGTTGACCGGACCGCCAAAACATTTTGAACCCCAAAGGCATCGGGCTCCCCATACCAGATGCTGCTTGCCAGACCCCGTGTGGTCCGGGGTCTGGCATCTTCTTTCAAAGATCGTGATTAGACGATCCTCTCCCGGCTGACGTCTGTCCCTTTGTCAGCCGGGCAACCAATATTTCCAGCGGGTCGGCCCATTGGCCATGGCCGATCATGCCAGTGTGTCCAGTTTCCAAAATTGCGAGCTTCTTATGCGTGGTGTTTCGACTGATGCAGCGGCTCTGTTTGCGAGTGCCGACCAGACCGCTGAATTCATTCTGTTGCTTGGAGTGGCGATGATCGCGGGTCTTGCGCAACGTTATCTCCGTGCGTGCTTTTGGCGGCCCAATGATGACGAGCGGGCATTTCTGTCCGAACATATGCCGTCGCTCGATCGCGCCTCGGCTCGGCGTCTGACCCAGGCTGGCGAATGGCGCGACGTGGCGCCAGGGCGCGTGCTGGCGCGCGAAGGTGAGGCGAGTGACAATCTCATCTTTCTGGCATCGGGCGCGGTTGAGGCCACGCGCGAAGGTGCCGTGGTCCAGATCTACCCGCCGCAGTCTTTTGTGGGCGAGCAGTCCCGCCTGACCGGCGAGGCCGCCAACGCAACGTGCGAGGTGGTCAGCGAGGCGCGTTGCTTCCTCGTTCGCGCCGACGCCCTGCGACGCCTAACGAAGGGAGATGCCCGGATTCGACATGCCTTGGATCGCGCGCTCGTGCAGGACGGACTGCGCAAACGGATGGCGGCAGATGGCCGTCAAGGAATGCGTGTGGAGGACGACGCGACCGCAGCCCTGGCACGCGTCACTTGGCGCGACCGTCGGGTATTCGCGCTGCCCGCCTTTGGCTAAGGTAAGTGACCAAAACAAAAAAGCCCCTGCGTCGGGCAGGGGCTTTCGGATCTCTTAAGACAGTCTTGGCCGTTTCAGCCTTCGAGGCTCAGTGCGACAAATCGCGGCTCGCCCGAGCGTCGCACCAGCAGCAGGAGCGATTTGCGACCGGCGTCCTGCGCCTCTTGAATGCGCTCGTCCAGAGACTCGAGGTCGGTCACCTTCTGCTGGCCCGCTTCGGTGATCAGGTCACCTGCACGCAGACCTTTTTCAAACGCTTCCGAGGTTTCGTCGACGGCAATCACAGCGAGCCCCTGGCTGTCATCGCTGAGATTCATCTCGGACCGCATCTCGTCGCTGAGTAGGCTCAGGGTCATGCCCAAAACCTCGCGCTCGGTTTCGGCCGGTGAGTCCGGCTGGGCGGCGACCGCTGGCACTGCGCCTTCGGCCTCTTCACGTCGGCCAAGCGTCACAAGGATGGTTTTGGTTGCCCCTTCGCGGAACACGACGACGCGAACTGATTTGCCAACCTCGGTATCAGCAACCCGACGTACGAGGCCACGTGTGTCGGCCACATCCACCCCGTCAAAGGTCATGATGACATCACCAGCCAGCAAGCCCGCATCCTTTGCCGGACCGTCTGGCACATCGGTAATCAGCGCGCCGGCCACCTTGGAGAGCCCGATCGCCTCGGCCACGTCATCGGTGACGTCCTGAATGCGAACACCGAGCCAACCCCGGCGGGTTTCGCCGAATTCGCGCAGTTGATCGACCACCCGGGTCACCACATTCGAGGCCATCGAGAACCCGATGCCGATCGATCCGCCATTGGGGCTGAGGATCGCGGTGTTCACTCCGACCACTTCGCCGTCCATATTGAAGAGCGGCCCGCCCGAGTTCCCCCGGTTGATGGCGGCGTCAGTCTGGATGTAGTCGTCATAAGATCCGCTCAGCGCGCGGTTCCGCGCCGACACGATGCCGGCGCTCACTGAAAAGCCCTGACCCAGCGGGTTGCCCATTGCAACCACCCAGTCGCCGACGCGGGCAGTATCGCTGTCGCCAAATTGGACGAATTCGAGCGGCGCGTCCGCTTCGACTTTCAGCAGGGCGATATCGGTGTTGGGGTCGGTGCCGATGACCTCGGCTTCAAGCTCCTTGCCATCGAAGAACTCGATTTGGATGCGGTCGGCGCCTTCGATCACGTGGTTGTTCGTGACCACAAAACCGTCTTCGGAAATCACAAATCCGGACCCGAGCGCCGATGACCGGCGCGGGCGTTGCCCGTCATTGCCATTGCGGTCCTGGAATTCGCGGAAGAAGTCTTCGAATGGCGAGCCTTCGGGCACGATGCCTTGCGGGCCGGTGCGCCCTTCGATCACGGTCGAGGTGGTGATGTTCACCACGGACGGGCTGATCTGTTCGGCCAAGGGCGCCAGGCTTTCCGGACGGGCCTGGGCAAGTACCGACTGCGCCAGGAAAAAGATGAAGGTCAGCACAGCCAGCCAGATCATGCGCGTGTTTGGCATGACGGCGGCCTGTGCGTAGGTTCGTGGTCGAGGCTGCTGCATCCTCACTCTCCTAATCATTTGTGTCCGCACCCATCACCGCAGCAGCGGCGGGGGGTCTTTTGGTCTTGTCCAATGCTGCATCTAGGTCCGAACCACCGCAAGTGGAAAGGTGGGCATGGGTCTCACTGTGTCAACTGGACGTGAAGTCCTGAAACAATGGAGCGCCGGATCGTTACGCGCCGAACACCACACCTAGCTGATATGCACCCCAAAGCAGGATCAAACCGATAACGACGGCAATCGCGCCAATCTGGCGCCGAATGGATTCGGGCAATGCGCGCAGGCTCGCCAACATCTGTTCCACAAGCGAAGGGGCCAGCAACCAGGCTAGCCCCTCGACAAGAAGTACCAGCCCGATGGCCAGCAGGATGAAGGCCATTACTCTGCGACCAGGCCAGTGCCATTGGTACCGGCGCCATTCGGCGACTTCAGATAATTGAAGAATTCCGAGTCCGGGCTCAGCACCATCGAACTGTTGCCGCCGCGCAGCGCGCGGCTGTAGGCGGTCAATGAGCGGTAGAACTCGAAGAATTCCGGGTCGCGGCCGAAGGCGCTTGCAAAGATCGCGTTGCGCTGCGCATCGGCTTCACCGCGGACGATCTCGGCCTCGCGGCGCGCTTCTGATGTGAGCTCGACCACGGTCCGGTCGGCCTGGGCGCGGACCCGTTGCGCGGCTTCGTTACCACGCGCGCGTTCGTCGGTTGCCTCTCGTTCCCGCTCGGCGCGCATCCTTTCAAATGTGGCATCCAGGTTTTCCGCCGGAAGGTCGGTGCGCTTCAGACGCACGTCGATCACCTCAAGCCCGACAACCCGCGCCGTGGCGATCGCGCCATTGCGGATCCGCTGCATCAGGGCGGCCCGGTCCGAGCTGAGGATGTCGTTTGACGTCACCGAACCCAGCACCTGGCGCAGCTCATCCCTCAGGATCCCATCCAGCCGGTCTTCACCCGCGCGCTCGCCACCGGTACCAACGGCCTGGCGGAAGCGTTCGACATCGGCGATCCGGTAGCGCGCGAAGGCGTCGACAACAAGACGACGGTCATCGAGCGGCGTCACCTCAAGCGGTTCAACGTCGAGGCTGAGGATCCGGTCTTCGTAGCGCACGACCTCTTGCAGAACCGGGATCTTGAACGCAAGCCCCGGCTCTTCCTGAATGGCGACGACGCGGCCGAATTGCAGGACTAGCGCCTTTTCACGTTCATCGACGATAAAGATCGCCGACATAAGGCCGGCAATGGTGATCACAAGGATCGGAAGAAGAAAGGTGGTTGCCCGCATCAGTTTGTCCCCTCGGTCGAAGTGGTTCGACGCAATTCGTTCAGCGGCAGGTATGGCACGACGCCTTGACCCTGGCCTTGCGAGTTTTCATCGAGGATGATCTTGTCCAGACCGCCGAGCACCTGCTCCATCGTTTCGAGATAGAGGCGTTTCCGCGTGACCTCAGGCGCTTTGGAGTATTCTTCCAAGACCGCTTCAAACCGGCTGGCTTCACCGGTCGCTTCGTTCACGACGCGGGCACGGTAACCTTCGGCCTCCTCAAGAACCTGCGCTGCTTCACCACGCGCCTCGGCGAGCACCCGGTTGGCATAGGCATCCGCCACGTTCTGCAAGCGGTCGCGTTCCTGCTCGGCGGCTTGAACGTCGCGGAAGGCATCGATCACGGACGCCGGAGGGTCAGCCTTGTCGAAGTTGATGCGCACGATGTTCACGCCCGCGTCGTAGCTGTTCAGGGTCGTTTGGATAAGGTCCATCAACCGGTCCGCGATGACTCCACGATCCCGGTTCAAGATCGGTGCGAGCTCGGATTGCGCAATAATCTCACGCATCGCGGATTCGGCCACTGCGCGGATCGTGGCCTGCGGATCGCGCAGATTAAACAGGAACTTGGCTGGATCATTGATGTTCCAGACCACCTGGAAGTCGATGTCGACGATGTTTTCGTCCCCGGTCAGCATCAGGCCCGCATCCGATCCCCGCGACCCGGTACCGATTTCTTCCGTCTGTTCCCGCGTCACCGGGATGACCTCGGCCGTGACCAGCGGCCATGGCGCAAAGTTCAGGCCGGGATTTCCGATTTGCGAGAATTCTCCGAGGAAGAGTTCAACCGACTGTTCTTCGGGCCGAACGGTGTAGAAACTTGCAAGCCCCCAGAGCACGAGCGCAGCGACCGCACCCAAAAGCACCGTTCCCCGGGTGAACAGAGGCCCACCTCCGCCGCGTTGGCCGCGGCCGCCCCCTTGGCCACCACCGCCGCGACCACCCATGAGCACGCGCAGCTGTTCCTGACCTTTCTTCATCAGTTCGTCGATTTCGGGGATCTGAGGCCCATCTTCACCGGGTCGGCGCCCGCCGCCGTTATTCCCGCTGCCGTTATTGCCTTTGTTTCCTCCTCCGCCGGAGGAACCGCCGCCCCCCCAGGGGCCGCCGCTGTTACCCGCCATTGCTTGATTGTTCCCTTTTTGCGCCGCGCTCAAGCAGCTTTGCTTCCAACCTGTGCGTTTGTCCTGAAAAATCAAGCGGTCCGCACGGGTGATTTCATCGTTACCATTTCTTCCGAGATGGTCGGATGCACCGCCACCGTCCGGTCGAAATCCTCTTTTGTCGCGCCCATTTTCACTGCGATCCCGGCCATCTGAATCATCTCACCTGCATTTGGCGCGACGATATGGCAGCCCAGCACCTTGCGTGTCGCCTGGCTGACCACGAGCTTCATCAGAACTCGGTCCGGGCGCCCGATAAAGGCGGTCTGCATCGGCCGGAACGAGGTGCAGTAGACCTCGATCGGCTCACGTTCGCGGGCCTCCTCCTCGGTCAACCCAATTGTACCCATTTCTGGCTGTGTGAACACCGCGCTTGGGATCAGATCGTGATCAACAGGTGTCGGGTTGCTTTTGAAGACGGTTTCGACAAAGGCCATACCTTCGCGGATCGCGACCGGAGTAAGGTTCACGCGGTTCGTCACATCGCCGATCGCATAGATCGACGGGACACCGGTCTGGCTGTATTCATCAACGACGACCTCGCCGCGGCGGCCGATCTGAACGCCGAGCGCGTCAAGTCCCAGACGATCGGTATTCGGGTCACGTCCCGTGGCAAAGAGAACCTGGTCATAGACCCGCTCTTCGCCGCTGGTTGCCTTGACCCAGATCCCTTCGCCTTCCTTGCGCATCTCGAGGATGTTGGTTCCGGTGCTGATCCGGATGCCCTTTTGCTGCATCTCGGTGGCGATCAGACCGCGCGCTTCGTCATCAAAGCCACGCAGGATCTGCGCGCCGCGATAATATTGGCAGACATCGACGCCCATACCATTGAGAATGCAGGCGAATTCGCAGGCGATGTAGCCACCGCCCAGGATCAGGATCGTCTTGGGCAGTTCCTTGAGGTGAAATATGTCGTTCGATGTGATGCCGTGCTCGGCGCCGGGCAGGTCTGGCTTTACAGGGTGACCGCCAGCCGCAACCAGAATGTGTTTGGCGGTCTTGGTCTCGCCATTGGAGAGCGACACGGTGTGCGCATCTTGCACCGTCGCGCGGGCGTCGAACATATCGACACCTGCATTCGACAGTAACGACCGGTAGATGCCTTCGAGCCGGTCAAGCTCATCGTTAAGCCGCGTTTGAAACGCGGGCCAGTTGAACGTCCCGGATTGGATGCTCCAGCCATAGGCCTGCGCGTCGCTGACCATCTCGGCATATTCGCTGGCAAATACCATGAGCTTTTTTGGCACGCAGCCGCGTATCACGCAGGTCCCGCCATACCGGTCCTCTTCCGCGAGGCCAACCTTGGCGCCGGTCTCACCTGCCGCCACACGTGCGGCGCGCACGCCGCCCGAACCGCCACCGATGACAAAAAGGTCATAGTCAAAGCTCATAAGTCTCGCCCCATCTCATCGAAGGCCATCCCGACCCGTCTGCCGACACGGGGTGTATCGCACTCACCGCCACTGTCCAGCAGGTTCCGCATTTGCCACCGCTCTGGATAGAGGGTTGCCAGGTTTGTGAGGCATTAGGGTCGCCGGACAACTGGTACGGCTGCAGCCTCGGATTAGCGCTCAGTCCGCGAGATCGGTGAAGAGATTGTCGTTTTCCATAAAGTCCAGCTTGTCGTGTTCGACGGTGCCTTCGTTGATGTCGCGGATCTCGACCCGGCCGTCACCAAACCCGATGACAACCGTGTCGCAGATATCGATGAAAAGCCCGTTTTCGACGACACCCGGCATCTGGTTCAGCACAAGCGCCAGTTGCCGCGCGTTCCCGACGCGCTGCAGATGCAGGTCGAGAATGTGGTTGCCTTCGTCCGTGATAAAAGGCCGGTCGCCATTCATTCGTAGCGTCGAGTTTCGGCCGAGGACATCCATCGAGATCAGTGTTTCTTCGATCAGCGCTTGCGTGGTCTGCCAACCAAATGGGATGATCTCGACCGGCAGCGGGTAGGCGCCGAGAGTTTCAACCTCTTTGCCGACATCCGCGATCACAACCATCTGGTCGCTTGCCGTGGCAACGATCTTTTCCTGCAGGAGCGCGCCGCCGCCGCCCTTGATCAGGTTCAGATCCCCGTCGAACTCATCCGCGCCGTCGATCGTCATGTCCAGCCACCGCGCCTCATCCAGCGAGATCACGGTGATTCCGACGTCGCGCGCCAGCTCTGCGGTACGCGTCGATGTGGGAACACCTTTGATCTTCAATCCTTCCTCGCGCACCATCTCGCCCAGGCACCGCACCAACCAGGCGGCGGTGCTGCCGGTTCCAAGACCCACACGCATTCCGTCTTCCACCAGGTCCGCCGCACGCTTGGCTGCGACGAACTTCGCCTTGTCGATTGGCGACAACTCTCCGCTCATAGCGATTTCCCCTTATCCCTATTCCGCCGCTTATAGGCCAAGAGCCGCCAGCGCGCGAGAGCAGAGGCTGATTCCCCCTGCGTCAAGGGCGTCATTCCTTACTACGTCGCTCGAATTAATCAGCTTAGTGTTAACAGGCCGCAGAAAGTGAATTCGTCGTTGGCTTTGCGTGATTGTATGTAACGAGTGCCGCGAATTCGCCAGCTGCCAGGCCGGGCACCGGCCGTGTTGGTCACTCCGGACCTCCAGAACCGCGCGATCCGGCGCGTGAACGGACGGGTTCCGACAACACGGGTTTCGGGCGTCTGGACGATCTGCCAGGGGCCATCGCTTTTGCCCCGCAGTGCCGACCCGCGCTTTTGCGGATTCCGCCGTCCGTTCCGTGGTACCTCCCGCATGGAACCGACGCGGGCCTCGCAACAGTCAGGCGGAGCCGCCATTCCCCACGGCGGCCAGGTCTCCGACAGGACCTCGGAGACCCACCCCAGGTGCAGCAGGTCGCAAAAACGCCCGCGTGTATGGGCAGATCTCTGTGGCCCCCGCCCCGGTTCCGACGCCGGGGCGGGGTCATTTGCATGCAAGGCAGGATTGCGATGCCAAACGTCGCTTTCGGGCAGCACATCCGGTCGCCAACAGCTATTACGGGTACCATGACCGCCTCGTATCGCTTGCATTATGCCCCTGACAACGCGTCTCTGATCGTCCGCCTTGTTCTGGACGAGCTGGGCCTTGCATACGAGACCGTTTTGGTCGACCGCCGGACGCGCGCGCAGAAGTCACCTGCATTCCTTGCGCTCAATCCCAGCGGGCGAATTCCGGTTTTGGAAACCGGGGATGGCCCGATTTTCGAAACCGCCGCCATTCTGCTTTGGCTGGCGGATCGCCATGGTCGGATGGCACCGGCGCTCGATAACGCCGATCGGGCTGCTTTCCTCAAATGGCTGTTCTTTGTGTCGAATACCTTTCACGCCGAGATGCGCCTTCTATTCTACCCAGAGACCTATGTGGGCGCGGATTCATCTGCCCAAATTGGCTTGCGGACACAGGTCAAGGAGACGCTTGCGGACCGGCTGGGCAGTCTTGAGAGCCTTGCTGCCACGCATCCCGCGTGGTTCGGAGCCGACGAACCTTCGGTTTTTGACTATTACATCTGTGCTTGTCTGCGCTGGCTCGGGATTTATCCTATGGAGGAAACCGGGTGGTTCAACCTTGGTCTTTACCCCAATCTCGGCGAGCTTGCGGTCCGGACCGAAACCCGCGCCGCCGTAAGACGGGCCATTGAAGTCGAAGGTTTGGGGCCTGCCCCGTTCACCGCCCCGCAACGCCCAACACCGCCAGAAGGATCCGCCCTCTGAATGTTCCTGTCAGTCTTTGAGATGTTCAAGGTTGGGATCGGCCCATCTTCGTCACACACGATGGGTCCAATGGTCGCTGCGGCGCGATTTCTTGACCAGATGCGCGCCTCGCCCTTCGAGTTTCATGGCGTGCGCGCCTCACTGCACGGATCGTTGGCGTTCACGGGGGTCGGCCACGCCACCGACCGCGCGACGATCCTCGGGCTCGCCGGGTTTCATCCGGAAACCTACGATGCGCATGAGGCGAACAAGGTGCTTGCCGAGATCCGTTCAACCCACCGGATGGAGCCCGAGGGCCTTGAGAGCCTGGCGTTCAATCCCGACACCGATCTGATCTTTGACTATGAGACCGCATTGCCTGGCCATGCCAACGGCATGATCCTGATGGCAACCGATGCTCAGGGCGATGTCACTTTACGACAGGTCTTCTATTCGATCGGTGGCGGCTTCGTGATGACCGAAGAGGAGCTTGCCGCAGGCAAGCCAACCGATGAGGGCCCGTCGGTCCCGTTCCCCTTCAGTACCGCAGCCGAGATGCTGGAGATGGCCAAGGACAGCGGCACCTCGGTGGCCGCGATGAAACGTGCCAACGAAGTCACCCGGGGTTCGGCAGAGAAACTGACCCGTGGCACCGCCCGGATCTGGGAGGTCATGAATGACTGCATTGATCGCGGTTTGACCAGCGAAGGCACTTTGCCCGGCGGGCTGATGGTGCGTCGCCGGGCCAAGGCGATCCATGACGCGCTGCAGGCCGAGCGTGGCATGAACCTCACGGCCCCGCACACGATCAACGACTGGATGAGCGTCTATGCGATGGCGGTGAACGAGGAAAACGCCGCCGGTGGCCAGGTCGTGACCGCACCGACAAACGGGGCGGCTGGTGTCGTACCGGCCGTCCTGCGCTATTACCTCGATCATGTGCCCGGAGGTTCGACCGCGCATATCGAGGACTTCCTGCTCACTGCTGCGGCCATTGGTGGACTTGTCAAAAACAACGCCTCGATCAGTGGCGCCGAGGCCGGCTGCCAGGCCGAGGTCGGCTCGGCAGCGGCGATGGCAGCCGCAGGTCTCTGCGCTGTGATGGGTGGCACGCCCGAGCAGGTTGAAAATGCCGCCGAAATCGCGCTTGAACATCACCTGGGCATGACATGCGATCCGGTGCGCGGGCTCGTGCAGGTGCCGTGTATCGAACGAAACGGGCTCGGCGCGATCAAGGCGGTTAGCGCGGCCTCGCTGGCGTTGCGCGGTGACGGTCAGCATCTGGTGCCGCTGGATGTCTGCATCGAGACCATGCGTCAGACCGGCGCGGACATGAGCGAGAAGTACAAGGAAACGTCGCTTGGCGGCCTGGCTGTGAACGTTCCGAACTGCTGACGTCAAAGGGGATCTGATCCAACGTCAACGCAACCGCTGCTTGCGCACCCTGCGAATGCTGCCTAGCGTGGCGCCATGTCGCAAGACCGCCCAATCCTTGGCGTTGTCCTCATGCTTGGCTTTTGCATCGTTGCACCTTTGGGTGACGCGGTTGCGAAACTGCTGGGGCAATCGGTGCCGCTCGGCCAGCTGTTGCTGGTGCGCTTTGCCGTGCAGGCATTGGTGTTGATCCCGCTTGTGATCCTCTCGCGCCGGGCTTGGCGCATGTCAGGCCGGGTGCTGCGGCTGACCATGGTGCGCACCGCTTTGCATATCGCGGGCATCGGCGCGATGTTCACCGCTCTTCAATATCTGCCCCTGGCAGATGCCGTCGCCATCGCCTTTGTGATGCCCTTCATCATGCTGCTTCTGGGCAAATACGTTCTGGATGAGGAGGTCGGCCTGCGCCGGCTTCTCGCCTGCCTAGTGGGGTTCTGCGGCACCCTGATGGTGATCCAGCCGAGCTTTGCGACGGTCGGCTGGCCGGCGCTTTTGCCGCTGGCCGTGGCGGTCATTTTTTCGCTCTTCATGCTGACCACGCGCCAGATTGCCAAACAGACCGATCCGATCGGGTTGCAGGCTGTCAGCGGTGTCATGGCAAGCGTCGTTCTTCTGCCCGCCCTCGTGCTTGGACCTGCACTGGACTTCGAGCCTCTGACCTGGAGAGCACCCGATGTGACCGCGGCCTGGCTTTTGCTGGCGATTGGCCTTCTGGGTACGGCTGCGCATCTGCTGATGACGTGGTCATTGCGCTATGCGCCATCGACAACGCTGGCGCCGATGCAATATCTTGAGATCCCGGTCGCGACGCTTGTGGGATGGTTGGTGTTCCACGATCTTCCCAATGCGCTCGCCTCGGCCGGGATCTGCGTCACAATCGCGGCCGGTCTCTACATTGTCATGCGCGAGCGGGCCATCGCGTTGCGTCAGCGCGAAGAAGCGCCCGCGTAACCGCCTCGAGCGTCGATCGCGGGAAGAGCCCGATCGCACCCGGGTCATGCATCTCGATCGTCACCGGTCCGGTCGCTCTGTTCGACGTGCCTGATCGGCCATCCGGCGCGAAATGCAGCCCGTCAATGGGCCATTGCAGCCCTTCGGACCGGCCCGTCACCGCCGCCATCGGAAAGATCGATACGGGTGTGCCCGGTAACAGGTTGAGGGACAGCCGCGGCGGCAGGCCGATGATCACGTCCAACGCGCCGACCAGCACGCATGCCCGATCGGCATGCCTCACAAGCGTGTTGAGCGCGGCCAGCTGATGGTCGATCCGTGCGCCCAAAAAACCCAGACCGACAACCAGCGGCGCCGAGATACGCCGCAAAGCCTTGTCGAAATCTGTGCTTTCCTGTTCCGGAATATGGTGAAGGCGTTCTGCGGGAATGCGGCGTCGCGTCGCGTCGTCGAGCGAATCAAAGTCGCCAATTACGGCAACAGGGTGTCGACCGCTTGCAAGAACATGTGCCGCGCCTCCATCGGCGGCGACAACGGTTGGTGCGAAGCGCTCAACGTCCTCTAAGTCCTTGATAGAAAGCTCTCCTCCACCAACAAGGCAGACCGGATTTTGTGCGCAAACAAGAGCTTCGGACATCGGTCATTAATGGAACTTTTGGAAAGAGGACACAATCTGAACACAAAATGATACCTTTCTGGGCAAAGATTCGCGCCGGTTCGTGTGGTTAGTGACTTGGTAAAACAACTCTCAAAAGTACTCAGAGGACGAGCAAGTCATGGTTCACACGAATAAGATTCTGACCGTCTCGTACGGCACGTTTTCCTGTACTCTGGAAGGGTTCGACGACTCTTTTGGCACGATGAAGGCGATTGCCGAGTATTTCCGTGATCTGGCAGCCGACGACCGGTATTTTGGCGCTGAACCACCGCAACCTGATGCCGATATGCTGGCGCGTATCGCGCAACGGGAAATTGCGCGCCGGGTCGAGGCGCATGAAGATTCCGGCAAGATCGTTTTGCGTGCGGCCGAGGATACCCAACAATCCGCGGTCGCTGCGCCCGCGACGGTGGCGGCCCCTGCACCCGAAGTTGCGGCGCCTGCACCGCAACCCGAAGCGACACCTGCTCAGGTGACCGAGAGCACCACGGCACCTGAACCGACCGAAGTCGAGGTCGCCGACGTCGCTGCTGAGGACGCCGTGGTCGATGAGGAAGACGGTGTCGACACGGCTGCACTTGCCGATGTTCTGGCTGCGGACCCGATCGAAACGCCGCACTTTGTCGCCGAGGATGTGACACCCGGCGCCGAACCTCCGACCGTTCCGGCCGTTGACAGCATCGCCGCCCGGCTGCAGCGCATCCGCGCCGTTGTGTCGCGGAATGAGGCACAAGTTGAAGATGTCGAATATGTCGAGGATGAGCACGCCGATGTGGTGCCGACCACCTCGGAAAGCCTGTCGGAGGCCATAGCGTCCAGCGCGAGCGATGACATGCTGGAGGAAGACGAGCCTGCCGATGCAGTGCCGGATCTGGCGGCTTTCCTCGAGGATCAGGCCGTTGAATCGGAAGCGGCTGGCGATACCGACACCGAAGAAGTCGCGTTTGAGGACCATCAGGAGGACAATGTCCAAGAGGCAGCCCCCAGAAACCGAAGGTGGCGACGCATGGGAATCGGAAGATGTCCAGCCCGATGCGGACGAGATGGAAGACATGCCAGCCGAGGCGGATACGGTTGAGGCCCACACTGTCACTCTTGAAGATCATGACAATGCGCCTGAGACCATCGCGCTAGATGCGGCAGATGACGGCAATGATGAGCCAGAGATGGCGCAGGATGGCTCGGATGCGCTCGACGCTGACGAAGACGTTCTGATCCTGACACGAGACCAATCGGTGGATGATAACGCCGACGCAGCGGCTGAAATGGATCAGGTGGACGAAGATGCACTGGATCAGGCCGAAGCAGAAATTGCGGATCTGATTGCCGAAGCCGATGTGGATCTGGGCGATACGTCGATCGCGGCTGTCCCGGATGATGATGAACCTCTGGAGGCCGGTGATCACCTCTTCGAGGACATGATCGCTGATGATGGCGAGACGCTCGACGATGACGAGCAAGAGGACACGGCGCTCGTGCGCGTCGTCAAGGTCAAGCGCGCCGATCTGGAAGCCGCCATTGAGGCCGGTGAACTGGAAGAGGTTGAAGACACAGATACGCCGGATCAAGAGACCCTGTCCGAGGAAGACGAACAGGAGCTTCTGCGCAACCTCGCAAACGTCGAAACCGACGAGGAGGATGCTCCCGGTAAATCTGTCAAACGGGAAACCGCGCTCTCCGAAGATGCAGGCGATGCCGATATCTCGCGACTGATGGAGGAGGCCGGCAGCAAGCTCGACGAAGCTTCGTCGCAACGGGATGAGTACGACCATCTGCGCGCTGCCGTTGCCGCGACCAAGGCCGAACACGAGGCCGGCGGCGTGATGGAAGAGGTCAAGGACAACGGTGCCTACCGCGCTGATCTGGCCAGTGTCGTGCGCCCGCGCCGCCCCGAGGCAATGAACTCAGATCGCAATCGGCGTCCCGCCGAAGCCCGCCCGGCACCGCTCAAGCTGGTGGCCGAACAGCGTGTGGACTCCGCGGCGACCCATGGTCCGGTCCGCCCGCGTCGCGTCGGCGCGGACCTGATGGCCGATGGTGTTGACACCGATCTTGGAAACGGCTTTGCCAAATTTGCGACCGATGCCGGCGCACGAGAATTGCCGCAACTGCTCGAAGCCGCCGCAGCGTATCTGTCTTACGTCGAAGGCCGGGAGCGGTTCTCCCGCCCGCAACTGATGACAAAAGTTCGGATGGTCGAACAAGAGTCTTTCAATCGTGAAGACGGGCTTCGCTATTTCGGGCAACTCCTGCGCGAAGGGAAAATCGAGAAAGCGGGGAGCGGACGGTTCACTGTCTCCGAGGCGATCAATTACAAGCCCTCGCACCGGCAAGCCGTTTAAGGCAACACGCCATCTGGACACCCAAATTGACCTCTCCAGCCGGAGAGGTCAATTTCGTTTGTCAGTTTCACAGAAAACGATCCCTTGGCGGATGCAAGGCCGAATGGTGAGCCCTGTATCGCCCGAAAAACATCATTTCTGGAACCCGTATGCGCAATACAACAAAGGTGACCGCAGTCTACTGCGTCACTTCAACTGGGCTGATCTGGATCCTTCTGTCCCACGCCCCGAAACACCGACCGAAGCGGCAAAGCCCACAACACGCCCAGCACGACGTAGATCAGCAGTTCGAGCAGAATGGACGGGCGCTCGAACAAGTCCACAACGTTGACCGCGACAATTATGTAGAGCGGCAAGCCGACCACAAGCACCAGCAAAGACAATCGCCGGCGCGTCTTGTAGCTTAAGGATTTGGGCGCATCGGTCATCAGTCGGAAAACGGGTCGGTTACCAGGATCGTGTCTTCGCGTTCAGGTGAGGTTGAGAGTAGCGCCACGGGACAATCGATCAACTCCTCAACGCGGCGAACATACTTGATCGCGTTCGCGGGAAGGTCCGCCCAGCTGCGCGCGCCTTCGGTGCTGTCCTGCCAGCCTTCGAGCTCTTCATAGACTGGTGTGCAGCGAGCCTGTTCGTCGGCTGCGGTGGGCAGGTAGTCCAATCGCGAGCCGTCCAAATCGTAGCCTATGCAGATCTTCAGGCGGTCGAACCCGTCGAGAACATCGAGCTTGGTCAGTGAAATCCCGTTGACCCCGCTGGTCGCACATGTCTGTCGCACCAGACAGGCATCGAACCATCCGCAGCGGCGCTTGCGCCCTGTCGTGGTTCCGAATTCGTGACCGCGCTCGCCCAGGCGCTGGCCGTCCTCGTCCATCAATTCGGTCGGGAACGGACCCTCCCCGACGCGGGTGGTGTAGGCCTTGACGATACCGAGCACGAAATCGATCGCACCGGGCCCGATGCCAACACCGGTGGCTGCCTGGCCTGCGATTACATTCGATGAGGTTACAAAAGGATAGGTCCCGAAATCGATGTCCAGCAACGCGCCCTGAGCGCCCTCAAAGAGGATGCGTTTGCCCGATTTTCGCTTTTCGTTCATGATCTTCCAGACCGGCCCAGCGAATTCCAGGATCTGCGGCGCGATCTCCTGCAGACGCGCGATCAAGGCGTCGCGGTCAATCGGAGCCATGCCGAGACCGGACCGCAAAGCATTGTGATGCACCAGCGCGCGGTCGACGCGTTTCTCAAGCGTTGCCGCATCAGCAAGGTCCGCCACACGGATCACGCGGCGGCCCACCTTGTCCTCATAAGCCGGCCCGATGCCGCGCCCCGTGGTCCCGATCTTGGCCACCGCGTTCTGTGCCTCGCGCGCGCGGTCCAGCTCGCCATGAAACGGCAGGATCAACGCGGTGTTTTCCGCAATCATCAGCGTCTCCGGCGTGATTTCCACGCCTTGCGCCCGGATCGTATCGATCTCGGCCACAAGGTGCCAGGGGTCCATCACAACCCCGTTGCCAATCACGCTCAGCTTGCCGCCGCGCACGACGCCCGAGGGCAGTGCGTGCAGTTTGTAAACTTCGCCATCGATAACGAGGGTGTGCCCGGCGTTGTGGCCGCCCTGGAACCGCGCAATCACGTCGGCGCGTTCGCTCAGCCAATCGACGATCTTGCCCTTGCCTTCGTCGCCCCACTGGGCGCCGACCACGACGACATTGGCCATTTGCGGTCCTTCCTTGCGTGTTTGAACCGTGCCCATATAGCGGTGCGCTGAACGCGAGGAAACCGCAATTCGTGAACTGCTGTCGCGATTGGGTCCAATTCAAGCCGATGGATTGACTGGGCCTTGGGTAGTGTGGATAAACCCAGAAAAAGCGTGGCTCCAGTACGCCGAAAAACCGGAGAGTTCGAGATGTTATCTTGCACGAAGGTTGGGCTGGGCGCGGGTTACGGCCGTGCTGGGCGCGTAGTAGACGTGCTTGAATTCAACCGCTTAGTCGCCGGCAGAGGCGCTGTACGCAACTGGTTTAAAGTTTCGGGCCAAAAGGGGGTTGGTAACTCTTGATTATGGACCGATCGGCGAAACGATCGGCGCGTCCATTGTTAATCTAACCGAGATCCAAACGTCGAAACCATGCCTTGAGTTGATCGGTTCGTCAAAAGGGGGAACGTTGCAAATCCTGGTTCCTTCAAACATTCACAATGAGTTTGCAGACCCTCAACGAAATGATAATGGGGGTTCGGGGGGCATCGCCCCCCGGTTCGTCGGGGGCCCCCAGGGGGTCCCAAAGCACCCCCAACAAAAGGAAGACCCC